>NZ_JAOWGQ010000053.1:0-129165 GCF_030333085.1 Citrobacter sp. Cpa228 | reverse complement strand
GACGACCTTCGGGTTATGAGCCCGACGAGCTACCAGGCTGCTCCACCCCGCGTCCGTGGATGCGCACTATACTCTGCTAACGATTTCATGCAACCCTTTTTTCACCTTGATCACGTTTTTAGGGTGAAAATGAACAAAAACAACGCACTCTGGATTGTTTTTTGCGCAAAATTTGCGTTCGGGTAGGTATACGCATTTCATTAGGTTCGGGGGTTTGTTATCTTCGTCTCGCATTCAGGCAACATAAGACGAGAACAATGAAAGGACGTTGGGCAAAATATCTTCTGGCGGGAGCAGTCGTCGCGATGCTCGCCGCGTGTTCCTCAAAACCCACCGATCGTGGGCAGCAGTATAAAGACGGGAAATTTACCCAGCCTTTCTCACTGGTGAACCAGCCTGATGCGGTTGGCGCACCAATCAATGCCGGTGATTTCGCCGAGCAGGTTAATCAAATTCGCAGCGCATCGCCACGTTTGTACGGTAACCAGAGCAACGTTTACAACGCTATCCAGCAGTGGTTACGAGCGGGTGGCGATACGCGCAGTATGCGCCAGTTTGGTATTGATGCCTGGCAAATGGAAGGGGCGGACAACTACGGTAACGTCCAGTTTACGGGCTACTACACGCCGGTTATCCAGGCGCGCCATACGCGTCAGGGCGAATTTCAGTACCCTATCTACCGCATGCCGCCAAAACGTGGGCGCTTACCAAGCCGTGCCGAGATTTATGCGGGCGCCCTGAGCGACAATTATATTCTGGCGTACAGCAACTCCCTAATGGATAACTTCATTATGGATGTTCAGGGCAGTGGTTACATCGATTTCGGCGATGGCAGTCCGCTGAACTTTTTTAGCTATTCCGGGAAAAACGGTCACGCCTATCGCAGCATCGGTAAGGTGCTTATCGACCGTGGTGAAGTGAAAAAAGAAGATATGTCGATGCAGGCCATTCGCCATTGGGGTGAAACGCACAGCGAAGCTGAAGTGCGTGAGCTTCTGGAGCAGAACCCATCGTTTGTCTTCTTTAAACCGCAATCTTTTGCGCCGGTCAAAGGGGCCAGCGCGGTACCGCTGATTGGTCGCGCATCCGTGGCTTCTGATCGCAGCATCATTCCTGCGGGCACAACGTTACTGGCGGAAGTTCCGCTGCTGGACAATAACGGGAAATTCACCGGTCAGTATGAATTACGTCTGATGGTGGCGTTGGATGTCGGCGGGGCGATAAAAGGACAGCACTTCGATATCTACCAGGGCATTGGAGCCGACGCTGGACACCGTGCGGGGTGGTATAATCACTACGGCCGCGTGTGGGTACTGAAAACCGCGCCGGGTGCGGGTAACGTGTTCAGCGGTTAATTTTCGGATGGCGGCTGCGCCTTATTAGGCCTGGTCCATAATGTAGGCCGGATAAGCGAAGCGCCATCCGGCAGCCATACTGCTCAGTATTAATGAATTTGAGGTGTTATGTCTGTGGTTATTAGCGATGCATGGCGTCAGCGTTTTGGCGGTACGGCGCGTCTGTATGGTGAAAATGCGCTGCAACTGTTTGCCCAATCGCACGTTTGCGTGGTCGGGATTGGCGGCGTGGGATCGTGGGCGGCGGAAGCACTGGCGCGCACTGGCATTGGTGCCATCACGCTCATCGATATGGATGATGTGTGCGTCACCAATACTAACCGCCAGATCCATGCTCTGCGCGATAACGTCGGTCTGGCAAAAGCTGAAGTGATGGCTGAACGTATCCGTCAGATTAACCCGGAGTGCCGGGTTAACGTGGTCGATGATTTTGTCACGCCGGATAACGTTGCTGAGTATATGAGTGTGGGTTATGCGTATGTCATTGATGCGATTGACAGCGTGCGCCCAAAAGCGGCGCTGATCGCTTACTGTCGGCGTAACAAAATTCCGCTGGTGACCACCGGTGGTGCGGGCGGGCAGATCGACCCGACGCAGATACAGGTCGTTGATTTGGCAAAAACCATCCAGGATCCGCTGGCGGCCAAGCTACGTGAGCGGCTGAAAAGTGATTTTGGGGTGGTGAAAAACAGCAAAGGCAAGTTGGGCGTGGACTGCGTGTTTTCGACCGAAGCGCTGGTGTACCCGCAGGCAGATGGCTCGGTATGTGCGATGAAAGCGACGGCGGAAGGGCCGAAGCGTATGGATTGCGCATCCGGGTTTGGCGCTGCCACCATGGTGACGGCGACCTTTGGTTTTGTTGCCGTCTCACACGCTTTGAAGAAGATGATGGCCAAAGCGGCGCGCCAGCATTGATTGTGTCGGATGGCGCTATGCTTATCCGACCTACGGTTTGTGCGGTGTTGTAGGCCGGATAAGACGCATCAGCGTCGTCATCCGGCTTTCTGAGCAGCCTCAAGAATCGCCTCGTTCAGAGCATGCAGCCCCTGGCTACGCGAGGCGCTGAGCTGCGTGCGTAAACCTAGCTCGTCAAATAATTCCATTGGCGAATGCGCCAGTAACTCGGCGGCCGTTTTACCTTCGACAGCCGTGAGTAATACGGCCAACAGTCCGCGCACAATGCGACCTTCGCTGTCGCCGAAGAAATGCAGAGTGCCATTCTCATGAAGGGTATGCCCCAGCCAGACGCGGTTTTCACATCCGGCAATCTCTTTTGCCTGCGCTTTCAGATCATCCGAAAGGGGCGGAAGTTGCTTACCCAGTAAAATAAGTTGACGATATTTATCTTCCCACTGGGTGAGTGGGATAAAGGTATCGCGTAACGTCTCTTCCGTTACGGTTGTGCCAAACGGGTGTCCGGCGAGCAGAGGGCTTGTCATTAATCCACCAATATTTCCAGCGCGCGGTCAACGGCAGTAACCAACGCATCCACATCACTTTGCGTATTATAAGGTGCAAATGAGGCGCGCAGCGTCCCGGAGACGCCCAGATCCGCCAGCAGCGGTTGTGCGCAGTGCTGCCCCGCTCGCAACGCAATGCCATATTCGGCCAGCAGCGTCACCATGTCGCTGTGGTGAACGCCTGCGAAATTAAAGGCTAACAGACTGGAGTCCTGGCAGCGGAAGGAACGAAAGCCGGGGCGTTTCGCCAACGCATCTTCTGCCAGCGTCGCCAGACCACGGCTCCAGTTTTCAGCCTGTGCAACATCAACCTCATCCAGCCATTCGAGCGCTGCGCTTAGTCCGATTACGCCAGCAACGTTAGGCGTACCGGCCTCAAGCTTCCATGGCGCAGCCTGGGTGGTGAAACCGTCAAAACTGACTTCACTAATCATCTTACCGCCGCCGAGCCAGGGGGACATGGCTTCCAGTAATTCAGGCTTACCGTACAGCACGCCAATGCCGGTGGGGCCATACAGCTTGTGGCCCGAGAACGCATAGAAATCAATATCTAACTGCTGAACGTCTGCGGGGAAATGTACAACACCCTGAGCGCCATCCACCATCACCACCATGCCTGCTGCATGAGCAAGCGTAATCGCGCGGGCTAAGTCAGGGCAGCCACCGGTGACGTTCGACATCTGACCGAGAGCCAGAACGCGACTGCGTGGGGTGATGAGATCCGCCAGGCGCTCAGTGTCAGGCAGCAAATGGGCATTGAGCGGAAGCTTGATGACTTTGGCCCCCGTTTGCTCCGCCACCATCAGCCAGGGAACCAGGTTGGCATGATGCTCCGCTACGCTGACGATAATCTCGTCGCCCGGTTGTAAGCGTGGACGCGCATAACTTTGGGCAACCATATTGATAGCTTCCGTCGTGCCACGGGTCCAGACGATTGTTTTGTCATCCGGCGCGTTAATCAGCCGTGCGACTTTTTCCCGCGCGGCTTCATAGCGCGCGGTCAGACGCTGGGCTTCAGCAAACTGGCTGCGATGGACGTTCCCGGCGCTCAGACTATAAAACTGATGGGTCGCCTCAATCACCGCCTGCGGCTTCAATGCCGTCGCGGCGCTGTCGAGATAGACACCTGCATCGTTGAGTGCGGGAAATTGTGCGCGAAACTGCGTGGGGTTAAAAGCGTTCATGGTATTCCTCAGTTCAGTAAACGGATCGTGGCGCAAAAAGGGCGCAGACACAAGGGTTGTGCTAACCATCGGAATCCTCTGGATATCCCGGCGAAGTCTGTGCAGTGTCTTATGCTAAATAGTGTTAGGCGAATAATTTTGCCTGTTATGGAATTCGTTTTATCTGGCATAAATTGCTGTGAGGAGAAGAAGATGAAAAAGACTACCGCCATAATCTCTGCCTGTATGCTGACTTTTGCCCTGAGCGCCTGTTCCGGTCCGAATTACGTGATGCACACCAACGATGGTAGGACAATCGTGTCTGACGGTAAGCCAAAGACCGATGATGATACGGGGATGATTTCGTATAAAGACGCTAACGGCAACAAACAGCAGATTAACCGTACCGATGTGAAAGAGATGGTAGAACTGGAGAAATAGCCGACCGTCATTGGCTGACACTCGGACAAAAAAAAGCACCGCAATTTGGCGGTGCTACATTAATCACTATGGACAGACAGGGTAAATGTACAGGAAGTGAAAAAGGGTAGCTTTGCTACCATGGTCTGAATCGCAGACCAATTGCAAACACAACAACACAACATCACAACCGTAAGCCAAAAGCCCACCAGAACACGCATTCCGATAAAACTTTTCGTTCCGGCTTCAGGAAGTGCCGCCACTATAGGTATTTGCTGGTAGAACCTCAACGGACAATTTATAATGGCTCAGATTAAAAAAACTAATAGGTTACAGCCTGTTAGGTAATTGTTAAATTCATTTAACATCAAAGCCTAAAAGTCATGTCAAAACGATTACCACCCTTAAATGCGTTACGTGTTTTTGATGCTGCCGCGCGCCATTTAAGCTTTACGCGCGCAGCAGAAGAACTTTTTGTGACGCAGGCCGCAGTAAGTCACCAAATCAAGTCACTTGAGGATTTTTTGGGGCTGAAGCTGTTTCGTCGGCGCAATCGATCGCTGTTGTTGACGGAAGAAGGTCAAAGCTATTTCCTCGACATCAAAGAGATTTTTTCGCAATTAACCGATGCGACGCGTAAACTTCAGGCACGCAGTGCAAAAGGCGCGCTTACCGTCAGTTTATTGCCCAGTTTTGCGATTCAATGGCTGGTGCCCAGACTCTCTAGCTTTAACTCAGCTTATCCGGGAATCGATGTCAGGATCCAGGCGGTTGACCGTCAGGAAGACAAACTGGCTGATGATGTTGATGTGGCGATTTTCTACGGGCGCGGCAACTGGCCGGGTCTGCGCGTTGAAAAATTGTACGCAGAATATTTATTGCCGGTTTGCTCGCCGCTATTACTTACCGGCGATAAACCGCTGAAGACGCCTGAGGATCTGGCAAAACATACGTTATTGCACGATGCGTCACGGCGTGACTGGCAAGCTTATACACGCCAGCTCGGGCTGAATCATATTAACGTACAGCAGGGACCTATCTTCAGCCATAGCGCCATGGTGCTACAGGCTGCTATCCATGGACAGGGCGTTGCGTTGGCCAATAACGTTATGGCGCAGTCCGAAATTGAAGCCGGACGTCTGGTTTGCCCATTTAATGATGTTCTGGTCAGCAAAAACGCATTTTATCTGGTTTGTCATGACAGTCAGGCAGAACTGGGTAAAATAGCCGCCTTCCGTCAGTGGATACTGGCGAAAGCGGCCACGGAACAAGAAAAATTCCGCTTTCGTTATGAACAATAATTTACGTAGGGTATTAACATGACCAGCCGTTTTATGCTGATTTTTGCCGCCATCAGTGGCTTTATCTTTGTAGCTCTGGGAGCCTTTGGGGCACATGTTCTGAGTAAAACCCTCGGCGTTGTTGAAATGGGGTGGATCCAGACTGGCCTTGAGTATCAGGCATTTCATACGCTGGCTATTTTTGGTCTGGCCGTCGCCATGCAGCGACGTATTAGTATTTGGTTTTACTGGAGTAGCGTGTTTCTGGCATTAGGGACCGTGCTGTTTAGCGGCAGTCTGTATTGCCTCGCGCTTTCTCATTTACGCCTGTGGGCGTTTGTTACCCCTGTCGGTGGTTTTAGCTTCCTTGTAGGCTGGGCACTGATGTTAGTGGGCGCTATTCGATTGAAACGTAAGGGCATAAGCCATGAATAAGGTTGTATTGTTGTGTCGCCCGGGTTTTGAAAAAGAGTGCGCCGCAGAAATTACGGATAAAGCAGGGCGTCGCGAAATCTTTGGTTTCGCCCGCGTCAAAGAAAATGCGGGTTATGTCATCTTTGAATGCTATCAGCAGGAAGATGCGGAAAAGCTAGTTAAAGAGTTGCCGTTCAGCTCGCTGATTTTTGCTCGCCAAATGTTTGTTGTCGGCGAGCTACTGCAATATTTGCCGCCGGAAGACCGCATCACACCGATCGTCGGTATGCTGCAGGGCGTGGTGGAGAAAGGCGGTGATTTGCGTGTCGAAGTTGCCGACACCAATGAAAGCAAAGAACTGGTTAAATTTTGCCGCAAGTTTACCGTACCGCTGCGCGCCGCGCTGCGTGAAGCGGGTGTGCTGGCAAAACATGAAACGCCAAAACGTCCGGTAGTGCACGTCTTCTTTATTGCACCTGGCTGTTGCTACACCGGCTACTCCTGGCCTGATAATAACTCGCCGTTCTATATGGGGATTCCGCGACTGAAATTCCCGGCTGATGCGCCGAGCCGTTCAACGCTGAAGCTGGAAGAGGCGCTGCATGTGTTTATTCCTGCCGATGAGTGGGATGAGCGTCTGGCCAATGGAATGTATGCCGTTGATTTAGGAGCATGTCCTGGCGGCTGGACCTACCAACTGGTTAAACGCAATATGTGGGTGTACTCGGTGGATAATGGTCCGATGGCGCAAAGCCTGATGGATACCGGGCAGGTTACCTGGCTGCGGGAAGATGGATTTAAGTATCGCCCGAATCGTAACAACATCTCGTGGATGGTCTGCGATATGGTGGAGAAACCGGCCAAAGTTGCTGCGCTGATGGCGCAATGGCTGGTGAACGGCTGGTGCCGCGAGACGATTTTTAACCTTAAGCTGCCGATGAAAAAGCGCTACGAGGAAGTGTCGCAAAACCTGGCTTATATTCAGGCACAGCTCGATGAGCATGGCGTGAATGCGCAGATTCAGGCGCGTCAGCTTTATCACGACCGTGAAGAAGTCACCGTGCACGTGCGTCGTCTGTGGGCTGCCGTCGGTGGTCGTCGCGACGAACGATAATACTTATATGCCGGATGGTGGCGTGAACGCCTCATCCGGCGTGGGTTGCTTCAATCATTTCTGTATCTGAAATAATATGCGTTACATTTTCCAGATGCCCAATCTGCGCCTCACCCGAGCGATTAAATTTACTCTTATCAATCAATAATAATGACTGCGCCGCACGCTTAAGCAGAATGGATTTAAAATCGGCGTTGGTAGCATTTGAATCCCAGAGTGTACCGCCGCGGTCGATCCCCTCGCAGGAAAAGATGAACAGGTCGATATCAAGTGACTTTAGCTGTGAGATGAGCGATGGATTAACGTAGCAACCGTATTTACGCTCAAGTCGACCACCGGAACTGATCAACTGAATATTTTCACGTTTTCCCAATTCGAGGCAAATCGGTTGGCTATTCGTAAATACGTGAATGTTAATGTCTGGCAACAGGCGAGCCAGGTACCAGCAAGTAGAACTGGCATCCAGCGCGATCACCATGCCTTCCTCTATCCACGTTAACGCGTCTCTGGCGATATCTGCTTTGTGGGAATAATGGCTTTTCAGTCTGATATGAAACGGCTCGCCGCAGTCCTGATTTACCCGATGTATCACTTTGGCGCGCCCGTGATTACGCAGTACCTTACCCTGCGCCTGCAGTTGCGTAAGATCGCGACGGATAGTTTCTTTACTGACATTGAGCTGTAAGGATAAGGTTTCAGTTGTCAGACTTTTATAGTTGCTCAACAGATCCAGGATTGCTTGCAGGCGTGCTGCTTTCATGTTTTCTCACCCCATCATGCGATGAATGCCCGTACCTGCCGGGCATTCAGGTAAGAGATTATGGTGTTACCCCTTTTTTTAACAGGATATTTCCGTACTTTGCCCGCTCCCCTGTTATAACGATTGCGAATACTTTTTGTGCGCGTTCATAAAATGCATAACGGTCAATGCGCGTGATGTCCGGGCAAGGTGTTTGTAATGACAGTGCTTGCCGATATCGCGCTTCTACGTCGAGGTCGAGCGAGTCTCCTTCGACGGCGGCCATCATCACCAGTGGTGGGGCGTAACTGTCCAGTTCAAACAGCGGAATAATCGCCCGCAACAGGTCGCTGACCTGCAGACCATCGGCCCGGATAACCTGCGGGCCCATACTGTGGGCCGGAAAGTGGGCGTCGGAAAAGATAATCTCATCACCGTGACCCATTTCAGCCAGCACCTTTAACAGATCTGGGGAAATTAAGGGGGAAATCGTTTTGAGCATGTCACTCGACTCCTGTGAATACGGGTTCCGTTTGTGGATAGAAGTAACGATATTGATAGTCCACCTGCGCGCGAGCCAGCTCCGGAGAGGCAAATTCGCCAATACCGGACCAGGCAAACATCGCTGCACCGGCAACCGTCGTTTCGGCATCATCCAGCACTTTGATGGGAATACCCAGAACGTTCGCTTTTATCTGATTCCACAGTGCATTACGACTTCCTCCTCCAACCAGAAGTAGCTCTGTCGCGTTGAAATGACCGATGGTTTCTAGTGTGTGTAGATTGTGCTGCAGCTGGGCTGTCAATCCTTCCAGCGCCGCGCGGTAGAAGTGTCCACGGGTACTGTTGAGTGTGACACCCTGCCAGCCGGCACGTGGGCTGGCGAGCAGATCGCAGTGCATGATTATCCCTTCAGCGCCCGCCGGGATGGCTTGTGCTTCATCAATGAGCGTTTGCCAGGGGGTGTCGGGTGTCCACAGCAACTTGCGTACCCACTCAAGCACGCCGGATGCCAGCCACTGCATACCGGGGTTATAGAGACCCGGCTGGCTGTCCAGTTCACAGGTAGAACCCACATAGTCGCTGAGTAAGGCAGTATTGACCTGTGCGCTGCGTACCATCAGTATTTCCCATGTACCGGAAGAGAGCACGGGTTCATCTGGCTGCGCGCCTGCGCCAAAGAGCGCAAACTGCGTGTCGTGGCCGGCAGAGATAACCGGAATGCCCGCTGTGAGCCCAAGTTGCTTTGCCGCGTCATTTTTCAACGTTCCGATCTGCTCTCCCGCTTCAACTAAACGTGGAAACAGTCGGCGTGGTATCCCGGTTGCCTGCAAAATATCAACACTGAAATCTCGCTGATGAATATCCAGCATCTGACTGGTACCGGCCATGGTGATATCTGTGGTGAACTCACCGGTGAGGCGATGGTTGAGCAGTGATGAAATAAATAGCCAGGCGTGTGCCTGTTCCAGCAATTGCGGGTGATTCTCTTTAAGCCATACCAGCTTGTACAGCGTATTGAAGCTGAACGCGCCGACGCCGGATATATCCTGCAATTGCCGAGGTGATATCCGTTGGCTGATAGAAGCCATGACGGCGGCAGTACGTGGACATTTCCAACTGATAACCGGATAAAGCAGTTTGCCATACGCATCAACCAGCGCGCCATCAACGCCAAATGTGGTGACCGTTATCCCTCGAATGTTACAGGCGGTCAGTTCCGTTGTGAGTCGTTGGCAGCAATCGGCAAAGCGTTGCACAATGGCGTCGAGGGACCACTGATGCCAGCCAGCGTTCTCTATGGCGATGTCACTGGCGTTCGGGGTCGCTGCGCGGGCGACAATCTTTCCCTGGCGGTCAACGGCGATTGCCCGCACGTTAGTCGCGCCACAGTCGAGAACCAGGATGACTTCATTCTTCATAATCTCTCCCGAGACGTTGCCGGATGGCGGCGTAAACGCCTTATCCGGCCTACACGTTGTGCACCCGTAGGCCCGGTAAGCTTGCGCCACCGGGCAGAGTCGCATTAACGTTTATACAGTGGGCCGTAGTTTTGGCAGGCGCGATAATCCTGGCCCTCGCTGTCCATACCGTGGGCAGCCCATGCGGAAGGGCGATAGATCTTCTCTTCTTCCACGTTGTGCATACACACCGGGATACGTAGCATGGCAGCAAGGGTGATAAAGTCCGCGCCGACGTGACCAATCGTCAGCACACCGTGGTTGGCACCCCAGTTAGCCATTACGGAATAGACATCGCTGAACGGACCTTTGCCGGTTAAACGCGGGGCAAACCAGGTTGTTGGCCAGGTAGAGTTGGTGCGAGCATCAAGCTGAGCATGTACCTCTTTCGGTAATTCCACACTCCAGCCTTCCGCAATTTGTAGCACTGGGCCCAGGCCTTTGATGATATTGATGCGGGTCATGGTGAACGGTACGCCACCTTCGGTAAGAAAACGGGAAGAGTAGCCGCCCCCGCGGAAGTATTCGTGAATTGCGGGACACCATTCGGTTGCCGCCAGGCAATCATCCGCTTCTTTCTGCGAGATTTCCCAGTGCGGCTTCATGGTGGGGTTCCCTTCGCCGTCGCGCTGTTTGCAGGAACCATCCAGTGCCGCAGAGCCGGAGTTAATCAGGTGAATAATGCCGTGCTCCGCAAGACCGGTCAGCGGTTTACCTGTGACGCGTTCTACTGCTTCCGGTGACCAGTAGGTCCGTACATCAGCAAAGACCTGCGCCGTGCCGGTGAGTTGGTGACCAAACAACATTACGACACCGTTCAGGCTGTCGTTCTCGGTAGCGACGACATACGGTTCGCGCACGCCATTCCAGTCAAATGAGCTATTCAGCAACGCTTCGGCGGTGTCGCCGTTTGGATATTGATCCGTCCAGTGGCGCTGGCCCTGGAAACCGGCGGCAATCGCGTTGTACCCCATCGACTCTTCAACCCGGCCTTTCTCTGCCAGTTTCTGGTTACCCTGCATCATGTCGCGGATGCACATGGCCATCAGCAGGCTCTCTTTCAGCACTGCACGGCTCTGTTCTTCATTTCGCTTATACTGTTGCGCGTTCTGATCCTCGCCATAACGGAAATGTTTATCCGCCCACGCCAGGGCAATTTCCAGCTCCGCTTCGTCATAGATTTTCTGGTCAATGCGACGACGCAATTCGGTCATATCAACAGGTTGAACCTTCATTCCCAGCCAGGATTCAAAGAAGTTATGGTCGACAATAGAGCCTGCAATTCCCATTGAAACGCCGCCGATGGACAGATAGCTTTTACCTTTCATGCTGGCAACGGCTAAACCTGCCCGAGTGAAACGCAGCAGTTTTTCTTCAACATCGGCAGGGATAGTGGTATCACCGGCATCCTGCACGTCATGACCGTAAATAGAGAAGGCGGGAAGCCCTTTTTGATTATGTGCAGCCAGTGCGGCAGCCAGATACACGGCACCTGGACGCTCCGTCCCGTTGAAACCCCAGATGGCTTTCGGGCGCATCGGATCCATGTCGATAGTTTCGCTGCCGTAGCACCAACACGGCGTGACGGTAATTGTCACGCCGACGTTCAGGCTACTGAATTTTTCTTCACAGGCGGCAGATTCAGCCAATCCGGCAATACAGGTGTCTGCGATAACGCACTCGATCTGTGCCCCGCAGGCATGACGAAGTTTCTCGGAAATCAGTGCGGCAGTGGCTTTTGCCATGTTCATGGTTTGTTCTTCGAGCGACTCGCGTACACCCATACGACGCCCATCAATCACCGGACGAATACCGATTTTCGGTAAACTATTTTTTTTCATTCGAGGTTCCTCATCTCACTTTATGCCGTGCTGCAAAAGCGGATGTCGGACACCACTGTCGCAGTTGGCTGAATTACCCATTTTTGCTAACTCGAGTTAGCTTAGGTATTAGAGAGTTTTTTGCACAACTTTTTTGTTATGGAACTGTGAGAAGCCTCACGAGAAGTGGTTAAAATTCGATCTGCGTCAAATAAACAAATACAGGATTTTTAATTAAATTCTTTTTAAATTAATAAGATAAAATAAATTGTCTGTCCAGTGTCACAATTTTAAACCAAATGATTTGGCTATTTTTGGCAGCTAAAATAGCTTTAAAAGGCAATCGCTAACTCGAGTTAGCATTGTTGATAAAACGCATATGATCTTGTAGGCACATTCGCATTAACGGTGACGATGGCTTCCTGGCAACGCTGTTTTTCGCCTGATTCACTGATTACAGTTTCTGTATATTGAGGAAAGCAGCAATGTCTGAAACATTTTTACAGATGAGTCATATTACGAAACGCTTTCCCGGCGTATTAGCGTTGAGTAATGTGGATTTTACTTTACGCAAAGGTGAGGTTCATGCGCTGTTGGGGGAGAATGGCGCGGGAAAGTCTACCCTGATGAAAATTTTATCCGGTGTATATCAACCTGATGAAGGGGATATTATTTTTGAGGGCCAACCCGTTTCGTTTGCAAACCCATTGAGCGCACAAAGCGTAGGTATCACCATTATTCATCAGGAGTTTAACCTTTTTCCTGAACTGACGGTCGAAGACAATATATTTATTGGCAGGGAGTTTTGCAAAAATAATCGCTGGCGTCTGGATGAGAAACAACAGCGGCAGGCTGCTATCGATATTTTGCAAAAATTAAACCTGAATATCTCCCCAGACACGCTGGTTGCCGATCTTACTGTTGCTCAGCAACAAATGGTTGAGATTGCGAAAGCGATATCGGTGAATGCCAAGATTCTTATTATGGATGAGCCAACGGCGGCGTTGACGGAAACCGAAATTGACAGTTTATTCCGGGTTACACGTTTACTTAAAGAACAGGGAACGGGCATCGTTTATATCTCGCACCGACTGGAGGAGTTGGCGCTGATCGCCGACCGCGCTACCGTCATGCGGGATGGACAGTTTATTGCCACAGTGGATTATGACTCGGTCAAAATCAGCGACCTGATTGCCATGATGGTTGGGCGTGACCTTGGCAATATCTATCCCCGCCGGGAGCCGCAACTCCAGCGTAAACCAGTGCTGGAAGTCAGTGGCCTGACGCGCAAAGGCGTACTGAACAATATCGATTTTACCTTGCATCAGGGGGAAATCTTAGGTTTTGCCGGGCTGATGGGGGCCGGGAGAACAGAGCTGGCACGGGCTATCTTTGGTGCCGATCCCATCGACAGCGGAACCATCAAGTTGAACGGTAAAGAGACGGTAATCAAGGATATTCCTGATGCCATCCAGCAGGGTATTAGCTACTTAACCGAGGACAGAAAAAAAGAGGGGCTGGCATTAGGGTTGTCCGTTGAACGCAATATTATGCTAGGAAATTACCCCGAATATTCCAACCGATATGGCAACGTGGATAGTAAACGCTGTCAGCAAACCAGCGAAGAGCAGGTGAAAGCACTGCGTATTAAGACGCCGCATCTTGAACAGGCTGCGTTGAATTTAAGTGGCGGTAATCAGCAAAAAATTATTATTGCCAGATGGGTATGCAAAGACACCGACATTCTCATCTTTGATGAACCTACCCGCGGTATTGATGTGGGAGCCAAACTTGAAATTTATGAATTAATGAATCGACTGGTGGCAAAAGGGAAATCAATCATCATGATTTCCTCTGAATTACCGGAAGTGCTGGGTATGTGCGATCGCATTTTAGTTATGCGTAATGGGCGTATTACCGGAGAGTTAGCTTCTGATGACGCCACACAAGAAAAAATCATGCAATATGCGACGTTAGAGGACTAATTTATGACTATCTCTGTAACCTCTTCAGACAGCAATAATAAGAAAATAAAAATTAACAAAGAGCTTTTAATGCGCCTGGCGCCGCTTTTGAGTCTGATTATTCTGGTGATATTTTTTAGTTTTGGATCACCTTTCTTCTTTAACACTGAAAACATTATGACAATTGCCCTGCAAACCTCGGTGATTGGCATCATGGCGATTGGCGTTACCTTCGTCATTATCACTTCAGGAATCGACCTTTCTCTTGGCTCGGTAGTGGCCTTTTCTGGTGTTGCGGTAGGTATCAGCGCCACGCTGGGATTACCTCTGCCCGTATGTATTTTGGCGGGTGTGCTGGCGGGTGGATTATGCGGCTATATCAATGGGTTGCTGGTCACTAAAATGACTATTCCGCCCTTTATTGCCACCCTGGGTCTGATGATGTCCGTCAGAGGCATCAATATGGTAATGACTGACGGCCGGGCAATTTACTTTGCTGATTATCCCACCTTCAAGATGCTGGCACAGGGACGCTTGTTCGATGTGCTGCCTTACCCCGTTTTCTACCTCGTGGTTGTCGCACTGATCGCCGCATATATCCTCAAGAAAACGGTGATTGGTCGCTATGTCTATGCCGTGGGCAGTAATGAGGTTGCTGCGCATCTTTCCGGGATTAAAGTCCAGCGCGTGAAAATTTTCGTCTACGCATTTTGTGGTCTGCTGACCGGGATTGCCGGGGTCATTCTGGCCTCTCGTTTGAACTCGGGCCAGCCAACCGTCGGCGTGGGCTATGAACTGGAAGCCATTGCAGCGGTGGTCATTGGCGGTACCAGCCTGATGGGGGGGATTGGCACTATTGGCGGCACCATTATCGGCGCATTCATTATGAGCGTGTTGAAAAATGGTCTGAACCTGATGGGCGTCTCGCAGTTCTGGCAAATGGTGGCCATGGGCGTCGTCGTTATCGCCGCGGTTTATCTCGATACTTTACGCAAAAAAATTCGTTGATTTACGCACCCGGAAGTCACGGGACAACATAACCCTGACGTTTAGGGTGACTCACTCAGAACGGAGTAAAACAATGAGAACCAGGAATTTTGTCTATGCGTTATCCCTGCTGGCCTGCATGACATCCAGCGCACTGGCTAAAGATATGAACCTTCCTGTGGTCAGTAAAGGCTTCCAGCATGAATTCTGGCAGACCGTAAAAATGGGTACTGAAGCGGCAGCGAAAGAGTTGGGCGATAAGACCAGCTATGTTGGGCCTGCCGATGAAACTCAGATTGCCGAGCAGATTCAGTTGGTTGAAAACGCAATGGCGCAAAAACCTAATGGATTGCTGTTGGCGGCATTGGACGCCAATGCGCTTGCGCCATTAGTGGAAACAGCGAATTCACGCGGCATCAAGGTGGTGACGTTTGACTCAGGCGTAAATTCTGACATTCCAGTCAGCTTTGTGGCAACGAATAACCGTAAAGCAGGGGCTGAAGCGGCAGATGCTCTCGCTGCACAAGTGGGTAGCAAAGGGAAAGTCGGCATTATTGCGCACGTGGCGGGGACCTCCTCAGCGATTGAGCGTTCGGAAGGGTTTATTGCCCGCATGAAGGAAAAATATCCGGATATCAAAGTATTGCCGGTTCAGTACAGTGATGGTGATCCGCAAAAAGCGATGGATAAAACCATCGATATGATCCAGGCCAACCCCGATATTGCGGGGATTTATGGCACTAATGAAGGTTCAACGCTGGGCGTAGCAAACGCTATTGATAGTCAGAACCTGAAAGGCAAAGTGAAGGTGATTGGTTTTGATAGCACTGAGGCAATCATTGCCTTCCTGAAGTCTGGGGTTATTCAGGGCTTTGTCGTGCAGGACGCTTATCAGATTGGCTATCAGGGCATCAAGACGCTGAATGCAGCGGTATCGGGTCAGTCTGTGCCGAAAGAAATTGATATTCCGGTGAAGTTTGTCAGTGCGCAGAACATTGATACACCGGAAATCGACAAGCTGTTGCACCCATTCGGTAAAAAATAAGACCGCGGGGACGGTACATTCGCCCCATTATTAGCCAGCGTCAGGGAGCTACTATGAGCAGTGGATATTTCCTCGGAGTGGATGTCGGTTCTGCCAGTGTCAGGGCTGGTGTTTTTGATGCCAGTGGCAAACGGCTGGCTTTTGCGACATTCCCTATCTCGCAGTTTCGACCAGGCCCCGAGCGGGTAGAGCAGTCATCTGCCGAAATCTGGCAGCAGGTTTGCCATGCCGTGAAGGAGGCTGTGTCGTCAGCCGGGGTTGGCGTTGAGGAGATCCGCTCGTTGGGGTTTGATGCCACCTGTTCGTTAGTGGCTCTGGATGAACAGGGGCAGGGTCTGGCGGTTTCACCTGGTGAACCGTCAGACCACAACATCATCATGTGGATGGATCATCGTGCGGTGCAGGAGACACTGCGTATCAACGCTACGCAGGATCCGGCGTTGCGTTATGTCGGTGGTGAAGTCAGTGTCGAAATGGAACTACCCAAAGTGTTGTGGCTAAAAAACCATTTCCCCGCGACCTGGCAGAGTGCACACCGCTTCTACGACCTGGCGGATTTTTTGGTCTGGAAAGCCACCGCTTGTGATGTTGCTGGTCTGTGTACTTTAACCTGTAAATGGAACTATCTGGCACATGAGCAACGCTTTAGCCACTCCCTGCTGGATGCGGTTGAATTAACTGATTTACTGAACAAAATTCCGTCGCGGATCCTGCCCCCAGGCGCGGCCGTTGGGACGCTCAGCCCCGATGCGGCACAGGCGCTGGGACTGACGACAGCGGTGGTAGTTGCCAGTGGCATGATTGATGCGCATGCGGGTGGTGTGGCGCTTGCCGGTGTCGAGCCTGCGGGAACATTGGCGTTGATCAGCGGAACATCAAATTGCCATATGTTGTGCAGCGAGCAGGAGATTCATACACCGGGTGTATGGGGGCCGTACTGGTCTGCCATGCTGCCTGGCTACTGGCTGACGGAAGGGGGACAAAGCGCGGCTGGGGCGCTGGTTGACTGGACGCTTCAGGAGTCAGGTGCCAGCGCTGAGTTGTATCACCAGGCTGAGGCGCGGGGTTGTCATCCGATAGCGTTAGTTAATGAATGGGTGGCTGCATTGGAAGCGCAGGAGTCAGAGCCTGGTCGTTATCTGCATGTCCTGGCCGATCATCATGGTAACCGTTCCCCGCGTGCGCGACCCGATGCCCGGGGCAGCGTTTGTGGTTTGACGCTTGAACGAGGTGAGAAGCAGATTGCTCGTCTGTATCTGGCGACATTACAGGCGATTGCCTGCGGTACCCGACACATTATGGAAGTGATGCGCGACAACGGTCATACCATTTCTCGACTGACGCTGTGCGGCGGTGCAACACATAATCCACTGTGGTTGCGAGAGTATGCAGACGCCACCGGATGCGATATTCATCTTATGCAGGAAGAAGATGCGGTGACGTTAGGTGCGGCTATCACCGGTGCGGTAGCCTGCGGGGTGTGGGCAGATGTTCCCTCCGCCTGCCGGGCGATGGTTCGTCCAGGCGGGGTGATTAAAGCGAATCCGGCACGACAGGACTTCTATGACCGTAAATACCAGGCATATCTGATGATGTGGGATCAACAGCAAGCGCTTAACCAGGTTATGCAGTAAGACAAAAGTTTAAAATACTTTTATGATTGAGAATTGACGTTTTTGGATGTGAACTGGGACATATAAATGGCTAAAACAGTAGAACAGATAGCCAGCGATCTGAATTTATCGGTGACGACCGTGCGACTGGTGCTGAACGGGAAGGCTGAGCAATATCGTATCAGTGTCAAAACCCAAACGCGTATTAATGAATACGTTGAACGGTATGGTTATGTCATAAACCATTCAGCCCGCAGCCTGAAACTGAATAAAACAGATACGTTGGGGCTGATTGTACCCAATATATCTAACGTCTTTTTTGCCACACTGGCCGAGAAACTTGAACAACGTTGCCGTCGTTCTGGATATCAATTAACGATTAGTTGTACCTACGATGATGTTGATTATGAAAACAAATTAACGAAAGCGTTAATAGCTCGTAATGTTGACGGTCTTTTTATTGTTCCCTCAACATTAGAGAATCAGCAACACCATTTGCGTCAGGTCAGAAAACCGATGGTGCTACTCGACAGGGATTTTAAGTATACCGATAACGCGCTGGTTGAAAGTCATAACATTTTAGGCGGTGAAAAGCTGACGCAAAGTTTGTTTGATGCAGGCAAATCTCCGATCTGGTTTTTAGTCGGGGATACCGGATTGCCCAGTATTGGCGATCGTTTAAAAGGTTATCTTAACGCATTGAACAATAATGGGATTTCTCATCGTGACTGGGTGCGTGAAGGTCCGGATAATACGCCGGAGGGTGGTTATCGGTTGATGGATAAATTGATCAACGAACAGGGCTGTCCGCAGGCGTTTATTGCCTCATCATTACCTGTGCTGGAAGGTGCCGTTGTTGCTATTCGCAATCGTTTTGGTGTGATCCCACCGGATATTAATATCGGGACATTTGATGAACATCCCATGCTGGGATTCCTCGCGAATAATGTCTGGTCAATGCAGCAGGATGAAAATGTCTGGGCGGAAAAAGCCTTCGCTATGATGATGAGTGCTATTGATGACCAGCCAATTAAAGAAACTGTAAAAGTTGAGATGAAACTAATTAAGCGTGTAAGACAACAATAATTCGTCGCACTAACTAAATCGGCCAACTGAATCTGAATAAATATGTTCAGTGGCTGCTCATACCTGAAACCTGACCCGTCTTACTCTGCGGCTGCATTTTTTCGCAATAAAGACGAGGGGCAACTGTACCCGGAGAATCATTATGGAAAGAATGCGTTTATCACGTGAAATCATCGAAACCTGCCTTGAAATGACCCGGCTTGGGTTGAATCAGGGGACTGCAGGAAATGTAAGTGCGCGCTATGAAAATGGAATGCTGATCACACCCAGCGGTATCCCTTACGAAAGACTCACTGAAAACATGATCGTGTTCGTAGATAACGACGGCAAATATGATAAAGGACAATTACCTTCCAGTGAATGGCGTTTTCACCTGGCGGCTTATCAGACGCGCCCGGATGCCAATGCAGTCGTTCATAACCATGCGATTCATTGCACCGCCGTGTCGATTCTGAACCGTCCTATTCCGGCAATCCATTACATGATTGCCGCGGCTGGGGGGAACTCTATCCCGTGTGCGCCGTATGCGACGTTTGGTACACGAGAGCTGTCAGAGCATGTGAGCGTCGCGTTGAAAAGCCGTAAGGCAACGTTGTTGCAGCACCACGGGTTGATTGCCTGTGAAGCGAATCTGGAAAAAGCACTATGGCTGGCGCATGAAGTAGAAGTCCTGGCCCGCCTTTATCTGAGCACCCTGGCGATTGTCGACCCGGTGCCAGTGCTGGATGACGAAGAGATCGCCATTGTGCTGGAGAAATTCAAATCTTACGGATTACGAATTGAAGAGTAATTTCGCATAGCGAAAAGGAGAAATACGATGGCGAACAGAATGATTCTGAATGAAACGGCATGGTTTGGCCGGGGTGCTGTTGGGGCATTAACGGATGAGGTTATCCGTCGGGGTTATCGCAAGGCTTTGATTGTCACCGATGCAAACCTGGTACAGTGCGGCGTTGTCGATAAGGTGACATCCCGTATGGATGCCGCCGGTTTGCCGTGGGAAATCTATTCCGGCGTGATCCCAAATCCTACAATTGCAGTGGTGAAGGAGGGATTGGGAGTCTTTCAGCAAAGTGGTGCTGATTATCTGATAGCTATAGGCGGCGGCTCCCCACAGGATACCTGCAAAGCGATTGGCATTATCCACAATAACCCTGAGTTTGCCGATGTACGCAGCCTTGAAGGGTTATCGCCAACACGTGCTGCGAGCGTACCGGTGATGGCTATCCCTACGACGGCAGGGACGGCGGCGGAAGTGACCATTAACTACGTGATCACGGACGAAGAAAATCGGCGTAAATTTGTCTGCGTCGATCCGCATGACATCCCGCAGGTGGCGTTTATTGATGCCGATATGATGGACGGTATGCCTGCCGCGTTAAAAGCGGCGACCGGGGTCGATGCGTTGACCCATGCTATTGAAGGTTATATTACGCGGGCGGCGTGGGCACTCACTGACGCGTTGCACATCAAAGCCATTGAGATCATTGCCGGGGCGCTGCGCGGCTCTGTTAATGGTGACAGCCAGTCCGGTGAGGCAATGGCGCTTGGTCAGTACGTTGCCGGGATGGGATTTTCAAACGTCGGTCTGGGACTCGTGCATGGGATGGCGCACCCGCTAGGGGCCTTTTATAACACTCCGCACGGCGTCGCCAATGCCATTTTGTTACCGCACGTGATGCACTACAACGCCGAATACACCGGAGAGAAATTCCGCGATATCGCCCGGGTTATGGGGGTGAAAGTGGAAGGTTTGACGCTGGAAGAGGCGCGTAAGGCCGCGGTAGATGCTGTGTTTGCGCTTAACCGCGATGTGGGGATCCCGCCGCACTTACGTGATGTGGGGGTACGTAAGGAAGATATTCCTGCGCTGGCGCAGGCGGCATTTGACGATGTTTGCACTGGCGGTAATCCGCGTGAAGCAAGCATTGCCGATATTGTCGAGCTGTACCACACCGCCTGGTAATCACCTGGCGTTTATCCGGCCTACAGGAGGGTACGATGCGTAGGCCGGATAGGCGCAGCGCCATCCGGCAATAAGACTACCGTGCCAGCCGAAGCTGCTGGAGATTTCCGTCAATATGTAAGTCCGTTTGCAGCCGCGCGATATCACGGCACAGAAACGCCATCTCTTTATGTATTTCGAGTTTCTTACGCCACTTTTCCGGCACATCTTCCAGATGTGCGTAAATCCCTTCCAGATGCTGAAACTGCACGAGTAGCTGTGTTGCGCTCTTGGGACCAATACCTGCAACGCCCGGCACTTTTGAGCTGCTGATCCCGGCCAGTCCCCAATAATCTGGCAACTGCTGAGGCATTACGCCAAATTCTTTCTCAATGAACGGCGCGTCCAGCCAGCGCTTCTGGAAATAGTCGCGAATGCGTAATGTTGGGGAGAGCAGTTGGCAATAACCTTTATCTGTCGAAACGATGGTGGCCTGATGTCCCGCCTGGATGACTTTCACCGCCAGCGTTGCGGCTAAATCATCGGCTTCATTCCCGCTCGAGACCCAACAACAGACGCCGTGTTGTTCAAAAGCGGCGCGTAGGGCGGGCATTTCGTGATGCAATTCGTCGGGCATCGGTGGGCGACCTGCTTTGTAGTCAGGCAGCCGTTGGTGACGCCAACCGCTGTTACGTGCCTCATCATCGAATACCGCCACGGCGTGCGTGGGTTGGCTGTGAACAATCAGCTGATCGAGTGCGTGCTGGCATGTCTCAACGCAGGGCGACCCCTGGACGGCGTGAATGCGACGAATGAGATTGAGTGCATCGACAATGAGCAGATGGACGGCCACGGTGTTCTCCCTGATAAATCAGGCTGTAGGGTAACATTCACAGTGGGGGGAGGCGAGCATTGCGAAATAGCGCTATCCGTAGGTCTGATAAGCGAAGCGCCATCAGGCAATAAAAGCCGGATGGCAGCGAGCGCCTTATCCGGCCTACAGATCCTAAAATGTGCTGAGAATTAATCGCAGGTAACGATCTTCATCGCCAGACCGCCACGCGAGGTTTCGCGGTATTTGGCGTTCATATCTTTACCTGTCTCGTACATGGTCTCGATGACTTTATCGAGGCATACACGAGGCTCGCTGGTACGGCGCAGCGCCATACGAGCAGCGTTAACCGCTTTCACCGATGCAATAGCGTTACGCTCAATGCACGGAACCTGAACTTGTCCGGCAACTGGATCGCAGGTCAGACCCAGGTTGTGTTCCATACCGATTTCTGCGGCGATACATACCTGCGTCGGGCTACCGCCCAGCAGCTCTGCCAGACCCGCTGCCGCCATAGAACACGCCACGCCGACTTCACCCTGGCAGCCGACTTCAGCACCCGAAATTGAGGCATTCATCTTGTACAGGGAACCGATGGCGCTCGCGACCAGCATATAGCGTGCCAGTGAGTTAGCGTTCACTTCGCGGATAAACTTGTCATAGTACGCCAGCACTGCAGGAACAATCCCGCATGCGCCGTTCGTCGGGGCGGTAACTACACGTCCACCGGCAGCGTTCTCTTCGTTCACGGCCAGCGCAAACATGTTGATCCAGTCTACAACTGCCATCGGGTCAGTCGTGGTTTTGTCACTGCTAACCAGCATGCGACGCAGTGCTGCCGCACGACGCGGAACGCGCAGTTTGCCCGGCAATACACCTTCGGTGGTGATACCGCGTTCAATTCCACTACGCATCACTTCCCAGACGTTTGCAAAGTGCTGTTCCAGCTCTTCTTTGCTGTGCAGGGCTAGCTCGTTCTGCATCATCAGGCCGGAAAGTGACAGGCCGGTTTCCTGACAGTGTCGTTGCAAATCGGCTGCGGATTTATACGGATACGGCACGTTTACCGGATTGTTATTCGGTAAACCAAAGTGTTCTTCATCAACGATAAATCCACCGCCGATGGAATAGTACGTCTGGCTGTAAATGGCTTTTTCGCCCGCCAGTGCGGTAATACGCATCCCGTTTTCGTGCAGGGACAGATTGTCCGTATGGAAATTCATGCACTTATCAACCGGGAATTCGACCTCATGTTGACCGTCCGCCAGCAGCAAACGCCCATGAGTATTCACATCCTGGATAAAGGCCGGGATAGCATCAATGTCTACGGTATCCGGCAGATTACCCGCCAGGCCCATAATAATCGCGATGTCGGTATGGTGACCTTTCCCGGTCAGGGACAGAGAGCCATAGACATCAACCACTACGCGTGTTACGTCAGTGAGAATTCCGCGTGCAATCAGGTCATCCGTGAATTGTTTGCCTGCTTTCATCGGGCCAACAGTATGGGAGCTGGAAGGGCCAATGCCGATTTTGAAAATATCGAATACGCTAATCATGAGGCGTCCATTGTGTATCGAGGTGCGCCGCCCCGAAGAGCGGCGCAAGGGAATTAACTGAACAGAGAGTAGAAAATAGCGGAGATAGCGATCAGGCCCATAATCACAACGAACACGTTGCTGATATGGCCGCTGTATTTACGCATTGCCGGTACTTTCTGAATCGCATACATCGGCATCAGGAACAGAATCATCGCGATGATCGGGCCACCCAGGGTTTCAATCATACCGAGGATGCTCGGGTTCAGCGTCGCCACAATCCAGGTGGTTACCAGCATGAACAGTGCAGTGATTTTGTTCAGTTTATTGATTTCGATGGACTTGCCTTTGCCACGCAGAGACTTAATTACCATACCGTTGAAACCTTCACGCGCGCCCAGGTAGTGGCCGAGGAAGGATTTGGTGATAGCAATAATCGCGATGATCGGTGCCATCCAGGCAATAATCGGTGCGTTAAAGTGGTTTGCCAGGTAAGACAGGATAGAGATGTTCTGCTCTTTCGCTGCAGCCAGATCTGCCGGAGTCAGGCTGAATACGCAGCTGAAGACGAAGAACATAACGGTCAGTACCATCATGATGTGAGCGAATGCCAGAATCTTGGAGCATTTCTTCTCTGCTTCATCACCGTACTCTTCACGCTTCGCCACGGCGAAGGAGGAGATGATCGGGGAGTGGTTGAAGGAGAACACCATAACCGGAATTGCCAGCCACAGGGTCAGCAGCAGGCCGTTGCCGGTGGTTGCCGCAGAATCAAAGGACAGGGTTTCCAGAATCGCACCGCTCCACTGAGGGATCAGGTACAGCGCCAGCAGCATCAGAGCCGCAACGAACGGGAATACCAGGATGCTCATCGCCTTCACGATCATCTGCTCGCCGAAACGCACGATGGTCATCATGCCAACAATCAGGATCAGAGACAGAATTGCGCGCGGCGGCGGCGTAATCGCCAGCTGGTGGGTCAGGAAGCTTTCAACGGTATTGGTGATTGCTACGCTGTAAACCAACAGAATCGGGTAGATAGCGAAGAAGTAGAGCAGGGTAATCAGTTTACCTGCGCCAACGCCAAAGTGCTCTTCTACAACTTCAGTGATGTCTTCACCCGGATTTTTACCGGACAACACGAAGCGGGTCAGACCACGGTGAGCAAAGAAGGTCATTGGGAAGGCAAGAATGGCCATGATGATCAGCGGGATCATCCCGCCAACGCCTGCGTTAATTGGCAGGAATAATACACCTGCGCCAATCGCCGTGCCGTAAAGGCCCAGCATCCACATGGTGTCTGTCTTGCGCCATGCGCTGCGGGTCTGGCCCGTAACGATAGTGCTGGTTTGCGTGTTTTCCATCTGTTTCTCCTGGAGGAAGCTTAAAAAGTCGGGTTTGGGTTCAATCCAATGAAAAAATACCCGACTGTAAAACGAAATTCGTTTAGCGATTTTTATATAATTTTTCGCCGTAATAATTTTCGGGCGGAAAGATACATTTAAGTAATGAATGTATCAGTGATCGCGATCTCAAATGCAATAATCCACCTTTTATGTGGATAAATTTGGACCATTAATCTGTTAAAAAATAGTCAAAGCGAATTTACGGGCGTGAAGGCTAACATTAACGACATATGGCATGAAAGGCAGGGCGCGAAGATACGAGGGTTGCGCTATAAAAACTGTTGTTTTTAGTGAATTCTGGTGACTAATTATAATTTGCGGTGATAAATCACGGTTTCCTTTGGAGGGTAATCGTTTGCGTTTCGGGGCTTGTCAGACGAAAGATAATTGATATTTATGTTATTGCGTGAGCTATGTGACTGGTATCACTAAAAAAGCCGGTTGGCTGATGTGCCAAATCCGGCTTTGATATGGACAAAACTGTCACCGAAGTAGCATCAGCTACCCGGTGTTGAAGGTTATGCGCAGATCTCGTAACACGGGATATACGCAGTGCCCGGCAACTTCATACGATGTTGTGCAACAAAGCCCTGCAGGAGATCGTCCATGCGGCGCATCATCTCAGGGTCGCCGTGGATTTTGTACGGGCCAAACTCTTCAATGGCGCGAATGCCGACTTCTTTCACGTTCCCCGCGACAATACCGGAGAATGCGCGACGCAGGTCTGCAGCCAGCACTTCAACAGGCTGGTCTGGATACAGTTTCAGATTCGCCATGTTTTCGTGGGACGGTTCGAACGGCATCTGCAAATCAGGCGCGATACGAATTGACCAGTTAAAGCTGTAGGCATCACCGGTGTCCCGGCGGTTCTCTTTCACCAGCGGCATCGCTTTTTTCATCAGACGAGCGACTTCCGCTGCATCGTCAATGATAATGCGATAGTGACGGCGCGCCTCTTCTCCCAGCGTGTGCACGATAAATTCGTCCAGCACGCGGAAGTAATCTGCGCTCTCTTTTGGCCCGGTCAGGATCAATGGCAGAACCTGATCTTTGTTCGCCGGATTCATCAGGATACCCAGCAGATACAATAGCTCTTCTGCTGTCCCTACGCCGCCCGGGAAGATGATAATGCCGTGAGCGATACGCACGAACGCTTCCAGACGTTTTTCAATGTCCGGCATGATGATCAGTTCGTTAACCAGCGGGTTAGGCGGCTCAGCGGCTATAATAGACGGCTCGGTCATGCCAATAAAACGGCTGTCGCGGTAACGCTGCTGAGCGTGGCCGACCGCGGCACCTTTCATTGGAGCTTCCATCGCGCCCGGACCACACCCGGTGCAGATGTTCAGTTCACGCAGGCCCAACTGGGTACCCACGCGACGCGCATACAAGTATTCGTTCTCGTTGATGGAGTGACCGCCCCAGCAGACGACCATGTTCGGCGCTTCACCGACGTGCAGTGCCCGGGCGTTGCGCAGGATGGAAAAGACGAGGTTGGTCATGTGAACCGAGCTTTCGAGATCCAGATGCTGAAAACGACCCGCGTTATGGATCTGACCATTGACGAAAAGAATGTCGCGCAGTACGGCAAACAGGTTGGCCTGCAGCGCGCGAATTATGCGCCCATCGACAAACGCGTCTTCAGGTGGGTTGATCAGTTCCAGCTTCACACCGCGTTCACGGCGCAGCACGTTAATGTCGAAACTTTCAAAACGAGACAACAGCTCTTTGCTGTTGTCTGTCAAACTGCCGGAGTTCAGAACGGCAAGCGAACAGTTACGAAACAGTTGATACAGGTCGCTGCTGGCCGTGCGTTTAAGCATATCGACTTCCAGCTGCGACAACATGTCCATTGAGCCAAGCGGGCTAATATGTGTAATCAAGTAAACTCCTTACGGGACGAGAGATATCATCCTCTACTGATTACAATAGCCCTGGCTTATGACCTTTCACAACCTTGCGCGCGGAATCCGACACGCAAAATTGAGAAAAAAGATTACTGACGCACCAGTCTGCCTGTTGCGGGGGTGAAATCTGTGTTGGTGCGCCATGGGTTGATATCGAGGCCGCCGCGCCGCGTATAGCGTGCGTATACGCTCAGTTTCTCCGGCTGACAGAAACGCAGTAGGTCATTGAAAATGCGTTCCACACACTGCTCGTGAAATTCATTGTGGTGGCGGAAGGAGACCAGATAGCGCAGCAACTTTTCCCTGTCGATTTTGCGACCGCGATACTGAATTTGTATGGAACCCCAGTCAGGCTGGTGGGTGATCAGGCAGTTGGATTTCAGCAGATGGCTGACCAGTGTCTCTTCTACTGCTTTGTCGCCGCTCACGGCGTTTTCCAGATAGTCGGTGCTGAACTGGTAGTTATCAATGACGATATCCTGATTGTCGATACAGGTGCCATTGAAGTGGGCTATCGGCTGCCCTTCCTGTTCGTCAAGACGATAAAGCGCTACGCTGACATCACCTTGCGCGCAGGCGCGTAGATCGTGTTCCAGCGTCTGACGGACGTGTTCCCATGAGTCAAAACGCGTCTGATTAAAACTGTTCAGATACAGCTTAAAACTTTTTGATTCAATCAAATTAACGCTGGTGTAATCCAGCTCCACATGGCCGACCGCAACCTGCGGTAAGCCGTTGGTATTCAGCCATGATAGTTCATACAGCGTCCAGATATCCGCGCCGTGAAAAGGCAGATTATCGGCCTTTAGATCCAGCGGGTCGCGGTTCAGGCTGCGCGGAACACCCTGCAGCAGGCTGGCGTCGTAAATATCCCGGTAATCCGTTGATTTTCCGAGAGTCAGGCTGTCAAGCGCCCGATGATTTTCATAAGAAGACATGTTTCACCGTCATAAACCAGATACACTATGCGACAAGTGTATCCTGGCTTTTGTGAAGAGAGAAATCAGTGGACGAATTGACAGCACAGGCGTTGACAGCCTTTACGACGCGTTATTGCGATGCATGGCATGAAAAAAACGGCAGCTGGCCTCTGAGTGAAGAGCTGTATGGCGTACCGTCTCCGTGCATCATCTCCTCCACGAACGATGCGGTGTACTGGCAACCGCAGCCTTTTGTGGGCGAGCCGAATGTAAACGCGGTTGAACGCGCCTTTGATATTGTGGTACAACCCGCTGTTCATGCGTTTTATACCACCCAGTTTGCCGGGGACATGCACGCACAATTTGCGGATGAGAAACTGACTCTTCTGCAAACCTGGTCTGAAGATGACTTCAGACGCGTACAGGAAAACCAGATCGGCCACCTGGTTACGCAAAAACGCCTTAAGCTCTCTCCAACGCTTTTTATTGCCACACTGGACAATGAACTTGATGTTATTTCAGTGTGCAACTTGTCTGGGGAAGTCTGCAAGGAAACGCTGGGAACCCGTAAACGAACGGTTCTGGCGGCCTCGCTTGCGGAATTTCTTACTCAACTTAAGCCTGTTCTGTAATCCAGTTTGCCCTGGGTGTGTGAGAGATCTCTTACAAACCCTGTAGGAGATTGCCAGGTGATCAGTAAAGACTTCATCGGTCGATATAATGTTAACTATTTATAATTCAATTAGTTAATGTTTTATCTTCAACTTTCATACGAAAATAATCATTAAGGTATGTCTGTAAGTGTCTTGTAAGACAATGCGAAACAGGCGATTCTATCTCTGTCGACAAGGAGTCGCACAACGAAGTGAACATCAGGATGATGACGCTTCGGCAGGACACACCAGGACGGTGCTGCAAGGACAGGTTTCAGGATGAAGCAAAGAGGAAAACGCTGGATGCGTTAAAGGACACCTCCAGGATGGAGAACGAGAGCCGGTCAGGATGTTCGGCGGGTCAGGATGGCCAGGGACACTTCAGGATGAAGTTTTCACATCGGGGGCGGTGTGAGCAGGATGCAAATGTTCAGGATGAACGAGGTCGCAAGACCACAGGAAAAGTTGTCACGGATGAGCAGGGAGCACCAAAAGTAGCTGGAATGCTGCGAAACGAACCGGGAGCACTGTTTTTACAGTGCTCCCTTTTTTTATTTCCTTTCTACTGGTGCTATTCTTCGCGCCAGATTTTTCATCATTGAGGTTAATTTCATGACGACTCATGACCGTGTGCGCGAGCAGTTGCATGCGCTTGAAGCACTGCTGCGTGAACATAATCACTGGCGGATGGATGAGCCAGAAGCGCATCTGTTTTCCAGCACGCAGCCTTTTTGTATGGATACCATGGAACCGGTTGAATGGCTGCAGTGGGTGTTGATTCCCCGCATGCATGCGTTGCTTGATAATGCGCAGCCACTTCCAGAAGCGTTCGCTATTGCGCCATATTATGAAATGGCGCTGGCAGCCGATCATCCACAGCGCGATGTGATCCTGATTGCATTGCAGGATCTGGATGCGCTATTTACCCGTGATGACGCCTGATGCTGGAAATTCTCTATCAAGACCAATGGCTGGTTGCAGTCAACAAACCTTCGGGCTGGCTGGTTCATCGTAGCTGGCTCGACCGCGATGAGAAAGTGGTGGTAATGCAAACGGTGCGCGACCAGATTGGTCAGCACGTTTTTACCGCCCACCGACTCGACAGACCGACCTCCGGTGTGCTGTTGATGGGACTGTCCAGCGAGGCCGGACGACGGCTGGCACAGCAGTTTGAGCAGCATCAAATCCAAAAACGCTATCATGCGATTGTGCGTGGCTGGCTGATGGATGATGTCGTGCTGGATTATCCGTTGGTGGAAGAGCTGGACAAGATTGCCGATAAATTTGCCCGTGACGACAAAGGTCCACAGCCTGCGGTAACCCACTATCGCGGGCTGGCTACGGTAGAAATGCCCGTGGCAACCGGTCGCTATCCAACCACCCGTTACGGGCTGGTGGAGCTGGATCCTAAAACCGGCCGTAAACATCAGCTCAGACGTCACCTGGCGCATTTGCGTCATCCGATTATTGGCGATAGTAAGCACGGTGATTTGCGACAAAACCGCAGCGCCGCAGAGCATTTTGGCTGTCAGCGATTAATGCTGCATGCCAGCCAGCTTGCGCTGACGCATCCATTCACCGGTGAGCCGCTGGTTATTCGCGCCGGGCTGGATGACGTCTGGATGCAGGCATTGTCACAATTTGGCTGGCGTGGACTTCTCCCTGAGAATGAAAGGGTTGAGTTCAGCGGGATGTCAGGTCAGGATGAGCAGATAGATTCTTAAGTTCCTGGAGATAAAGGTTATGGCGGAAATTGGTATTTTTGTCGGCACAATGTATGGAAACGCGCTGCTGGTTGCTGAAGAGGCGGAGGCTATTTTGACGGCACAAGGTCATAAAGCCACGGTGTTTGAAGATCCCGAGCTCAGCGACTGGCAGGCATATCAGGACAAATATGTCCTGGTGGTGACCTCAACGACCGGGCAGGGCGATCTGCCCGATAGCATCGTGCCGCTGTTTCAGGGGATCAAAGATAATCTCGGTTTCCAGCCAAATCTGCATTATGGGGTAATTGCGCTGGGCGACAGCAGCTACGTTAATTTCTGCAATGGTGGCAAACAGTTTGATGCGCTGTTACAGGAGCAAAGCGCGCAGCGCGTGGGTGAAATGTTGCTGATTGACGCCAGCGAACATCCTGAACCGGAAAGCGAATCCAACCCCTGGGTAGAAAACTGGGGAACCTTGCTGAAATAACCTCTCCCCCGCACGGGCATACAACCCCCATTTGAACCGTAGGCCGGGTCAGGCGAAGCCGCCACCCGGCAATAAAACCCCAATTACGTGAACTAACTTCCACTGCTTTGGGCTTATGCCCCAAACAACTTCTTACTGCCTGCCTAATGTTGTGTTCATGCACGGTGAGGGTAAGAGCCACTCCTTCATATACTTTTCCCGTCAGTTCCCGAAAAGGCAGCGAGTCAGAATAAAACGGCCCTGAGCTGTACCAAAACTGCCACACACTAACCTCTCATTCTGATCACCCTACAGGTGCTGTACAGAATGAACTGGCGACAGCCAAGATTCAGGAGTGCAACAATGAGTTCATTAAGTCAGGCGGCGAGCAGCGCGGAAAAACGCACTAACGCTCGCTACTGGATAGTGGTGATGTTGTTTATCGTCACATCCTTCAACTACGGCGACCGCGCCACTTTATCCATTGCCGGCTCAGAGATGGCCAAAGACATTGGCCTTGATGCCGTCGGGATGGGGTACGTCTTCTCCGCATTCTCATGGGCCTATGTTATCGGTCAGATCCCTGGCGGCTGGTTGCTCGACCGCTTCGGTTCAAAACGTGTTTATTTCTGGTCCATCTTTATCTGGTCCATGTTTACCCTGCTGCAGGGCTTCGTCGATATCTTTAGCGGCTTCGGCATTATCGTTGCGCTGTTTACCCTGCGCTTCCTTGTCGGTTTAGCTGAAGCACCTTCCTTCCCCGGCAATAGTCGGATAGTTGCGGCATGGTTCCCGGCACAGGAGAGGGGCACGGCGGTCGCAATCTTTAACTCTGCGCAGTACTTTGCCACCGTTATCTTCGCGCCAATCATGGGCTGGCTGACCCACGAAGTGGGCTGGTCGCACGTGTTCTTCTTTATGGGTGGACTCGGGATCATCATCAGCTTTGTCTGGCTGAAAGTGATTCACGAACCGAACCAGCATCCGGGCGTCAACCAAAAAGAGCTGGACTACATTGCCGAAGGTGGCGCACTGATCAACATGGATCAGGCAGCAGCTAAAGCTAAAGTTCCGTTCAGCGTGAAATGGGGACAAATCAAACAGTTGTTGGGTTCCCGCATGATGATCGGTATCTACATCGGCCAGTACTGTATTAACGCGCTGACCTACTTCTTTATCACCTGGTTCCCGGTCTATCTGGTACAGGCGCGCGGTATGTCGATTCTGAAAGCGGGGTTTGTCGCTTCGGTCCCGGCCATTTGCGGATTCGCAGGCGGTGTGCTCGGCGGCATTATTTCCGACTGGCTGATGCGTCGTACCGGTTCGCTGAATATCGCCCGTAAAACGCCGATCGTCATGGGCATGCTGTTGTCGATGGTGATGGTGTTCTGTAACTACGTCAACGTGGAGTGGATGATCATCGGTTTTATGGCGCTGGCCTTCTTCGGTAAAGGTATAGGTGCCCTGGGTTGGGCCGTGATGGCCGATACCGCGCCGAAAGAGATCAGTGGTTTGAGCGGCGGTCTGTTCAATATGTTCGGCAACATCTCCGGCATCGTGACGCCAATTGCTATCGGCTACATCGTAGGGACCACCGGCTCGTTTAACGGCGCGTTGATTTACGTAGGTGTACATGCGCTGATTGCGGTGGTGAGCTATCTGGTGCTGGTCGGTGATATTAAACGTATCGAACTGAAACCTGTCGCAGGACAATAATGATGACAACACAATCGAGTCCCGTTATTACCGACATGAAGGTCATCCCGGTGGCCGGTCATGACAGCATGCTGCTCAATATTGGTGGCGCGCATAACGCCTGGTTTACCCGCAATATCGTGATCCTTACCGATAACGCCGGCAATACAGGCGTCGGTGAAGCGCCGGGCGGTGAAGTGATTTATCAGACGCTGGTTGACGCTATCCCGATGGTATTGGGTCAGGAGGTCGCGCGCCTGAATAAAGTGGTTCAGCAGGTGCATAAAGGCAACCAGGCTGCCGATTTTGATACCTTCGGCAAAGGCGCCTGGACGTTTGAACTGCGCGTCAATGCGGTGGCGGCGCTGGAAGCTGCGCTGCTCGACCTGCTGGGTAAGGCGCTCAACGTACCGGTCTGTGAACTGTTAGGGCCGGGCAAGCAGCGCGATGCGGTCACCGTACTCGGCTATCTGTTCTACGTAGGCGATCGCAGCAAAACCGATTTGCCGTATCTGGAAAGTACGCCGGGAAACCATGAGTGGTATCACCTGCGTCACCAGCAAGCGATGACCAGCGACGCGGTGGTGCGTCTGGCGCAGGCGTCACAGGATCGTTATGGCTTTAAAGATTTCAAACTGAAGGGCGGTGTGCTGCCGGGTGAGCAAGAAATTGAAACCGTCCGTGCGCTGAAAGCATGCTTCCCGGATGCACGTATTACGGTGGATCCTAACGGTGCCTGGTTGCTGGATGAAGCCATCTCCCTGTGTAAAGGGCTGAACGATGTTCTGACCTACGCCGAAGATCCATGCGGCGCTGAACAGGGTTTTTCTGGCCGCGAAGTGATGGCCGAGTTCCGCCGTGCAACCGGTCTACCGGTAGCAACCAACATGATAGCCACCAACTGGCGTGAAATGGGCCACGCGGTAATGCTGAATGCGGTCGATATTCCGCTGGCCGATCCGCACTTCTGGACGCTTTCCGGCGCGGTGCGCGTGGCACAGTTGTGCGATGACTGGGGCCTGACCTGGGGATGCCATTCCAATAACCACTTTGATATTTCGCTGGCAATGTTTACTCACGTCGGTGCGGCAGCGCCGGGCAATCCGACGGCCATCGATACGCACTGGATTTGGCAGGAGGGCGATTGCCGTCTGACCAAAAATCCGCTGGAGATTAAGAACGGGAAAATTGCTGTTCCTGACGCGCCTGGACTGGGCGTAGAGCTGGACTGGGATCAGGTTAACAAGGCTCATGAAGCCTACAAGAGACTGCCCGGCGGCGCGCGTAATGACGCAGGCCCAATGCAGTATCTGATCCCTGGATGGACTTTTGACCGTAAACGTCCCGTTTTCGGCCGCCACTAATTTTGGATAAGGACTTAATTATGAGCGTACAATTTTCTACCCCATTGGTTACCTCTATGCAGGTTATTCCGGTTGCGGGTCATGACAGCATGCTGATGAACCTGAGCGGTGCACATGCTCCGTTCTTCACGCGCAATATTGTGATTATTAAAGATAATTCCGGTCATACCGGCGTGGGTGAAATTCCCGGCGGAGAAAAAATCCGCAAAACGCTGGAAGATGCGATCCCGCTGGTGGTAGGCAAAACGTTAGGTGAATACAAAAACGTGCTGAATGCGGTACGCAATACTTTTGCCGATCGTGATGCGGGCGGTCGCGGTTTGCAGACCTTTGATTTACGTACCACTATTCATGTGGTTACTGGGATCGAAGCGGCCATGTTGGATCTGTTAGGTCAGCATCTGGGCGTAAACGTCGCCTCTCTGCTGGGTGATGGACAGCAGCGTAGCGAAGTGGAAATGTTGGGGTATCTGTTCTTCGTTGGCAACCGTAAAGCGACGCCGCTGCCGTATCAGAGTCAGCCGGATGAGAAGTGCGACTGGTATCGTCTGCGTCATGAAGAGGCGATGACGCCGGATGCGGTTGTGCGCCTGGCTGAAGCTGCGTATGAGAAATATGGCTTTAACGACTTTAAACTGAAAGGTGGCGTGCTGGCAGGGGAAGAGGAAGCGGAATCTATCGTCGCGTTGGCGAAGCGTTTCCCGCAGGCTCGCGTAACGCTCGATCCCAATGGTGCATGGTCGTTGAATGAAGCGATCAAGATCGGTAAGTATCTGAAAGGATCGCTGGCTTATGCTGAAGATCCGTGTGGCGCGGAGCAGGGTTTCTCTGGGCGTGAAGTGATGGCGGAATTCCGCCGCGCTACTGGCCTGCCGACGGCGACCAATATGATCGCTACCGACTGGCGTCAGATGGGGCACACGCTGTCATTGCAGTCTGTGGATATTCCGCTGGCTGACCCGCATTTCTGGACCATGCAGGGGTCTGTTCGCGTGGCGCAGATGTGTCATGAGTTTGGCCTCACCTGGGGTTCACACTCTAACAATCACTTTGATATTTCGCTGGCGATGTTCACTCATGTGGCGGCGGCGGCGCCGGGTAAAATTACGGCCATTGATACCCACTGGATCTGGCAGGAAGGTAACCAACGCCTGACCAAAGAACCGTTCGATATTAAAGGCGGCATGGTACAGGTACCAGCGAAGCCGGGTTTGGGTGTAGAACTGGATATGGACCAGGTGATGAAAGCACACGAGCTGTACCAGCAACATGGCCTGGGAGCGCGTGATGACGCGATGGGAATGCAGTACCTGATCCCGAACTGGACCTTCGATAATAAACGCCCATGCATGGTGCGCTAAGCGTTATGCCGGTTCTGACAGGAACCGGCACATCTCCAGGTGTATGATTAACAGAATCAACATGCGTAAGGACGGCTTATGAAAATAGTAATTGCACCGGATTCTTATAAAGAGAGTTTGAGTGCGCTTGAGGTGGCAACTGCCATTGAGCAGGGTTTTCGTGAGATCTGGCCTGATGCGGATTACGTAAAGATACCGGTCGCTGATGGTGGTGAAGGAACGGTCGAGGCGATGGTTGCCGCTACGGCGGGCCACCTTGTGCATGTTGATGTTACGGGTCCCCTGGGAAGTAAGGTACAGGCATTTTATGGGTTATCGGGAGATGAGCGCTCAGCGTTTATCGAGATGGCGGCCGCCAGTGGGTTAGAGCGGGTTCCGGCAGGGTTACGCGACCCGCTGAAAACCACCTCATGGGGGACCGGAGAGTTGATTCGCCATGCGCTGAATGCGGGTGTAGAACACATCATCATCGGGATTGGCGGTAGCGCGACTAATGATGGTGGCGCCGGTATGGTGCAGGCACTGGGCGCCAAATTGCTGGATGCGCAGAATAACCAGATTGCGCAAGGCGGGATCGGTCTGGAAGCGCTCACCAGGATAGATATTTCAGCGTTAGATAAACGCCTTGCCACCTGTCGTATCGAAGTGGCCTGCGATGTCACGAATCCGCTGACCGGTAAAGAGGGCGCTTCTGCAGTATTTGGTCCACAAAAAGGGGCAACGCCAGAAATGATTACCCGTCTGGATAATGCGCTGACGCACTATGCGCAACTGATTGCACGCGATCTGGACATTAACGTGCTGGATCTGGCCGGTGGAGGCGCTGCCGGAGGCATGGGGGCTGCACTGTATGCGTTTTGCGGCGCGCAGCTACGCCGTGGTATCGAGATCGTGACGGATGCGTTACACCTCGACGACTGTGTTGCGGATGCAGATCTGGTTGTGACCGGGGAAGGGCGTATTGACAGTCAGACGATCCATGGCAAAGTCCCGGTAGGCGTAGCGAACGTTGCAAAGCGATATAATAAGCCCGTCATTGGTATTGCAGGCAGCCTGACGCCAGATGTTGGTGTGGTGCATGAGCATGGAATTGATGCTGTTTTTAGTGTGATTTATACCATTTGCACGCTGGATGAGGCGCTGGATAATGCGAGTGAAAATGTGCGGATGACGGCACGAAACGTGGCCGCAACGCTTAAAGCAGGGCAGCAATTACGCTGAGTTGTAGGTCGGAGAAGGCGCTTACGCCGCCTCTGGCGATGTGCCCGATGGCGCGACGCCTGTCGGACCTACGATAAACAGCAAAACTTGTAGGCCGGATAAGGCGTTTACGCCGCATTCGGCGAATATCACCCCAATATCCGTTTCGCTTCCCGCCCGACGTTGTCCATCTCATCAAGAAGCTCTAAAAACTCTGGTTCCAGCTCTTCTTCTTTGGTCCCGTTACGTAACTGCTGTTCAATAAGCTGACACAGGTTTTTCATGCGGGGAACCCCGCTGTAACCGCAGCTGCCGTGTAGTTTATGAATCAAATCCACCAACCCTTCAGGGTTTTCACCCACCAGTTGTTCTTCGATTTTGTTACGTACTTCGGGTAGAAAATCGAGCAGCATTTGCAGCATATCCCGCGCCAGATCGTTTTTACCCGCGGCTTGTCTTAATGCCAACTGCCAGTCGAGGGTCGTATTCGGGTTGATCACGGGTTCAGGGGGGGCCGGCACGATAGTCCGGGCTGATGTGCCGGTACCGGGCTTATAGCGCAACAGCAAACTGTGCAATTTATCTTCTTCAATTGGCTTAGCCAGGTAGTCATTCATTCCGGCGCTGAGTAACTTCTCTTTTTGCCCTGCCATGGCATGCGCCGTTACCGCAATAACCGGTGTCTGCTGCTGGTGTGGAAGCTGATGGATCAGTTCGCAGGCACGAATACCGTCCATGTCTGGCATCTGAATATCCATCAGGATCAGATCAAACTGCATTTGTTTGGCTCTGTCCATCGCCTGCTGCCCGCTGTCGCACAGCTCGACGTGCTGAACCTTATCTTCAAGCAATGCGCCGATAAGCTTCAGGTTCGCCGGGTTGTCGTCCACCGCCATCACGGTCATCGCAATCTTGCTTTCATCTGGCAACTGGAGTTCTGCCCCCTGGTTCAGGTGGCAATATTCGGTTAACGCAGGCAGCAATCGGGTTGAGGTGAGCGGTTTTAACAGACATGCCGCCGCGCCGCCTTGTTTTAATTTTTCAGCGTTAATCTGCGCATGGCAAGGCAGCGCCAGCAACAGGAAATCGGTCATCGCGGCTGCGCTTGCCAGACGTTCATGCTGCATGGTGAGTGGCTCGTGGAAAGTAACGGGTACACCAAGTAGCAGGATATCGTAGTGTTCAGCCGGTAATGCAGAGAATGACGGACTGTAAATCACCTCCAGCGGCGTTTCACTCAAGATATCTAACGTGCATTGCGCGGCGGTAGCATTTGGTTCAACGTAAGCCAGTCGTTTACCGGCCAGACAGCGGGTGGTTGAACGATCGCTGATAACATTAGGATTGAGATCAAGACTGATATGGAACCAGAAAGTGGAACCGCGATTTGGTTGGCTATGGAACGAGATATCCCCACCCATTTCATTGACCAGTTTTTGTGTGATCACAAGGCCAAGTCCGGTACCACCGTGACGGCGCGAAATGCTGGCATCAGCCTGACGGAAAGCCTGGAACAGACGTGACTGATCGCGTTCCGGGATACCAATACCGGTATCGCGGATTTGAACTTCAATCTGGACTTTGGTGTTACTGAGCGCGCGTTTTTCAACCAGAATGTCGATATTGCCGCTCTCGGTAAATTTGATGGCATTGCCGACCAGGTTGGTAATGACCTGTTGCAGGCGTAGCGGATCGCCAATCACATTGTCCGGAACGTCATTTTTAATATTCAGTGTTAGCTCCAGCCCTTTGTCATGGGAGGAGTGCGCTAACAGCGTTACGACGTCATCCAGTGTGCTGCGCAGTGGGAACGGTATGCTTTCCAGAATCAGTTTACCCGCTTCCAGTTTAGAGAAGTCGAGCACATCATTGATGATAGCGAGCAGGTTGTTGGCAGAGCGTTCAATCGTATTCAGGTGATCGCGCTGGGTGGTATTTAACTCGGTTTTCAGTGTCAGGCGTGTAAAGCCAATGACACCGTTTAGCGGTGTACGTAGCTCGTGAGACATGTTCGCCAGGAACTCTGATTTAATACGAGCAGCTTCCTGAGCGCGTTTCTTTGCCAGATCCAGCTCAACGTTTTGGATCTCCATTTGCTCCAGCGTTTCGCGCAGATCTGACGTCGCCTGATCGATATTGTGCTGCATCTCTTCATGGTAGGCGGCGAGAGACATTGCCATCGAGTTGATGCCATTCTTCAGCATATCCAGTTCGCCCAACATGAAACCTTCCACGCGGCTATCGAGCTGACCTCTACGTATTCGGTCAACGGTATTCACCATGTTGCGAATTGGTCCGGTCACGTCACGCATCAGACGCCAGCCGAAAATTAACGCAATGCCAATACAAAACAGCATCATGACGCTGGAGATAAAGATCTCTTTGTACTGCTGTAATCGCACGGACTTGAGATCCAACTCAAGCGCCACATACCCCAACATATTTTTGGCGTTTTTGGCATCGCTAACGGCAGATTCATCCGGTGAATAGCTTTCCGATATAATAGGGGTACGCAGGATCATGATATCCCCGTGCCGGGTTACGCTCAGCTTTCGCGGAAACGGCGATCCGGTAGCCAATTGCATCTCTGACGGATCAAGATGAAAGTTGGAGGTGACGAACAGTCGGTTATTTTCGTCATAGACGGAAATTGCCCGCACAATATCGGAATGGCGACGATGCAACACGCTGATAAGCTGGCCGATGGATTCCCGGTTTTGCAAGTTCATGCCGTATTCGCTGGAAACCGCGAGTGGCTCGATGATGCTGGCACCAGCATCTTCCAGTTGACGCTGCAAGTCGTTATAGCGATGCACAACAAAAAAGATACTGAGCAGCAAACCTATCAGGACGGTCGGGGCCAGGATCAGAATCATCATGCGTGCGCGCAGGCTGTAGTTGGTCATGGAGTTCCGTTATGGGACAATTAGGGTCACACTGTTAAATAGAGAAATATCTCGTCGATGGCGCAATTCTACTCTGCAAAACGACGCGTGACGACGCGTCAGATCATAACCGTTACCGTCAATGACCTTGATTCTTTTGGTCAGGGCGTTGCTCGTCATAACGGGAAAGCCCTGTTTATACCGGAATTGCTGCCTCAGGAAAGCGCAGAAGTGGTGATAACTGAAGATAAAAAACAGTTTGCCCGTGCGCAAGTCAAACGTCGTTTAAACGACAGCTCGGAACGTGAAGTGCCACGTTGTCCACATTTTGGGGTCTGTGGTGGCTGTCAACAGCAGCACGCCAGCATCTCGTTGCAGCAGCGTAGCAAAAGTGCAGCGTTATCGCGTTTAATGAAATGTGAGGTGACAGAAGTTATCGCCGATACCCCGTGGGGTTATCGACGCCGCGCGCGTTTAAGTCTGAACTATCGCTCGAAAGAGCAGCAATTGCAGATCGGATTTCGCAAGTCCGGCTCCAGCGACATTATCGATGTAAAACAATGCCCTATTTTGGTGCCCCAACTTGAGGCGTTGCTGCCTGAAATTCGGGCATGCCTGCAGAGTCTGCAGGGGTTGCGTCACTTGGGGCATGTCGAATTGGTGCAGGCTGGAAGTGGAACTCTGATGATTTTGCGCCACACTGCACCACTGAGTGCCGCGGATAAAGAAAAACTGGAACGCTTTTCGCATTCTCAGGGACTGTCTTTGTTTCTGGCTCCGCAAAGCGAGATACTGGAATCAAATTCAGAAGAATCGCCCTGGTATGATTCAAATGGACTACGTTTAACCTTCAGCCCGCGTGATTTTATCCAGGTCAATGAAGGGGTAAACCAAAAAATGGTTTCCTGTGCGCTGGAATGGCTGGATGTGCAGCCAGAGGACCGGGTGCTCGATTTGTTCTGTGGTATGGGGAATTTTACGTTGCCGTTAGCCGTACGAGCAGCGAGCGTTGTGGGAGTTGAAGGTGTCCCTGCGCTGGTGGAAAAAGGCCGGGAAAATGCGCGGAATAACGGACTACACAATGTGACATTCTTTCATGAAAACCTTGAAGAAGATGTCACTAAACAACCATGGGCAAAAAACGGATTTGACAAAGTATTGCTCGATCCTGCGCGTGCGGGGGCTGCCGGAGTGATGCAACATATTATAAAGTTAAACCCTGGGCGCGTTGTTTATGTATCCTGTAATCCTGCTACGCTGGCTCGTGACAGCGAAGCGTTACTCAATGCAGGATATACCGTTCGGCGACTGGCGATGCTCGATATGTTCCCGCACACTGGACATCTGGAATCGATGGCCCTGTTTGAGCGTTTGTAATGAATTTTATACCCATTGGATTTCGGGTTGTAACGCAGCGTGAAAGACAATGGGTACGGCTTGTCGACTTCGACAGGCCATGCCCCTTAAGGAGAGGACGATGGTTGCGGTAAGAAGTGCACATATAAATAAAGCTGGTGAGTTTGATCCAAAGAAATGGATCGCGAGTCTTGGGATCTCCAGCCAGCAGTCGTGTGAACGCTTAGCCGAAACCTGGGCGTATTGCCTGCAGCAGACACAGGGTCATCCGGATGCGGATCTGCTGCTGTGGCGTGGCGTCGAAATGGTGGAAATACTCTCCATGCTGAGTATGGATATCGACACGCTACGAGCGGCGATGCTGTTCCCTCTGGCGGATGCCAATGTGGTGAGTGAAGACATCCTGCGCGAGAGCGTAGGCACGTCAATCGTTAACCTTATCCATGGTGTGCGCGATATGGCGGCAATACGCCAGCTAAAAGCCACGCATACCGACTCCGTCTCTTCCGAGCAGGTTGATAACGTTCGTCGCATGCTGCTGGCAATGGTCGACGACTTCCGCTGTGTGGTCATCAAGCTGGCGGAACGTATTGCCCATCTGCGAGAAGTGAAAGACGCGCCGGAAGATGAACGCGTACTGGCGGCAAAAGAGTGCACCAATATCTATGCCCCGCTGGCTAACCGATTAGGCATCGGGCAATTAAAATGGGAGCTGGAAGATTACTGCTTCCGCTACCTGCACCCAGCCGAATACAAACGCATTGCTAAACTGCTGCATGAACGTCGTATCGACAGGGAACACTATATCGACGAGTTTGTGGGGCATCTGCGTTCAGAGATGAAAACCGAAGGTGTAAAAGCCGAGGTGTACGGGCGTCCGAAGCATATTTACAGTATCTGGCGCAAAATGCAGAAAAAGCAGTTAGCTTTTGACGAACTGTTCGATGTGCGCGCGGTGCGTATCGTGGCTGAGCGTTTACAGGATTGCTATGCCGCGCTGGGGATTGTGCATACCCACTATCGCCATCTGCCTGATGAGTTCGATGACTACGTTGCCAATCCAAAGCCTAACGGTTACCAGTCAATCCATACGGTTGTTCTGGGGCCTGGTGGTAAAACCATTGAAATCCAGATCCGTACCAAACAGATGCACGAAGATGCCGAGCTGGGCGTTGCCGCACACTGGAAGTACAAAGAAGGTACCGCTTCAGGCGCTGCGCGTTCTGGTCATGAAGACCGCATTGCGTGGCTGCGTAAACTGATAGCCTGGCAGGAAGAGATGGCTGATTCCGGTGAAATGCTGGATGAAGTGCGTAGCCAGGTCTTTGACGACAGAGTTTACGTCTTTACGCCAAAAGGCGATGTTGTGGACTTACCGGCGGGCTCAACGCCGCTCGATTTTGCTTATCACATCCACAGTGATGTGGGGCATCGTTGCATTGGCGCGAAAATTGGCGGGCGCATCGTACCGTTTACCTATCAGCTGCAGATGGGCGATCAAATTGAAATCATCACCCAGAAACAGCCAAACCCAAGCCGTGACTGGCTGAATCCTAATCTGGGCTACGTGACGACCAGCCGGGGGCGCTCGAAGATCCACGCCTGGTTCCGTAAACAAGACCGGGACAAGAATATTCTGGCTGGTCGTCAGATCCTCGATGATGAACTGGCGCACCTGGGTATTAGCCTGAAAGAGGCTGAAAAACACCTGCTTCCGCGTTACAGCTTTAATGAGCTGGAAGAGCTGCTGGCGGCGATCGGCGGCGGCGACATCCGCCTCAACCAGATGGTCAACTTCCTGCAAGCGCAGTTTAATAAACCCAGCGCAGCTGAACAGGATGCCGCTGCGCTGAAACAACTTCAGCAGAAAACGCAGGCTCCGCAGAGTCGCCGTAAAGACGATGGTCGCGTGGTGGTAGAAGGGGTGGGTAACCTGATGCACCACATCGCGCGTTGCTGCCAGCCGATTCCAGGCGATGAAATTGTCGGGTTTATCACTCAGGGACGCGGCATTTCCGTGCACCGGGCGGATTGTGAACAGCTGAATGAACTACGCTCGCATGCACCGGAGCGTATTGTTGACGCGGTTTGGGGCGAAAGCTACTCGGCAGGATATTCGCTGGTGGTTCGCGTCCAGGCGAACGATCGTAGCGGTTTATTACGTGATATCACCACCATTCTCGCCAACGAGAAGGTAAACGTGCTGGGCGTTGCCAGCCGTAGCGATACCAAACAGCAGCTTGCCACCATCGATATGACCATCGAAATTTACAACTTACAGGTGCTCGGGCGCGTGCTCGGCAAACTGAACCAGGTGCCGGATGTGATCGACGCGCGTCGCTTGCACGGTAATTAACGACAATTTGTAGGCCTGATAAGACGCGTTTGCGTCGCCATCAGGCATTATTATTTGCCCGATGGAGCTCCGTTCATCGGGCCTGTTTTTTTCAGGACAATCCAATGAATCAAATCGATCGGCTGCTCGGTATTATGCAGCGCCTGCGCGACCCGGAAAACGGCTGTCCGTGGGATAAAGAGCAGACTTTCACCACTATTGCCCCTTACACCCTCGAAGAAACCTATGAAGTGCTGGACGCGATTGCGCGTGAAGACTTCGATGACCTGCGTGGAGAGCTGGGCGATCTGTTGTTCCAGGTGGTGTTTTACGCCCAGATGGCGCAGGAAGAAGGGCGCTTCGATTTTAATGACATCTGCGCCGCGATTAGCGATAAGCTCGAACGTCGGCATCCGCATGTATTTGCAGATGTTTCTGCCAGCACTAGTCGCGAAGTGCTAACCCGCTGGGAACAAATCAAAACCGAAGAACGTGCCGAGAAGTCACAACATTCCGCGCTGGACGATATTCCCCGTAGTTTACCGGCGCTAATGCGCGCTCAGAAAATCCAGAAACGTTGTTCCAATGTTGGTTTTGACTGGAAGACATTAGGACCGGTTGTCGACAAAGTTTATGAAGAGATTGACGAAGTCATGTTCGAGGCGAAGCAGGCTGTCGTTGATCAGGCTAAACTGGAGGAGGAAATGGGCGATCTGCTGTTTGCCACGGTCAATATGGCCCGTCATTTAGGGACAAAAGCAGAGACGGCATTGCAGAAAGCGAATGAAAAATTCGAGCGCCGTTTTCGTGAGGTTGAGCGAATTGTGGCAGCCCGAGGCCTGGAAATGACTGGTGTTGATCTGGAAACAATGGAAGAAGTCTGGCAACAGGTAAAACGACAGGAAATTGATCTCTAAGGGATTTCGTCGGTCAAGGGCGATTTGTGTGATTTTTTAAATAACAAGCGCTTGATTTACGTCAAAAACATTTACCCCAAAGGGGCTATTTTCTCACTCCCGATGTTAATGTGAGCCTGGTGAAGAGGAGGAATAATGAAAGTTTGTGGCGCTCGTCATGTTCGGGTATACTACTTTCCCGTCTTGGTAATTCCATCGTTTCACCCTAACTTCTCAGGTCCAGCATGACAACGAACTATATTTTTGTGACCGGCGGGGTCGTATCCTCTCTGGGAAAAGGCATTGCCGCAGCCTCCCTGGCAGCCATTCTTGAAGCCCGTGGCCTCAATGTGACCATGATGAAACTGGATCCGTACATCAACGTCGATCCAGGTACTATGAGCCCTATCCAACACGGGGAAGTGTTCGTTACCGAAGACGGCGCTGAAACCGACCTGGACCTGGGTCACTATGAGCGTTTCATCCGCACTAAAATGAGCCGCCGTAACAACTTCACCACGGGTCGTATCTACTCCGACGTTCTGCGTAAAGAACGCCGTGGTGACTATCTGGGCGCTACCGTTCAGGTCATTCCGCACATCACGAATGCCATTAAAGAGCGCGTTCTGGAAGGCGGTGAAGGTCATGATGTTGTTCTGGTCGAGATCGGCGGAACCGTTGGGGATATCGAATCTCTGCCGTTCCTTGAAGCGATTCGCCAGATGGCTGTAGAAATTGGCCGCGAGCACACGCTGTTTATGCATCTGACGCTGGTTCCGTACATGGCGGCGGCAGGTGAAGTCAAAACTAAACCGACTCAGCACTCTGTAAAAGAGCTGCTTTCTATCGGTATTCAGCCAGATATCCTGATTTGCCGCTCCGATCGCGCAGTTCCGGCTAATGAACGTGCAAAAATTGCATTGTTCTGTAACGTTCCGGAAAAAGCGGTGATTTCTCTGAAAGATGTCGATTCCATCTATAAAATTCCGGGCCTGTTGAAATCCCAGGGCCTTGACGATTATATTTGTAAACGATTCAGCTTGAACTGTCCGGAAGCGAATCTGTCAGAATGGGAACAGGTTATCTACGAAGAAGCGAATCCGGCAGGCGAAGTGACTATCGGTATGGTTGGCAAGTACATTGAACTGCCGGATGCCTATAAGTCAGTTATCGAAGCGCTGAAGCACGGTGGTCTGAAGAATCGTGTCACCGTCAACATCAAGCTGATTGATTCGCAAGATGTTGAAACGCGCGGTGTTGAGATCCTGAAAGGTCTTGATGCCATCCTAATCCCCGGCGGCTTCGGCTACCGTGGTGTTGAAGGGAAAATCGCGACAGCACGCTTTGCGCGTGAGAACAATATTCCTTATCTGGGCATTTGCCTGGGTATGCAGGTTGCGTTGATTGAGTTTGCTCGTAACGTCGTGGGAATGGACAACGCCAACTCCACAGAATTTGTGCCAGACTGTAAGTACCCAGTGGTGGCCCTGATTACTGAATGGCGTGATGAAGACGGCAATGTCGAAGTCCGTACCGAGAAGAGTGATCTGGGTGGCACAATGCGTCTTGGTGCGCAACAGTGTCAGCTGAGCGATGAGAGTCTGGTTCGTCAACTGTACGGTACACCGACGATTGTTGAACGCCATCGCCACCGCTACGAAGTCAACAATATGCTGTTGAAACAGATTGAAGCTGCGGGTCTGCGTGTTGCAGGCCGTTCCGGTGATGATCAGTTGGTCGAGATCATTGAGGTACCGAATCATCCGTGGTTCGTGGCCTGTCAGTTCCATCCGGAATTTACTTCCACGCCACGTGATGGGCACCCGCTGTTTGCCGGCTTTGTGAAAGCCGCCAGTGAACATCAGAAGCGTCAGGCGAAGTAAGAAGTAAAAAGTTAGAACGGCAATGCACCCATCAGGGTGCATTGTTTGTCTGGAGTTTTAGTTTAACTTGTACTGAGGAAAACCTAATGTCCAAAATCGTTAAAATCATCGGTCGTGAAATCATCGACTCCCGTGGTAACCCGACTGTTGAAGCCGAAGTACACCTGGAAGGTGGTTTCGTTGGTATGGCAGCAGCTCCGTCAGGTGCTTCTACTGGTTCCCGCGAAGCACTGGAACTGCGCGATGGCGACAAATCCCGTTTCATGGGTAAAGGCGTACTGAAAGCTGTTGCAGCTGTGAATGGCCCGATTGCTCAGGCTCTGCTGGGTAAAGATGCTAAAGATCAGGCTGGCATCGACAAGATCATGATCGATCTGGACGGTACTGAAAACAAATCCAACTTCGGTGCAAACGCCATCCTGGCCGTTTCTCTGGCTGCTGCTAAAGCTGCTGCTGCCGCTAAAGGCCTGCCGCTGTATGCTCACATCGCTGAACTGAACGGCACTCCGGGCAAATACTCCATGCCGGTTCCGATGATGAACATCATCAACGGTGGTGAGCACGCTGACAACAACGTCGACATCCAGGAATTCATGATTCAGCCTGTTGGCGCTAAAACCCTGAAAGAAGCTGTACGTATGGGTTCTGAAGTGTTCCACAACCTGGCTAAAGTTCTGAAAGCTAAAGGTATGAACACTGCAGTGGGTGACGAAGGCGGCTATGCGCCGAACCTGGGTTCCAACGCTGAAGCTCTGGCTGTAATCGCTGAAGCGGTTAAAGCAGCTGGCTACGAGCTGGGCAAAGACATCACCCTGGCGATGGACTGTGCAGCATCTGAATTCTACAAAGACGGTAAATACGTTCTGGCTGGCGAAGGCAACAAAGCATTCACCTCCGAAGAATTCACTCACTTCCTGGAAGAACTGACCAAACAGTACCCGATCGTGTCCATCGAAGATGGTCTGGACGAGTCTGACTGGGATGGTTTCGCATACCAGACTAAAGTACTGGGCGACAAAATCCAGCTGGTTGGTGACGACCTGTTCGTAACCAACACCAAGATCCTGAAAGAAGGCATCGAAAAAGGCATCGTTAACTCCATCCTGATCAAATTCAACCAGATCGGTTCTCTGACCGAAACTCTGGCTGCGATCAAAATGGCGAAAGACGCTGGCTACACTGCTGTCATCTCTCACCGTTCTGGCGAAACTGAAGATGCTACCATCGCTGACCTGGCTGTTGGTACCGCTGCAGGCCAGATCAAAACGGGTTCTATGAGCCGTTCTGACCGTGTTGCTAAGTACAACCAGCTGATTCGTATCGAAGAAGCTCTGGGTGAACAAGCACCGTACAATGGTCGTAAAGAGATCAAAGGTCAGGCGTAATCCTGTTCTTTCTCTGATTTAAAAATGCCAGCCTTCAGGCTGGCATTTTTTTGCCTGCACAATAGCAACCTATTTAAAGTCCACCGCCATTTGCTGTGGAATAGTCAGCCCACGTGTCGTCTGTACACAGCGCTCAATGTAATCGGTGAAACGCGGCGGCTTCGGCATCCCCATGCTGAGCAGCTTATCATTGCTGAATCGCACGTTCAGCGTAGCAAACGCGCCGTACAGACGCATGGCTTTCAGCATCAGCCGTTCGTTGCAGGGGCCAAAAATATTCTTCAGTTCGCGGCGCATTTTGACCAGCGTTTCATACCTGACCTGTGCGTATTTATTACCGACGGGAGCTTGTTCCAGCGCAGATGCCATCGCGCTATCAATATCTGCAAACCTCACGCTATTTTCTTCTCCGGCTGAGATGTGCACCACTTCACCGCGAGCGAGCGGACAGCTCAGTAACATCAGCAAGGCATCGGCGCAGTAATCAACCGGGATCACGTCAATACGGTCTTCCATCGAACACATAAATTTTTGTAACATCAGACCCATGCTGAATACCCAGAAAATACTGCTGGAGGGTTGGCAGCCATGATGAGTGTGGCCAACAACGATCGAAGGCCGCGCGATAACCAGTGGTAATGTTGGGCATTCCTGTTGCATCAGACGCTCTATCGTGGATTTAGAGTGCGTATACTCAACCAGGTGCTCAGCACGTTCGCAAAATTCTGCACTTTCTGCCACCAGTGAGTCGGGCTCTGGGGAGCATGACATCGCTGTACCAACGTGAAGAAAACGCTGCAGGCTGCCGACACAGGCCATTTTCTGGGCGAACTTCAGCGTTCCTGCGACATTTACTTTCCAGATAAGCGGGTTGTTGCCAAAAGAGGCGACGGCGGCACAGTTGATGACATGAGTAACCTGGTCCAGACGCGGGTCGTTAAGAAACGCTTCAGGTTCCACCAAATCACCCAACAGGATATTTCGCGGGCTAAGTGCGGCCAGTTTTTCTTCTGCAATATTGAATTTGCGCAGATTTTCCTTTATCCGTTCCAGCGCAGATACATCATTATCGCCACGAACTAAAAGCAGCAGATTAAATCCATTTGTCTGATTCAGAATGTTTTCTAAAACGGCTCCGCCCAAAAAACCGGTTGCGCCAGTAATTAATAGTGTATTCATGAATGCAGTCTCATCAGGGGGGGTGACTGGATTCTAGGCGCGGATAATTAAACGGAGATTAAATGGAAAATTAGCGTAACTTTAAGTTTCTTAAGCCTATTTTAATATAAAAAGATACCGCGGATCGAATTTGACTATGCGTGATGCTAATAAATTCATAATTTCATGTATCCGTTTGTACATGCTTGAAATATTTTACTTTTAAAATGTTTATACTATTTTTATAAGGTTATTATCAAAAATATTTTGTTACATCAAAACGCTGCCTTCATAGCTATGAAATTAAATCACAGCTATTCGAACATTGCAGGCGTAAACACGAGATCACGTTTCATGATTTTTAACTCACGGGACAGCGCAGCCGGGGGCAAGACCTGAGAGTGTAAATCTGCGATAATACGCGTTCATAACCCTAAACAGAGATGACTATGCAGTACCCGATTAACGAGATGTTCCAGACCCTGCAAGGTGAGGGTTACTTTACCGGCGTCCCCGCCATTTTTATTCGTTTACAGGGATGCCCGGTTGGCTGTGCCTGGTGCGATACCAAACACACCTGGGATAAGCTTGAGGATCGGGAAGTCTCCTTATATAGCATCCTGGCCAAGACGAAAGAGAGTGATAAATGGGGCGCGGCGAGCAGTGAAGAACTGCTGGCTGTTATTCAGCGCCAGGGCTATACCGCCCGTCATGTGGTGATAACCGGCGGTGAGCCCTGCATTCATGACCTGATGCCGCTGACTGACCTGCTGGAAAAGAACGGCTTTAGCTGCCAGATTGAAACCAGCGGCACCCACGAAGTGCGCTGTACGCCGAATACCTGGGTGACGGTATCACCGAAGGTGAATATGCGTGGCGGCTATGACGTACTGTCACAGGCGCTGGAACGAGCCAATGAAATCAAGCATCCGGTGGGTCGCGTTCGCGATATTGAAGCGCTGGATGAACTGCTGGCTACGTTAAGCGATGATAAACCACGCATTATTGCGCTGCAGCCAATCAGTCAGAAAGAAGATGCGACGCGTTTGTGTATTGATACCTGTATTGCGCGTAACTGGCGTTTGTCGATGCAGACGCATAAGTACCTGAATATTGCCTGATAAGTTTTGCCGGGGCGCTTCGCTTGCCCGGCCTACGCTTGTTAATAAGGTAGGCCGGGAGCAGACGCGGTGCGTCGCCATCCGGCAAGGTCGGGATCACTCTCCGCGATAAACGCAACCTGCTGTGCAGGTCTCTTTTACCATCACTGCGCTCAGCAGAGGAACAACCGGTTTTACCTGTTCCCAAATCCAGCGGGACAAGACTTCGCTGGTTGGGTTTTCAAGGCCCGGGATATCGTTCAGGTAGTAGTGATCAAGCCTGTCGTAAGTCGGCTTAAACGCCGCTTTTAATTCGGCAAAATCCATGATCCAACCGGTATGTGGATCGACTTCACCGGTAATTTCAAGACGCACCATAAATGAGTGACCATGCAGACGGCCACACTTGTGTCCTTCCGGCACGTGCGGCAGGTGGTGAGCGGCTTCGAAGGTGAAATCTTTAAACAAGGTGGTGGACATTATTTACTCTCAAGAATGCAAAAAACGCCGTAGGGTACCGTAAAGAGCAAATTTTATCATTAGTTAAAAGGGCGCTGGGTACCAGAACGACATATTTGTTAGGAGAATGTTTGATAATTATTTATATATCATACAGTTATTAAATCGCTTTTGCTGTTAATAACTATAACTAAAACAGGTTAGTCCATTTGGTTATTTGTTATTTCCATCCCTTCTTTAATTGTTACTATCCCCACCGTTAACCTTATCTTCAGTTTGGGTTTTATTGCTGAAATCCGCTTTGCTTACTGGAACATGACAACGCATGACGACACAGGCCCCACCTTCCACTCTGCTACCGCTAAACCCGGAGCAACTGGCACGCCTTCAGGCAGCCACGACCGACCTCACTCCCGCACAGCTCGCGTGGGTTTCTGGCTACTTCTGGGGCGTGCTGAATCAGCAGCCAGGAACGAATGCTGCAGCGCCTGCGCCTGCTGCTGAAATGCCCGGTATTACGCTTATCTCCGCTTCGCAAACTGGTAATGCGCGTCGTGTGGCGGAAGCCCTGCGCGATGATCTGATCGCTGCGAAGCTCAACGTCACTCTGATCAACGCTGGCGACTATAAATTCAAACAAATCGCCAATGAAAAATTGCTGATTGTGGTGGCGTCAACGCAAGGGGAAGGTGAACCGGCAGAAGAAGCCGTGGCGTTGCATAAATACTTGTTCTCTAAAAAAGCGCCGAAGCTTGAAAACACGGCCTTCGCCGTATTTGGCCTTGGCGATACGTCTTATGAATTTTTCTGCCAGTCAGGTAAAGACTTTGATGCGAAACTGGCAGAGTTGGGTGGTGAACGCCTGCTGGACCGCGTTGATGCTGATGTTGAGTATCAATCGGCGGCGGCAGAATGGCGTGCCCGCCTGGTTGATGTACTGAAGGCCCGCGCGCCTGTTGCACCGTCTGCACAGGCGGCAGCGAGCGGTGCGGTGAACGAGTTGCACACCAGTCCTTACACCAAAGAAGCACCGCTGAGTGCAACACTTGCGGTGAACCAGAAAATTACCGGTCGCGACTCACAAAAAGATGTACGCCATATCGAAATTGATCTCGGCGATTCTGGTCTGCGCTATCAGCCAGGCGACGCACTGGGGGTCTGGTATCAGAACGATCCAGCCCTGGTCAAAGAAATTGTGGAACTGCTGTGGCTGAAAGGTACTGAGCCGGTCACTGTTGAGGGCAAAACGCTGCCGCTCGCTGACGCGCTGGAGTGGCATTTCGAATTGACCGTCAATACGGCCAATATCGTGGAAAACTATGCCACCCTGACGCGCAGCGAAACGCTGTTGCCGTTGGTAGGCGATAAAGCACAATTACAGCATTACGCCGCCACCACGCCAATCGTTGATATGGTGCGTTTCTCCCCGGCGCAACTGGACGCTCAGGCGTTAGTTGATCTTCTGCGTCCGCTGACGCCACGGTTGTACTCCATTGCCTCATCCCAGGCGGAAGTGGAAAGCGAAGTACATATCACCGTTGGTGCCGTGCGTTTTGAGGTTGAAGGCCGTGCGCGTGCAGGCGGGGCCTCCGGCTTCCTTGCCGATCGCGTGGAAGAAGAGGGCGAAGTCCGCGTCTTCATCGAACATAACGACAACTTCCGCCTGCCAGAAAATCCGCAAACACCGGTAATTATGATCGGGCCAGGAACGGGGATTGCGCCGTTCCGCGCCTTTATGCAGCAACGTGCGGCAGACGGTGCAGAAGGGAAAAACTGGCTGTTTTTTGGTAACCCACACTTTACCGAAGATTTCCTGTATCAGGTGGAATGGCAGCGCTACGTGAAAGAGGGCGTGTTGAGCCGAATCGATCTGGCCTGGTCTCGCGATCAAAAAGAAAAAATCTACGTACAAGACAAACTGCGCGAACAGGGCGCGGAACTGTGGCGCTGGATTAACGACGGTGCGCACATTTATGTCTGCGGCGACGCCAATCGCATGGCGAAAGACGTTGAGCAGGCACTGCTGGAAGTGATTGCTGAATTCGGTGCAATGGACATCGAAGCGGCGGATGAATTTTTAAGTGAGCTGCGCGTTGAGCGCCGTTATCAGCGAGATGTCTACTAATGAGCGAAAAATACCCAGGGCCTTTAGTGGTCGAAGGCAAACTGACTGACGCCGAGCGCATGAAGCGTGAAAGTAATTTCCTGCGCGGCACCATCGCGGAAGACCTGAACGACGGCCTGACCGGCGGCTTCCACGGTGACAACTTCCTGCTGATCCGTTTTCACGGTATGTACCAGCAGGACGACCGCGATATTCGTGCCGAACGTGCGGAACAGAAGCTGGAGCCGCGTCATGCGATGCTGCTACGCTGCCGCCTGCCAGGGGGAGTCATCACCACCAAACAATGGCAGGCGATCGACAAGTTCGCCCATGACAACACCATTTACGGCAGCATTCGTCTGACCAACCGTCAGACCTTTCAGTTCCACGGCATTCTGAAGAAGAACGTGAAGCCGGTGCATCAGATGCTGCATTCAGTGGGGCTGGACGCGCTGGCGACCGCCAACGACATGAACCGTAACGTGCTGTGTACCTCCAATCCATATGAGTCGCAGCTGCATGCGGAAGCCTACGAGTGGGCGAAAAAGATCTCCGAACACTTGCTGCCGCGCACTCGCGCTTATGCTGAGATCTGGCTGGATCAGGAAAAAGTCGCGACGACGGATGAAGAGCCGATCCTCGGGGCGACCTATCTGCCGCGTAAGTTTAAAACCACAGTGGTGATCCCGCCGCAGAACGATATCGATCTGCACGCTAACGATATGAACTTCGTGGCGATTGCCGAAAACGGCAAGCTGGTAGGCTTTAACCTGCTGGTCGGCGGCGGTTTGTCGATTGAGCATGGCAACAAGAAAACCTACGCCCGTACGGCGAGTGAGTTTGGTTATCTGCCGCTGGAACACACCCTGGCGGTGGCGGAAGCGGTGGTCACGACCCAACGCGACTGGGGTAACCGTACCGATCGTAAAAACGCCAAAACCAAATACACGCTGGAGCGGGTAGGTGTCGAGACGTTTAAAGAGGAAGTTGAACGCCGGGCGGGGATCAAGTTTGAGCCGATCCGTCCGTACGAGTTCACCGGTCGTGGCGACAGGATCGGTTGGGTGAAGGGGATCGACAATAACTGGCACCTGACGCTGTTTATTGAAAACGGCCGTATTCTGGATTATCCGGGGCGTCCGCTGAAAACCGGCTTGCTGGAGATCGCGAGGATCCACAAAGGCGAGTTCCGTATCACGGCCAACCAGAACCTGATCATTGCCGGTGTCCCGGAGAGTGATAAGGCGAAGATTGAGAAGCTGGCACGCGATCATGGTCTGATGAATGCGGTAAAACCGCAGCGTGAAAACTCGATGGCCTGCGTGTCGTTCCCGACCTGTCCGCTGGCGATGGCTGAAGCCGAACGCTTCCTGCCATCGTTCACTGATAAAGTGGAAGCGATTCTGGAAAAACACGGCATTCCTGACGAACATATCGTGATGCGCGTCACCGGCTGCCCGAACGGCTGTGGCCGCGCGATGCTGGCGGAACTGGGCCTGGTGGGCAAAGCGCCGGGACGCTACAACGTGCATCTGGGCGGTAACCGCATGGGCACGCGCATCCCGCGTATGTATCGCGAAAATATTACGGAATCGGAAATTCTCGACGCCGTTGACGAACTGGTGGGGCGCTGGGCAAAAGAGCGCGAAGCGGGTGAAGGCTTCGGTGACTTTACGGTGCGTGCGGGCATCATTCGCCCGGTGCTCGATCCAGCGCGTGATTTCTGGGAATAACATGAATTGCCGGATGGCGCCATACATGCCTTATCCGGCCTACCGTCTGCGTAGGCCTGATAAGCGAAGCGCCATCAGGCAAGGCACACAGTGAGGAACTTATGTCCCAACTCGATCTAAACACGCTGAATGAACTGCCGAAAGTCGAACGCGTATTAGCTCTGGCAGAAACCAACGCCGAACTGGAAAAACTGAGTGCCGAGGATCGCGTGGCGTGGGCGCTGGAAAACCTGCCCGGCGAATATGTCCTTTCATCAAGTTTTGGCATTCAGGCGGCGGTCAGCCTGCATCTCGTGAACCAGGTTCGCCCGGATATCCCGGTGATCCTCACCGATACTGGCTATTTATTCCCGGAAACCTACCAGTTCATCGATGAATTAACGGACAGACTCAAGCTGAATCTCCAGATTTATCGCGCTAAAGAGAGCGCCGCCTGGCAGGAAGCACGTTACGGCAAACTGTGGGAACAGGGTGTCGAAGGCATTGAGAAATACAATGACATCAACAAAGTCGAACCGATGAACCGGGCGCTACAGGAACTCGATGCGCAAACCTGGTTTGCTGGTCTGCGTCGCGAACAGTCCGGCAGTCGTGCACATTTACCGGTATTGGCTATTCAGCGTGGCGTATTTAAAGTGCTGCCGATTATCGACTGGGACAACCGTACGGTATACCAGTATCTGCAAAAACACGGTCTGAAGTATCATCCGCTGTGGGATCAAGGCTACCTGTCAGTGGGTGATACCCACACGACGCGTAAATGGGAGCCGGGGATGGCGGAAGAAGAGACGCGGTTCTTTGGGCTGAAAAGAGAGTGCGGATTGCACGAAGGGTAACGGCTCTTTACTATATTCAACGCCTCCTGCTGTATAGCCGGGGGCGTTTTTATTTGCCAGCAACATTTCGCTATACAAATGGCATCTGCAGAAATAACCACATTAGGGATAAAATAACGTTGGCAGTTCGGAGTGAGCTGGTCCGAACCTCTCACCATCTTAGTGAAAGCTTGAGATACCCGATAAGTAGGTTTTTCGGTGGAATGTGAGAAGCATGGTAATGATTTTTTAGTCTTTTAAAATCAATGTGTTAATTTTTGCTTTTGAACTCTGAAAGTTGGTAGAAATTAAAGTGGTATAAAAATATAATGAATTCAATTGGTTATTTTTAGAGTGTTCCCCGCGCGAGCGGGGATAAACCTCCCGCTAAGCCCGATCCCTTTAAAAGATCGTACCTCAATGATCTTCCTCCAGTACGGTCAGGTTGACGTACTGGATGGCGCATTTGTATTGATCGACAAAACCGGTATTCGCACGCACATTCCGGTAGGGTCAGTGGCCTGCATTATGCTGGAGCCGGGAACGCGAGTCTCTCATGCCGCAGTGCGGCTGGCATCAACGGTTGGAACGCTGCTGGTGTGGGTCGGTGAAGCCGGTGTCCGCGTTTACGCTTCCGGCCAGCCCGGTGGGGCACGAGCCGACAAGTTGCTTTATCAGGCCAAATTAGCGCTTGATGATGATTTGCGGCTGAAAGTTGTTCGCAAGATGTACGAACTGCGCTTTCGCGAACCGCCGCCAGCGCGTCGATCTATTGAGCAATTACGCGGTATTGAAGGTTCGCGTGTGCGCCAGACCTACGCCCTGCTGGCAAAACAATACGGCGTGAAATGGAACGGCCGCAACTACGATCCTAAAGACTGGGAAAAAGGTGATGTAGTCAATCGGTGTATTAGCGCTGCGACATCGTGTCTTTATGGTATTTCAGAAGCGGCTATTCTGGCGGCTGGCTATGCGCCTGCGATTGGTTTTATCCATAGCGGTAAACCGCTTTCTTTTGTGTATGACATTGCCGATATCATTAAATTTGATTCTGTCGTACCGAAAGCATTTGAAATTGCTGCCCGCCATCCCGCAGAGCCAGATAAAGAGGTGCGGTTGGCCTGTCGGGATATATTTCGCAGTACGAAGTTGACCGGCAAACTGATCCCTCTGATTGAGCAAGTTCTTGCTGCCGGTGAAATTGATCCCCCACAGCCTGCGCCAGATATGTTACCGCCTGCAATTCCTGAGCCCGAATTATTAGGCGACGGCGGTCATCGGGGGCGTGGCGGATGAGTATGGTTGTCGTTATAACGGAAAATGTTCCGCCGCGTCTGAGAGGGCGCTTGGCCATCTGGTTGCTGGAAATCCGTGCAGGTGTTTACGTAGGTGATACCTCAAAGCGAATTCGGGAAATGATCTGGCAACAAATCACGCAATTGGGCGGAGTGGGAAACGTCGTGATGGCCTGGGCGACAAACACGGAGTCCGGTTTTGAGTTTCAAACCTGGGGTGAAAATCGACGTATTCCGGTAGATTTGGATGGACTCAGACTGGTGTCTTTTCTTCCTGTTGATAATCAATAGGTTGAGTGTTCTTTAATAAATTGGATTTGTTGCTGATAAGTTGGTGGATCGTTTCTTGGTAAAAAATGTGATAAAAAACAGTTATATACGTTTAGAGTGTTCCCCGCGCCAGCGGGGATAAACCGTTGTAGGCGTTCTCCGGCTGGAAGTTTTTCGGGTGTTCCCCGCGCCAGCGGGGATAAACCGGGGTGAATTGGTCCCCGAGGCCAGAGCCGGTCGTGTTCCCCGCGCCAGCGGGGATAAACCGATTTTTCACTGTGTTTTTTTTCTGACGCGGAGGTGTTCCCCGCGCCAGCGGGGATAAACCGTGCTGGAACTGCGCTGGACTGACACGACAGATGTGTTCCCCGCGCCAGCGGGGATAAACCGGTGATACCTATGTGTTTCACGCTGATGCCGAGGTGTTCCCCGCGCCAGCGGGGATAAACCGGTGCCCAGCTTACTCAGGATTGACGCGTCAAAGTGTTCCCCGCGCCAGCGGGGATAAACCGTCGGTAATTGGCCTGGTCGGCACAGCACCCGAGTGTTCCCCGCGCCAGCGGGGATAAACCGGCGGTGCCACCATCACTGCCGACCCACTATCAGTGTTCCCCGCGCCAGCGGGGATAAACCGTGCGGATAAATCGTCTATTTTTTGAGCATATTGTGTTCCCCGCGCCAGCGGGGATAAACCGGCCACGCAAATTGATTCCTGGCGTTTTCTTTAGTGTTCCCCGCGCCAGCGGGGATAAACCGATGAGGCATTTTATGATAAAGCCAGCGGCAAGGTGTTCCCCGCGCCAGCGGGGATAAACCGAATAAACCAACAATAGCTGTTTGGTTCTCCTGGTGTTCCCCGCGCCAGCGGGGATAAACCGGGCAGGAGGCCTTCGTGTTTGGCGGCAGCAAAGTGTTCCCCGCGCCAGCGGGGATAAACCGCTACCGGGCTGGCAGAGGCCAAGGTCAGTGACGTGTTCCCCGCGCCAGCGGGGATAAACCGAAATTCAATATGTGCCACAATCAGACGGCGTAGTGTTCCCCGCGCCAGCGGGGATAAACCGGTTTTTTGTTGTTGAGGGTGGCGACCGTATGCGTGTTCCCCGCGCCAGCGGGGATAAACCGGGATCAGAATCACCGGTTACTCTGCCTGGGCAGTGTTCCCCGCGCCGGCGGGGATAAACCGGCCTCCCAGTACTTAACGTTTTTCTCGTATGGGTGTTCCCCGCGCGAGCGGGGATAAACCGATTATTAGATGATCCGGTTATAGAGGTCGCGTTTGGTTTTTCATCATTAATTGGCTTTACGGTAATCCCTGAGATTGTCAGACAATTTACCAAACGCTATCCTAACCGCGCAGATATCCATACAGGAAGCACAGTTATCGTCTTTACTCCCGGCGCTTCGTGAAGGATGTCTTGATTTTGCGATCGGGACGATTACGCCGGATATGCCGGTGCAAAATCGGTCGGTATATCCATTGTTTAACACGGAATTTTCGTTTGTCGTCGCCCTGGAGCATCCTCTGGCAAACTGCGAAACGCTGAATGCTTTACAGCATGCCAGATGGGTCTTGCCGCAAACGGATATGGGTTATTATCAGGCATTATCTGAACTGCTGGAAAATAACGTGGTAAACACCGATCGGGTTGTCAGAACTGATTCTGTTATCACGATTTTTAATCTGGTTGCCCGTGCAGAATTTATTACCGTATTGGCGCGTGCGATGTCGTCCCCCTTTGACGAGGGACAATTTACAGAATTGCCTGTACGAGAGATGTTACCGCAAGCCCGGTATGCTCTTGTTTGTTCCCGCAATAAACGTCAAAGTGCGGGCGTTGAAGCATTGCTGACGATCATCCGCCAATACAACTGGGCCTGTTTTACAGAAATGAACACGCAGGGTATCGTGTAACTCCGGGTTAAGAGTTCGGCAAGCGCGTCACTGCACTTTCGCCAGTTCTTTTACCAGCGGCAGCATAATGCGTACCACGTCGCGGCTGCGATGTTCAATCCGGCCTGGAAGCGCTTTATCGATATGCTGTTGGTTATCCAGCCGCACATCATGCCAGCTGTTACCGGCGGGGAAAGAGGCAGTTTTGGCGCGTTGCTGATAGCCGTCTTTTTTACCCAGGTTCCAGTTGGTTGCTTCTACCGAGAGCACGGCGATTCCCGCTTTGTCGAAGACCTCGGCATCGTTACAACATCCGGTTCCTTTCGGATAGTCTTTGTTCAGGCCCGGGTTGGTACTGGCGACGATACCGCGGCTGTGTGCAATTGCCAGCGCCCGGTCGCGCGTCAGTTTTCGTACGGCTTCCGGGGTTCTTTTCCCACTATTGAAGTAGAGCTTATCCCCGACGATCAGGTTATCGAGGTTGATAACCAGCAGGGTATTCTTCTTCTCAGCCGCACTCATGCGCTTGAGGATATTTTCTGCACCCAGTTTGCCTTCTTCCTCGCCGCTGGTGGCGATAAACCGAATGCCGTACTGTGTCGGCACATTTTTAAGTTTTTCAGCCAATTCCAGCATGACACCCAAACCTGCGGCGTTATCGTCGATGCCCTGCAAGGTTAATCCGCCCAGATTAGCATCGGAATCGGCATCGCTCTGCGCGGCGTAAGTGTCGAGGTGCGCCATGATAATAATCTGCTGCGGCGCTTTGCCTTCATGCGCTGCAATGACGGTGCTGCCCGTAACGTTATGCCAGTTCTTACGGTTGTCTTTGGCGGTATAAACATAACGGCTATTAAACGTCCGAATATCACTGCGATAGCCCATCTGCTGAAATTGCTGACGTAAATAATCAGCAGATAGCATTTCTGCCGGAGAGCCCGTCACGCGGCCAGGGAAGAATGTTGCGATATATCGGGCCTGAGTATTTGCCATATCTCCGGGCTTCGAAGAGGTTGCCTGTGCGGGAAGGATAAAGCACGCGCCGAGCGCCAGGGCGGTAGTCAGGTGGCGCAATGCGGAAAACATAGTGAGTCCTTAAATACCAAGCAGAAATTTTCAGCCGCTAGTATGAAACTGTGATCGAGGTAAAACAATTTCATTTGCTCCTAAATGCCCGAAATCCGGCGGCTTAAGCACTTTTTGAACTTTGCTTTTCCAAATCGTTATTCCTTTGAGGAACTACTCATTCCAATTCGTAATTTCATTCGCTCTCTTGCCCTCCCTATAGTCAGGTTATCTGAACTTCGTTAGCAAAATAACGGCAATACATAGGAACGGTTATGGATCAAAAACGACTTACCCACCTGCGGCAACTGGAAGCGGAGAGCATCCATATCATTCGTGAGGTGGCCGCCGAGTTTTCGAATCCGGTGATGATGTATTCCATCGGCAAGGATTCCAGCGTAATGCTGCATCTGGCGCGCAAAGCGTTTTATCCTGGTTCACTGCCGTTTCCTCTGCTGCACGTTGATACCGGCTGGAAATTCAGTGAGATGTATGAGTTTCGTGACCGCACGGCAAAAGCCTACGGCTGCGAACTGCTGGTGCATAAAAACCCGGAAGGGGTGGCGATGGGGATCAACCCATTTGTCCACGGTAGCGCCAAGCATACCGACATTATGAAAACCGAGGGGTTGAAGCAAGCGCTGAACAAATACGGTTTTGACGCAGCATTCGGCGGCGCACGCCGTGATGAAGAGAAATCGCGCGCGAAAGAGCGCATCTATTCCTTCCGCGATCGTTTTCATCGCTGGGACCCGAAAAACCAGCGTCCGGAACTGTGGCATAACTACAACGGCCAGATTAACAAAGGCGAAAGCATTCGCGTATTCCCGCTCTCTAACTGGACGGAACAGGATATCTGGCAGTACATCTGGCTGGAAAACATCGACATTGTTCCGCTGTACCTTGCCGCAGAGCGTCCGGTGCTTGAGCGCGATGGCATGTTGATGATGATTGATGACGACAGAATCGATCTGCAGCCTGGTGAGGTTATCAAAAAACGTATGGTGCGTTTCCGTACTCTCGGCTGCTGGCCGCTCACTGGCGCGGTGGAGTCGGACGCGCAGACGCTACCGGAAATCATCGAAGAGATGCTGGTTTCAACCACCAGTGAACGTCAGGGCCGCGTGATTGACCGCGACCAGGCGGGCTCCATGGAGCTGAAGAAACGTCAGGGGTATTTCTAAGGAGCAGCCATGAATACGACACTTGCACAACAAATTGCTAATGAAGGCGGCGTTGAAGCCTGGATGGTTGCCCAGCAACACAAAAGTCTGCTGCGCTTTTTAACCTGCGGTAGCGTGGATGACGGGAAAAGTACCCTGATTGGTCGCCTGCTGCACGACACGCGTCAGATTTATGAAGATCAGCTTTCATCGCTGCACAACGACAGCAAACGTCACGGCACCCAGGGTGAAAAGCTCGATCTGGCGCTGTTGGTTGATGGCTTGCAGGCCGAGCGCGAGCAGGGCATCACCATCGACGTGGCTTACCGTTATTTCTCTACCGAGAAGCGTAAATTTATCATTGCGGATACCCCCGGCCATGAGCAGTACACCCGCAATATGGCAACCGGTGCGTCGACCTGCGATCTGGCGATCCTGCTGATCGATGCACGTAAAGGCGTGTTGGATCAGACGCGTCGTCACAGCTTTATCTCCACGCTGTTGGGAATAAAACATCTGATCGTTGCGATCAACAAAATGGATCTGGTGGACTTTAGCGAAGAGACATTTAACCGGATCCGTGAAGATTATCTGACCTTTGCCGAGCAGTTGCCAGGCAACCTGGATATCCGTTTTGTACCGCTTTCAGCACTGGAAGGTGACAACGTGGCGTCGCAAAGTTTCAGCATGCCGTGGTACAGCGGCCCGACGCTGCTGGAAGTGCTTGAAACCGTTGAGATCCAACGCAGTGTTGATACCCAACCGATGCGCTTCCCGGTGCAGTATGTGAACCGGCCGAATCTGGACTTTCGCGGTTATGCCGGAACGCTGGCTTCGGGTAGCGTGAAGGTAGGGCAACGCGTCAAAGTGCTGCCATCCGGCGTTGAGTCCAGCGTCGCCCGGATTGTCACGTTTGATGGCGACTTGCAGGAAGCACATGCAGGTGAAGCCATTACCCTGGTGCTAAAAGATGAGATCGACATCAGCCGGGGCGATCTGCTGCTTGATGCCCAGGAAACGCTGTCGACGGTGCAACGCGCTGCCGTTGATGTGGTGTGGATGGCGGAACAACCGCTGTCGCCAGGGCAGAGCTACGACATCAAAGTCGCAGGCAAGAAGACGCGTGCGCGTGTTGATAGCGTGGAGTATCAGGTCGATATTAATAACCTGACCCAACGTGACGTTGAAGCGCTGCCGCTAAACGGCATCGGTCTGGTTAATCTGACCTTTGATGAGCCGCTGGTGCTGGACACCTATCAGCATAATCCGGTGACGGGCGGCCTGATTATCATTGACCGTCTGACCAACGTCACCGTCGGTGCTGGACTGGTACGCGAGCCGATCGTCCAGGAGCAGGCCATGGCATCCCAGTTCAGCGCGTTTGAACTGGAGCTTAATGCGCTGGTGCGTCGCCACTTCCCACACTGGGGCGCGCGCGATCTGCTGGGAGGAAAATAATGGCGCTGCATGACGAAAACGTCGTCTGGCATGCCCATCCTGTTACGCCGCAACAGCGGGAACAACGCCACGGTCATCGTGGTGTTGTGCTGTGGTTTACCGGACTCTCTGGTTCCGGTAAATCCACGGTAGCAGGGGCGCTGGAAGAAGCATTGCACAAGCAGGGGGTTAGCACTTATCTGCTGGACGGTGATAACGTGCGCCACGGCTTGTGCAGCGATCTCGGATTTAGCGATGCCGATCGTAAGGAGAATATTCGTCGGGTTGGCGAAGTGGCTAACCTGATGGTGGATGCGGGGCTGGTGGTACTGACGGCCTTTATTTCCCCTCATCGTGCTGAACGACAGATGGTTCGCGAACGTGTGGGTCATGGGCGTTTTATAGAGGTGTTTGTCGATACGCCATTAGCAACGTGTGAAGCACGCGATCCAAAAGGGCTGTATAAAAAAGCGCGGGCGGGGGAGTTGCGCAATTTCACCGGAATCGACTCGGTATACGAAGCGCCTGAATCGCCAGAGATTCATCTTGATGGTGAACAATTGGTAACAAATTTGGTACCCCAATTATTAGACCTGCTGAGGCAGGAAGATATTATCAGATCCTGAGACACCCGAGCTTGTATGCCCGGTCAGTCACGGTCACAGGATTCGATATGCGTAACAGCCATAACATTACCATTACAGACTCAGATACCTTCGCCGCCGACGACGAAACCACCTGGTCACTACCGGGTGCCGTTGTCGGTTTTGCTGCGTGGTTGCTGGCGCTGGGGTTCCCATGCCTGATGTATGGCCCTAATACGCTATTTTTTTTCCTTTATACCTGGCCTTTTTTCCTCGCGTTGCTGCCCGTCGCCATTGTGGCGGGTATTGCCCTGCATTCGCTTATGCAGGGACGGCTGCTGCTAAGCGTTACGTTTACCCTGCTGGTGGTTGGGTCGATGTTTGGCGCATTGTTCCTGTGGCTGCTGGGCTAGGTTTACTTCCCTTTTTTCATGGCGAGTGGTGCTGCATACCGACAGCTCTAATTCAAACCGTAACCAACAATGAGATTATGTTCTCCTTACACGAGGTATACGTAACAACGGGCAAATGTGGTACATTTGCCCGCGTTGTCGCGGCATTCCCGACCGTTGATGTAAAGTTGTCTGCGGAAGTTATGGGATGTTAATGCCGTTTTTCAGGGGGCAGGATGGGTAAACTAACGCTGCTGTTGCTGGCTTTATTAGTCTGGCTGCAGTATTCGCTGTGGTTCGGTAAGAACGGCATACATGACTATAGTCGCGTCAACGATGATGTTGCTGCGCAGCAAGCTACAAACGCGAAACTTAAAGCGCGTAACGATCAGCTCTTTGCTGAAATTGACGATCTCAATGGCGGTCAGGAAGCTATCGAGGAACGCGCACGCAACGAACTCAGCATGACTAAGCCGGGCGAAACGTTTTATCGCCTGGTCCCTGACGCGTCTAAACGCGCACAGACCGCAGGGCAAAACAATCGATAAACCAGCCAAGGATTTAACATGGCAGCCTCTTTATTGGACGTTTGCGCCGTGGTGCCGGCTGCCGGATTTGGCCGCCGAATGCAGGCGGAGTGTCCTAAGCAGTACCTCTCAATTGGCAATAAAACCATTCTTGAACACTCGGTTGATGCGCTGCTGGCGCATCCCCGGGTGACGCGTGTCGTTATCGCTATCAGTCCCGGCGACAGCCGCTTTGCCCAACTACCACTTGCAGCGCATCCGCAAATTACCGTGGTGGATGGCGGCGATGAGCGTGCCGATTCTGTCCTTGCCGGTTTGCAAGCCGCTGGAGACGCTCAGTGGGTACTGGTGCATGATGCCGCGCGGCCATGTCTGCATCAGGATGATTTAGCCCGCTTACTGGCAATAAGTGAAACCAGCCGTATCGGCGGTATCCTGGCGACTCCCGTACGCGACACCATGAAACGTGCCGAGCCAGGTAAGACTGAGATTGCTCATACGGTCGAACGCACCGATTTATGGCATGCGTTGACACCGCAGTATTTCCCACGTGAGCTGTTACACGATTGCCTGACCCGAGCACTAAACGAAGGCGCAACCATTACGGATGAGGCTTCGGCACTGGAATATTGCGGCTTTCATCCGCTGCTGGTTGAAGGACGCGCTGACAACATTAAAGTCACCCGTCCGGAAGATCTGGCACTGGCGGAATTTTATCTGACCCGAAGAATCTAGACACAAAATCATTCAAGCTGCATCAAGGCGGCAACTGAGTGAATCCCCTGGAGCTTACATAAGTAAGTGACTGGGGTGAACAAAGGTAGCCAACAAAGAAGCAGCTTGAAGGATGATGTGTATACCAGGAGAAGACATAATGCGAATTGGACACGGTTTTGACGTACACGCCTTTGGCGGTGTTGGCCCAATTATCATTGGTGGTGTGCGCATCCCATACGAAAAAGGATTGCTGGCGCATTCTGATGGCGATGTGGCATTACATGCGCTAACCGATGCCCTGCTGGGGGCTGCGGCGTTGGGTGATATCGGTAAACTCTTCCCGGATACCGATGCAGCGTTCAAGGGTGCCGATAGCCGCGAGTTATTGCGTGAGGCCTGGCGGCGTATTCAGGCTAAAGGCTATACGCTTGGTAATGTGGATGTCACTATTATTGCTCAGGCGCCGAAGATGCTGCCGCACATTCCGCAAATGCGGGTGTTTATTGCCGAGGATCTCGGCTGCCATATGGATGATGTTAACGTGAAAGCGACCACCACGGAAAAACTCGGTTTTACCGGGCGTGGGGAAGGGATTGCCTGTGAAGCGGTGGCGTTACTCATTAAGGCAACGAAATGACAGCGTTTGAAGATCTGACCTATCTCCATGGTAAACCACTCGGCCACGGAGTTCTGAAAGCCAATCCGGAAGACTTTGTCGTCGTCGAAGATTTAGGCTTCGAACCGGATGGCGAAGGCGAGCACGTTCTGGTGCGTATTCTGAAAAACGGTTGTAACACCCGTTTTGTGGCTGACGCGCTGGCCAAATTCCTTAAAATCCACGCCCGCGAAGTCAGCTTTGCCGGGCAGAAAGATAAGCATGCGGTCACGGAACAGTGGCTGTGCGCGCGCGTACCGGGCAATGCAATGCCCGATTTAAGCAAATTTGAGCTTGAAGGCTGTAAAGTGCTGGAGTACGCCCGCCACAAGCGTAAGCTGCGTTTAGGCGCACTGAAAGGCAACGCGTTTACGCTGGTGTTGCGTGAAGTGAGCGAGCGTGATGATGTTGAAGCGCGTTTACAGGCGATTAGCGAGCGCGGCGTACCGAACTATTTCGGCGCCCAACGTTTTGGTATCGGCGGCAGCAACCTGCAAGGTGCGCTGCGCTGGGCGCAAAGCGATGCGCCGGTGCGCGATCGCAATAAACGCAGTTTTTGGTTGTCGGCAGCCCGTAGCGCGTTGTTTAATCAGATAGTCAATGAACGCCTGAAAAAAACAGACTTTAATCAAGTTGTTGACGGCGATGCGCTACAATTGTCGGGACGCGGAAGCTGGTTTGTTGCCACACGGGAAGAACAGACCGAATTACAGCGTCGCGTCGATGAGAAAGAATTGATGATAACAGCGGCATTGCCGGGCAGCGGTGAGTGGGGAACTCAGCGCGATGCTCTGGCGTTTGAAGAGGCCGCTATTGCTGACGAAACCGCGCTACAGTCTCTGTTATTGCGCGAGAAAGTTGAGGCATCGCGCCGCGCTATATTGCTGTATCCACAACAATTAAGCTGGAACTGGTGGGATGACGTAACCGTTGAGTTGCGCTTCTGGCTACCGGCAGGTAGCTTCGCCACCAGTGTTGTAAGGGAACTTATTAACACAATGGGTGATTATGCGTATATTGCTGAGTAACGATGATGGGGTCCACGCACCCGGTATACAAACGCTGGCGAAAGCGCTGCGTGAGTTTGCTGACGTACAGGTGGTTGCCCCGGATCGTAACCGCAGTGGCGCGTCTAATTCGCTGACGCTGGAGTCCTCGCTTCGCACGTTTACCTATGATAACGGCGATATTGCCATACAAATGGGTACGCCTACCGACTGCGTCTATCTGGGCGTGAACGCATTAATGCGTCCGCGTCCGGACATTGTTGTTTCTGGTATTAATGCGGGTCCAAATCTGGGTGATGATGTCATCTATTCCGGTACCGTGGCGGCGGCGATGGAAGGTCGTCACCTCGGGTTCCCTGCGCTGGCTGTTTCACTTGATGGTCATAAACACTACGATACCGCTGCCGCAGTAACCTGTCGTATCTTACGGGCGCTGAGTCGTGAACCGCTGCGCACCGGACGCATTTTGAATATCAACGTGCCGGATTTACCGCTGGATCAGATTAAAGGGATCCGCGTCACCCGCTGCGGCAGCCGTCATCCGGCGGATCAGGTGATTCCACAGCAGGATCCGCGTGGCAATACGCTGTATTGGATTGGCCCGCCGGGCGAAAAGTGCGATGCCGGTCCGGATACGGATTTTGCTGCCGTTGATGAAGGTTATGTTTCCATCACGCCGCTGCATGTTGATTTAACCGCATACGGTGCGCATGAGGTTGTTTCTGACTGGTTAGACAGCGTGGGAGTCGACACGCAATGGTAAGCAGACGCGTACACACTCTTCTTGAACAATTACGTGCGCAGGGCATCAGAGATGAGCATGTCCTGGATGCGCTCGCCGCAGTGCCGCGTGAAAAGTTCGTTGATGAGGCGTTTGAACATAAGGCCTGGGATAATATCGCCCTGCCGATTGGCCAGGGGCAGACCATCTCACAGCCCTATATGGTGGCTCGCATGACCGAGCTGCTGGAGCTAACGCCGCAATCGCGGGTTCTGGAAATTGGTACCGGCTCTGGCTACCAGACGGCTATCCTGGCGCATCTGGTGCATCATGTGTGCTCTGTTGAGCGCATTAAAGGTTTGCAATGGCAGGCGCGTCGTCGCCTGAAACAGCTTGATTTACATAATGTTTCGACCCGTCATGGTGATGGATGGCAAGGTTGGCAGGCTCGAGCGCCGTTTGACGCTATCATTGTGACGGCAGCACCGCCTGAGATCCCAACGGCATTGATGATGCAGTTGGATGAAGGCGGCGTTCTCGTCTTGCCCGTGGGCGATGAGCACCAGTTTTTGAAACGGGTTCGTCGTCGGGGAGGCGAATTTATTATCGACACCGTGGAGGCCGTACGCTTTGTTCCCTTAGTCAAGGGGGAGCTGGCGTAGCTAACGCTGCTGAATACCTGGAGTTTTCCTGGATATTCTGGAATTAGTAAGCGTATCGTGGTCACGTTTTCCAGTGTCCAGCCCGATGCCTTGCACGGTGATTACGTCACTGGGTATTAACCAAATTTTCCTGGGGGATAAATGAGCGCGGGAAGCCACAAATTTACCGTTCGCCGTATTGCGGCATTGTCACTGGTTTCGTTATGGCTGGCAGGTTGTTCAAACACCTCGAATCCGCCAGCGCCGGTCAGCTCTGTTGGCGGCAATGCATCATCGAACACCAGCTCCGGCATGCTGATTACGCCTCCACCAAAAATGGGATCAACGGCGACAGTACAACAAACGCCACAGATCCAACCGGTGCAACGCCCGGCGACTCAGCCAACACAGATTCAGCCGGTTGCAGAACAGCCTGTCCAGATGGAAAACGGGCGGATTGTGTACAATCGTCAGTATGGGAATATTCCGAAAGGTAGCTATACGGGTGGCAGTACCTATACTGTTAAGAAAGGCGACACGCTTTTCTATATTGCCTGGATTACCGGGAACGATTTCCGTGACCTCGCACAACGCAATAACGTTCCGGCCCCGTATGGCCTGAATGTCGGACAAACTCTGCAAGTGGGCAACGCGTCGGGTGCACCGATTACCGGTGGTAATGCCATCACCCAGGCGGATGCAGCACAGCAAGGAGTTGTGACCAACCCTGCACAAAATTCCACCGTTGCTGTTGCTTCGAAACCAACAATTACGTATTCTGAGGATTCAGGTGAACAAAGTGCTAACAAAATGTTGCCGAACAACAAGCCTGCTGGGACCGTTGTCACAGCGCCTGTAACGGCTCCGGCAGTTAGTGCAACCGAATCGACTGCAAGCTCAACTTCTACCAGTTCGCCGATTTCTACCTGGCGCTGGCCGACTGACGGCAAGGTGATCGAAAACTTCGCAGCTACCGAAGGTGGCAATAAAGGGATCGACATTGCAGGCAGCAAAGGACAGGCTATTGTCGCGACCGCAGATGGACGCGTCGTGTATGCCGGTAACGCGCTGCGTGGTTACGGTAATCTTATTATCATCAAACACAACGATGATTACCTGAGTGCCTACGCCCATAACGATACAATGCTGGTCCGGGAACAACAAGAAATCAAGGCGGGGCAGAAGATAGCTACCATGGGTAGCACCGGAACCAGTTCTACACGCTTGCATTTTGAAATTCGTTACAAGGGGAAATCCGTAAACCCGCTGCGCTATTTACCGCAGCGATAATTCGGCGGAACCAGGCTTTCACGTGCTAGTTCCGTTAGGGATCACGGGTAGGAGCCACCTTATGAGTCAGAATACGCTGAAAGTTCATGATTTAAATGAAGATGCGGAATTTGATGAGAACGGAGTAGAGGCTTTTGATGAGAAAGCCTTGAGTGAAGAGGAACCCAGTGATAACGACCTGGCTGAAGAAGAGCTGTTATCGCAGGGGGCCACACAGCGTGTGTTGGACGCGACTCAGCTTTACCTTGGTGAGATTGGTTATTCGCCACTGTTAACAGCCGAAGAAGAAGTTTATTTTGCGCGTCGCGCACTGCGTGGAGATGTCGCTTCTCGCCGCCGCATGATTGAAAGTAACCTGCGTCTGGTGGTGAAAATTGCTCGTCGTTATGGCAATCGTGGTCTGGCATTGCTGGACCTGATTGAAGAGGGCAATCTGGGGCTTATCCGTGCCGTCGAGAAGTTTGACCCTGAGCGCGGGTTCCGCTTCTCAACATACGCAACCTGGTGGATCCGCCAGACGATCGAACGGGCGATTATGAATCAAACCCGTACGATCCGACTGCCGATTCACATTGTAAAAGAGCTGAACGTCTATCTGCGTACCGCGCGTGAGTTGTCGCATAAACTGGACCACGAACCGAGCGCAGAAGAGATTGCGGAACAACTGGATAAACCGGTTGATGACGTCAGCCGTATGCTCCGGCTCAACGAGCGTATTACCTCGGTAGACACCCCGCTGGGTGGCGATTCCGAAAAAGCGTTGCTGGATATTCTGGCCGATGAAAAGGAAAACGGTCCGGAAGACACCACGCAAGACGATGATATGAAACAGAGCATCGTCAAATGGCTGTTCGAACTGAACGCCAAACAGCGTGAGGTGCTGGCACGTCGTTTTGGTCTGCTGGGGTACGAAGCTGCGACACTGGAAGATGTGGGCCGTGAAATTGGCCTGACCCGTGAACGTGTTCGTCAGATTCAGGTTGAAGGTCTGCGTCGTCTGCGTGAAATCCTGCAGACGCAGGGGCTGAACATCGAAGCGCTGTTCCGCGAGTAAGCACAAGTTCTATCAAGAAAGGCCAGTCTCGGTGAGGCTGGCCTTTTTCTATGTTTGTTGCCTGATGGCACTGCGTTTATCAGGCCTACGGGGAGCAGGACTTTGTAGGTCGGATCAGACATTTATGTCGCCATCCGGCAAATTAGTTCATCATCTTACGCACCAGACGTGTGAACTGCTCACGTTCTTCATCAGATAATCGCCCCAAAAACTCATCATCTACGCTATTTCCCAGCGGGGTTGCGCTGGCCAGTAACGCTTCTCCTTGCGCGGTCAAATAAACAAACCGCCGACGCTTATCCGCCGGGTCGTGCTCACGCCTGACCAGATCGCGTTTTTCCATCCGGCTCAGCATTTCCGCAAGCGTCGCCTTGGTACAGACCGCAGCCTCGGTCAGGGTAACCTGCTCAATGCCAGGCTGTTCGGCAATGGCGCGCATCACCGCATACTGCGGTTTGGTCAGTTCCGGTAATTCATGTTGCCAGCGAGCCGTATGCTGTTGAAAAAGCTGGCGTAAAAGGTGGAAGGCGGTATTTCGTAACGGCATGAGAGCTCCGGAATTTCTGTTAGTCTCTATCTTAACGGGTAATGCGTCATAGTTTAACCATTGCTGCTTTAACAATCTGTGCGAGGTACCCTTGCCCGGAATGCCTTGAGGGAGTATTTTAATAAAAATGTTCGCATACGAACAATTTTGAGGATGAAATGAGACTGATTGTAGGAATGACCGGGGCGACTGGCGCACCGCTTGGTGTGTCGCTACTGCAGGCGCTGCGGGAAATGTCGGGGGTGGAAACTCATCTGGTGCTGTCAAAGTGGGCCAAAACCACCATTGAACTGGAAACGCCGTACAACGTCCGCGATGTGTCAGCGCTGGCCGATTATTGCCACAACCCGGCTGACCAGGCGGCGACCATCTCCTCCGGATCGTTTCGTACTGACGGCATGATCATTATCCCCTGCAGTATGAAAACCCTGGCCGGTATTCGTGCAGGCTATGCGGAAGGGTTGGTGGGGCGTGCCGCTGATGTGGTGCTGAAAGAAGGGCGCAAGCTGGTGCTGGTTCCGCGTGAAATGCCGCTGAGCACTATTCATCTGGAAAATATGCTCGCACTTTCCCGCATGGGCGTCGCGATGGTCCCGCCGATGCCCGCGTTTTATAACCACCCGCAAACGGTTGATGACATCACGCAACACATTGTGGCTCGCGTGCTCGATCAGTTTGGTCTGGAACACCCCAACGCCCGTCGCTGGCAGGGATTACGACAGGCGAAGAATTTTGCACAGGAGAATGAATAATGGCATTTGATGATTTGCGCAGCTTTTTACAGGCGCTGGACGACCAGGGGCAATTGCTGAAAATCGGTGAAGAGGTCAACGCTGAGCCGGATCTGGCTGCGGCGGCTAACGCGACCGGACGTATTGGCGACGGTGCGCCAGCGCTGTGGTTTGACAATATTCGTGGTTTTACCGACGCCCGCGTGGCGATGAATACCATCGGCTCGTGGCAGAATCATGCCATTTCATTAGGCCTGCCGCCCAATACGCCGGTGAAAAAACAGATTGATGAGTTTATTCGCCGCTGGGACCACTTCCCGATTGCGCCAGAACGCCGCGCTAACCCGGCGTGGGCTGAAAACTGTGTTGATGGTGAGGAGATCAACCTGTTTGATATTCTGCCGCTGTTTCGTCTGAACGATGGCGATGGAGGGTTCTATCTCGATAAAGCCTGTGTTGTGTCGCGCGATCCGCTGGATCCGGATAACTTCGGTAAGCAGAACGTCGGTATTTATCGTATGGAAGTAAAAGGCAAGCGTAAGCTGGGCCTGCAACCGGTGCCGATGCACGATATCGCGCTGCATCTGCATAAAGCGGAAGAGCGTGGTGAAGACCTGCCGATTGCCATCACCCTGGGTAACGATCCTATTATTACCCTGATGGGGGCTACGCCGCTGAAGTACGATCAGTCGGAATACGAAATGGCGGGCGCGCTGCGTGAAAGCCCGTATCCGATCGCTACCGCACCACTCACTGGCTTTGACGTACCGTGGGGTTCAGAAGTGATCCTCGAAGGCGTCATTGAAAGCCGTAAGCGTGAAATCGAAGGGCCGTTTGGCGAGTTTACCGGTCACTACTCCGGTGGACGTAACATGACTGTCGTGCGTATCGATAAAGTCTCTTATCGCAGTAAACCGATTTTTGAATCGCTGTATCTTGGGATGCCGTGGACGGAAATCGACTATCTGATGGGGCCAGCAACTTGCGTACCGCTTTATCAACAGCTGAAAGCCGAATTCCCGGAAGTACAGGCGGTGAACGCCATGTACACCCACGGTTTGCTGGCGATTATCTCCACCAAAAAACGCTACGGCGGCTTCGCCCGTGCGGTAGGGTTGCGGGCGATGACCACGCCGCATGGTCTGGGTTACGTGAAAATGGTGATTATGGTTGATGAGGACGTTGACCCGTTCAATCTGCCGCAGGTGATGTGGGCGCTGTCGTCGAAAGTTAATCCGGCGGGGGATCTGGTGCAATTGCCGAATATGTCGGTGCTGGAGCTTGATCCGGGTTCCAGTCCGGCGGGGATTACCGACAAGTTAATCATTGATGCCACCACGCCGGTTGCACCGGATAACCGTGGGCACTACAGCCAGCCGGTATGTGATTTACCGGAAACGAAAGCCTGGGCTGAAAAGCTGACCGCCATGCTGGCTAACCGTAAATAAGGAGTTGCAGATGATTTGTCCACGTTGTGCCGATGAACATATTGAAGTGATGGCGAACTCGCCGGTAAAAGGCGTCTGGACGGTATATCAGTGCCAGCATTGTCTGTACACCTGGCGTAATACCGAACCGCTACGCCGCACCAGCCGCGAGCACTACCCGCAGGCGTTTCGTATGACGCAAAAAGATATGGATGACGCACCGATGGTGCCGAGTATTCCACCGCTGCTGGCAGAAGATAAGCGCTAATCAACACGCCGGGTGCGGCTTCGCCTTACCCGACCTACATATAGCGGTATTTTGTAGGCCCGATAAGCATAGCGCCATCGGGAAGGACACACCTATATTAAGCCTCGGAATATCCGGGGTTTGTTATTTTGCGAGCAAGCTCGTAGCGAATGGCTTAATTTATTTGAAGAGATGACACCTGAAATAGAATAGCGGCGGGTGCTTGAGGCTTTTTGGGTTTTGAGCATTTGTTAGGTCCCGGAAAGACAAAAGCCCCAGGAGATAGTTCTATCAACCTGAGGCTAGCGTTCAAACCTAGACCACTTGGATGTTAGTCTCTTCTTTGCAGGGAGGCAAGACATGCTGACAAAATATGCCCTTGTGGCAATTGTAGTGCTGTGTTTCACGGCGCTGGGATTCACGTTAATGGTGCGAGATTCGTTGTGCGAGTTAAGTATTAAAGAACGTGGTATGGAGTTTAAAGCTGTTCTCGCTTACGAACTGAAGAAGTAGCAACAACGCGGGGGAAACCCCGCGTCTTGATGGTCTGGTTTCGTCTTCTTGCACCCATTCTCGCGTTGCCGTAGGCCCGATAAGCAAAGCGCCATCGGGCATTACAACGTTACACCAGACTTTTCAACCGGTAGATCCACTCCAGCGCCTGGCGCGGTGTTAGCGAATCCGGGTCGAGGTTTTCCAGCGCTTCAACGGCGGGCGAGATTTCTTCAGGCACTGAAAGCAGCGACATCTGTGTACCATCGACCTGGGTCGCGGCAACGTTTGGCGCAATGCTTTCCAGTTCGCGCAGTTTTTGCCGCGCGCGTTTAATAACCTCTTTCGGCACCCCTGCCAGTGCGGCTACTGCCAGACCATAGCTCTTGCTCGCCGCGCCATCCTGCACGCTATGCATGAAGGCGATGGTATCGCCGTGCTCTAACGCATCCAGATGCACATTCGCGACGCCCTCCATTTTTTCCGGTAACTGAGTCAGTTCGAAGTAGTGGGTGGCAAACAACGTTAATGCTTTGATTTTATTGGCCAGGTTTTCCGCGCACGCCCATGCCAGCGACAGGCCATCGTAGGTGGAGGTGCCGCGTCCAATCTCATCCATCAGTACCAGGCTGTTCTCGGTGGCGTTATGCAGAATGTTGGCGGTTTCGGTCATTTCTACCATAAAGGTAGAACGACCGGATGCCAGATCATCCGCCGCGCCCACGCGGGTAAAGATCCGATCGATCGGGCCTATTTCCACTTTCTGCGCCGGAACGTAGCTGCCGATGTAGGCCAGTAGCGCAATCAACGCAGTCTGGCGCATATAGGTACTTTTACCGCCCATGTTCGGCCCGGTGATAATTAGCATCCGTCGTTGGGGCGAGAGGTTGAGCGGGTTGGCGATAAACGGCTCACTCAGCACCTGTTCAACCACCGGATGACGACCCTCAGTAATACGGATACCGGGTTTATTGGTGAAGGTCGGGCAGGTGTAGTTCAGGGTATAAGCGCGTTCGGCCAGGTTGACCAGTACGTCCAACTCCGCCAGCGCGCTGGCGCTCTGTTGCAAATCAGCCAGATGCGGCAACAGCATGTCGAACAGCTCGTCATACAGCTGTTTTTCCAGCGCCAGCGCTTTGCCTTTTGACGTCAGAACTTTGTCTTCGTACTCTTTCAGTTCCGGAATAATGTAGCGTTCGGCGTTTTTCAACGTCTGGCGACGCACGTAGTTAATCGGTGCCAGATGACTCTGCCCACGGCTGATCTGAATGTAGTAGCCATGAACGGCGTTAAACCCAACCTTCAGCGTATCCAGACCGGTGCGCTCGCGCTCACGGATTTCCAGTCTGTCCAGATAGTCAGTTGCGCCATCAGCCAGCGCTCGCCACTCGTCCAGCTCTTCATTGTAGCCCGGGGCAATGACGCCGCCGTCGCGTACAAGCACGGGTGGTGCTTCGACGACGGCGCGTTCCAGCAGTTCACGTAGTTCGCTAAATTCGCCCATTTTTTCGCGCAGCATTTGCACGGGGGCACTGTCTACGCTTTCCAGCTGCGCGCGCAGTTCCGGTAATTGCTGGAAGGCATGGCGCATGCGTGCCAGATCGCGTGGACGCGCGGTACGCAGTGCCAGACGTGCCAGAATACGTTCCAGATCGCCCACCTGACGCAGCACGGGTTGTAATTCGCTGGTGGCATCCTGCAGCGCGCCGATGGTTTGTTGGCGCTCGGTGAGGATTTTAGTGTCGCGCACAGGCATATGCAGCCAGCGCTTGAGCATACGGCTGCCCATTGGCGTCACGGTGCAGTCGAGTACTGACGCCAGCGTGTTTTCAACGCCGCCCGCCAGGTTCTGGGTAATTTCCAGATTGCGGCGCGTGGCGGCATCCATAATGATGCTGTCCTGCTGACGTTCCATGGTGATGGAACGAATATGCGGCAGCGAAGTGCGCTGGGTATCTTTGACGTATTGCAGCAGACAGCCGGCGGCGCATAATCCACGCGGGGCATTTTCCACGCCAAAGCCAATCAGATCTCGCGTGCCAAACTGCAGGTTCAACTGTTGGCGGGCGGTATCAATTTCAAATTCCCACAGCGGACGACGACGCAGGCCGCGGCGTCCTTCAATCAGTGAAGTTTCAGCGAAATCCTCGGCATACAGCAATTCGGCGGGGTTGGTACGCTGTAGTTCCGCAGCCATTGTCTCACGGTCTGCGGGTTCACTGACGCGAAAACGCCCGGAACTGATGTCCAGCGTAGCGTAGCCAAAGCCTTTACTGTCCTGCCAGACGGCGGCCAGCAGGTTGTCCTGACGTTCCTGTAAAAGTGCTTCATCGCTGATGGTACCCGGCGTGACAATGCGTACCACTTTGCGTTCAACCGGCCCTTTGCTGGTCGCCGGATCGCCAATCTGCTCACAAATAGCGACAGATTCACCCTGATTGACCAGCTTGGCGAGGTAGTTCTCGACCGCATGGTGAGGAATGCCCGCCATCGGGATCGGCTCACCTGCGGATGCACCGCGTTTGGTCAGGGAGATATCAAGCAGCTGAGACGCGCGTTTCGCATCGTCATAAAACAGTTCATAAAAGTCGCCCATGCGGTAAAACAGCAGTATTTCCGGATGCTGAGCCTTCAGCTTGAGATACTGCTGCATCATAGGCGTGTGAGAGTCTAGATTTTCTATTGTACTCATTGGAGTGTGATATCCATATTTCTTAATTTTTAATGAGTTAGTGAATTTTATGGTTATCATTAGGTTTCACGTTGTCTCATCGAATATCATGAAATCCTACAGTTAACAGTAGGAATTCATGACTGCATAAGGTGCATGATAACGGAGTCTTTATGGCAGGAAAACAAGAGGGAAAGCCACTTTCGTTTAAAGCGGTAAAAATGATGAAGCCTGGTGGCAAAGATGAAGCTGACGTAGGCGAAAATCGTGGTTTACGTCTCTCATGTGGTGCCACCGGGATGAATTCTTTTTTCTACCGTTACGCGAGTCCCCGACTGGTAAACTTGTTCAGGTTAAAATTGGTAACTTTCCACGACTTCTCTCGTCTGCTGATATACGCCATTCCAGTTCACGTAATGCTCGCCACACTTTTTTCAGTAAAAAGGTGAGTATGGCCAGTATCGCTCCAGTTATGCCAGGTAGTGCCTGCCAGATCAGGAATGCCAGTAGTTGAACCGTCAGTGGTAAATTCAGCCGTTTGCCGAGTATAAGTGGCTCCATCACTGAACTCAGAGAAAGGTTTAGCATCACGAAAAATCCGGCGACCAACAGGCCGGCCTGTATATCGAAAAAGATCAGCGTCTGAAGGACCGGCGGAATCGCGGCAAGTAAGGAGCCGAGCGCTGGTACATAATTGAAAACAAACATCAGCATGCCCCAGAAAAAAGCAAACCGACAAGCAGTCTGTCGATTTTTAACATTTACCCCGTGATGTTTCATGGTGTCTCCGCACGGTGCAGGCAGTCATAGATGACCGGCAGAACCATTAAGGTAAGGATCGTCGCAAAACCCAGACCAAACATAACAACCACGGCCATACTCTGAAAAAAGACATCCCTCAGCAGTGGCGCGAAACCCAGTACAGTGGTGAAGGTTGTGAGCAGAACAGGACGTAAACGTGAAGTGGCGGCGGATATAATCGCTTCATGTTGCGGCTTCACCTGTTTCTGATGCTCAATCTCCTCAACCAGGACAATCCCGTTACGGATCAACATTCCACTCAGACTCAGCAAACCTATCAGGGCCATAAAGCCAAACGGAATGTCGATAAGTAAAAACCCCGCTGTAACGCCAATTAATGCCAGCGGCACGGTAAGCCAGATGGCGAAAGCATTTTTCAGCGAACTAAACATCAACACGGTAATGGTGAACATCACCAGATAACCTAACGGCAGGGTAGAGAACAGGCCTTGCTGTGCCTCGCTTGAACTTTCCGCATCTCCTCCCCACGTAATGTTGTAACCGTGCGGCAACGGAATCTGTTCAATCTGTGGGCGAACGCGCGCCAGAATATCGGCGGAAGTGGCATTGCTCAGTGGGTCAGGGTTGGTCATGACGGTCATAACCCTGCTGCGATCGCGACGCAGAATCAGTGGATTTTCCCATTGCAATACGAACCCATCGACCACGTTACTGAGTGGAATATAGCGTTGCTGATTTTGGCTCCAGACCTGGACATTATTAAGATGATTAATGTCATGCCGCTCGTTTTCGGGCGGACGCACCACTATCGGCATCATATCCGTGCCTTCGCGATATAGTCCGATGCGACTGCCGGAAAAATTCATTTCCAGCGCGTCATCTACTTCTTTTTTATCCACACCTAACTCTTGACCGAGCACTGGATTATATTGCGGGCGAATGACTTTACTGCGGTTTTGCCAGTCGTTACTTACACTACTGGTATCGCGATTGTCGGCCAGAATAGTACTTACTTTGCTGGCAATCTGGCGCATGATATCGGGCGCTGTCCCTCTGATGCGTACCTCAATACTGCTACTGCCCGAAGGGCCAAACATCACGCGATTGGTACTGGCATTGACCTGCGGGTAATCCTGCGCGATAACGGTATCCAACTGGCTCGCCAGTGCCCCAATATTGCGCTCATTGTCCATTCTTACCATGATTTGTGCGTAATTGCTGTACTGACGCTGACCGTTGTAAGTCAGGATAAACCGCATGCTGCCATGACCTATCGTTGACACCGTGGAAACCACGCCTGGGCGACCGTTAATTATTTTTTCAATATCACTAGCCATCTTTTCCGTGGAGGTGATGTCTGTACCATAAGGTAGCCACAGATCCACAAAAAAAATCGGTGTACTGGCTGAAGGAAAGAAATTTTGTCGTACCGAGCCAAAGCCCCAGATTGCCAACGCCAGCAGTACTGCCATGACTGAAAGTGTGACTGTTTTGTGTGCCAACAGAGTATTCAGGATGCGCTGATAGAGTCGGTAAAAACTGCCACTATAGGGAGCGAATTCTGATGGCTGCTTAAGAGGGGACTCGGTTTTAAATAGCCACCATTTAACCAGTGCCGGCGTAATGGTTAGGGCTGTGAACCAACTCAGCATCAGTGAAATTAACAATACCTGAAACAGCGATTTACAGTATTCGCCCGTTGAGTCCTGTGACAGGCCAATAGGAGCAAATGCCAGGATAGCAATAATTGTGGCTCCCAACAGTGGAAGTGCGGATCGCCGAATAATAAAGTTTAGCGCTTTTACCCCTGACGCGCCCTGCTGACGCGAAATGAGTAATCCCTCCACAATCACTATCGCATTATCTACCAGCATACTCAGCGCGATTATCAGCGCCCCCAGGGAGATGCGCTGAAGCTCAAGTCCCCACAGATACATAATAAACAACGTGCCCAGCACATTGAGCGCTAATGACAGGGCTATAATAATGCCGCTGCGCAGACCCATGAATATCACCAAAATTCCGATGACTATCGTCAGCGCCATTAGAAAATTAGTAAGAAAGCCATTTACTGAAGATGCCACTTCAGCAGACTGGTCGTAAAATACACCGATCTGCAGACCGGCGGGTTTTTCCTCAGACATCTGTAGTAACTTAGATTTCAGCGCTTGTCCCACGTCAATCACATTAACACCGGGTATAAATGATACCCCCATCATCACGGCGGGTTGACCATTGGCGTGATAAATGCTGGAGGGTGAATCAGCGAGACCGCGCGTGAGTGTGGCTATATCTTTCAGGCGTGTGCTGGCGCTGTCACCCGCTGGGCTAACAAGCAGATGGCCCAGTTCATCAAGATTTTCGAATTCGCCGGTGGAATGTATACGGATTGATTCTGTACCAGATTTTATCACCCCTGCGTTTGACACAATATTCAGTCGACTCAGCGCAGCGGATAGCTGAGCCGGCGTGATGCCGCGCGCAGCCATTTTTATCAGTGACACCTCTACATTGATCTGTGACGTTATGATTCCTCCGGTCATGACCTTGCCTACGCCAGGTACCAGTACCAGCTCACGTCGCAGCTGTTCGGCATATTGTGCAAGCTCTTTATTGCTGAAATTGTCACCGGAAATTGAGAAGAAAAAGCCAAAAACATCGCCAAAATCATCGTTTACGAAGGGCTGCATGACACCAGGCGGAAAAACGCGTCCTGCATCACCTACCCGACGACGTAATTCGTCCCAGATTTGGGGTAATTTATCCGAGTGGTAGTGCGAAGCGATGTTCACTGTGATTTGCGACATCCCGTTGGATGAAATCGAGCTGATGTTATCCAGATAGGGCAGTTGCTGCAGGGCTTTCTCCAGTGGTTGCGTTACTTCTTCTTCCACTTGCTCGGCGGATGCCCCAGGATAGAGGGTAACAACCACGGCGCTTTTAATAGCAAACTCTGGATCTTCAAGACGACCGATGTTAAGTAGTGCAAAAATACCGCCGATACCTAGTAACAGAATGAGCAGCCAGACACGGACGGGATTATTAATAAACTGTCGGGAGATATCCATTACAGTCCCCCCTCACGTGTCCAGATACGAACCTGCTGCTGAGCATGTATTTCATTCACCCCGGCAGCGACCACCCGTTCACCGTTTGTTAGACCGTGTGTTATTACGATACCGCCCTCGGTGAGTTCACCAGTGGTTACACTGCGTTCTTCCAGCGTAAGCTGCTCGCCGCTGCCCTTTACCACCCAGACGTGGGGGTGATTGAGTGGGCTGTTGTCCGGGTTAAACACAGCTTCAACTGGCACGACCAGCTTTTCACGCAAGGTACTGGCTGGCAGTTTTGATAGATCGATGGTGACCGTACCACTGACCCCAGCAACAGCAGGGAAGTCAGACGGTCGTGGCATGGTTAAAATCATCTTCCAGGTGAGCGTGTTATTGTTGCTGCTAGCCGAGTGCTCTTTGTAATCAGCCTGAAACTGGCGGCCCGGCAGTGCAGTGATGTGCACCAGTGGTCGATAGGCCATATTGCGAATGTCCATTGCGGTAAACAGGTTTTCCGGCACGCTGAATGCCACATCGAGCATGTCGGTGCGAGCCAGAGTGGCGATAGCCTGTCCGGCTGCCACAACCTGATGGTTTCGAGCATTTACACTGACAGCGATACCGGAGAACGGGGCGGTGAGTATCATTTGGTTCAGTTCTTCGCGAGCGATCTGTAGCGCCGCGTTTGCAGCATCTTTTCTGGCACGTTGTACATCCATCTCATCACGCGAGACGGCATGGCGCGCAGACAATGCCTGGAAGCGTTCAAACTGTCGCTGTGCAAGGTCGGCTGTAGTCTGCCGTTCTTTTACCCGTTGCCGAGCTTCATCGGTAGAGAGTCGGGCGATCACTTGTCCTTTCGCCACTGGAGTTCCCTGGCGGATATCAAGCCATTCAATACGGCCGGAGCGTTCAAAAGATAGTGCAGTGGAATCGCTGTACTCAATTCTTGCGGGGAGAATACGTTGACGGGCCTTTTCAGACTTTCCCACCTCCACAACTTTAATTGTGCGAGGTTGAATGGGTAAATCTATTTCTTTCTGCTCGCACGCTGTAATTAAAAAAGCGGCAAAGATAATCAGGGGTAAATAACGAAACAATTTTATATCCTCAGCGATAATGATGTAATTAATTTTGTAGGGTTATATATGTGAGCGGACGAAAACAGAATGCCAGCCAGAGGCTGGCACAATGCAGACTCAGTTTGGTTGGTATATAACTTCCTTTATTTTTCCGCTAGTTACACGTATTCTTGTCGTACAAGAAGAAACAGATACAACACGGTCCTTACTCCGGAGGCATGGACGAGTTAATTCAAATGCTTATTGGTAAAAGTTCAGTCACCGCATTCAATATCACTGTGTACCCGCAACCGTAATGAGGGGTAGCCATTGGTACACGGTATGATAAATTCAGGATGTTGTTTAATACTGCTATAATTTAATATTAAAACAAGGGCGGTGACTTAATGTCATTGCAGGTTTAATTATTTAACTCTGTAGTCACGCTTTTATTGTTTTAATATTCAACACAAGTCAGAACCTAGGCATCCGGATTACCGATAAGCCAGGCGTGGTTATCAATTCTTTCACGCTCAAAAATCAGGGTTGCGTCATCACCGCCGACTTCTGCCAGTAAGATTTGAAAAATATCATCCTCAACATGATCTGCCGGTAATCTGCGAACACCGTCATTCTGGTACTGGAGAGTATGGTTATCTATCTGGCGGCCATCCCGCAGAAGAATTTTACGGCTCACGCTTTGTGTTACATCGCCTCCCACAACCTTACCATTAAATGAAATAAAACCCGTATTATCTTCATATAATTGAATGGTTTGCTTAACATAGAAATCATATACCACTGAATTTCTTGTTATACGATAGCGTGACTGATTCGTACATTTGAAGTTACTGATACCATGGGCATAGTTAAATGAAACACCCAGGCAGACAGCAATCAGGACAAGACCCATGCACACTATCCATTTAATTTTCATGATTGCTTCCAGTTGTGGTAGTAGACGTTGTCACACGCGATAATTTGATGATTTTTTCCTGCGGTGCAAAGCGAAAAAAGGGTGCGCCCGGCGCTTCGCGCGGTAAAGGAGTCATTGCTGTCAAATATCACCTTTTGTTCAGGGCCGCAGGTGGCAGCATTGTCCTTAAGAATGGCAGCAATATTCTGCCTGGCTTTCTCCCGATCTCGCTCACTCAGATTTTTCATATACACCACCTCGCACCCGGTCGCCAGACTGTCTTTATACAACGGGTAGTGGCTGGTACTGACCGATGAGACGGTATTAAAAAAAACGATCGCACCGCAAATGAATAATGTCAGAACGATAATCACCGTGAGATACGCATTTTTTAAAGAAAACAGTTTCCCGGCACGTTGAGAATTGACCTGTTCAGGTATACTGAACGGCACTGTCTGGGTTAACTGAAGCGTGATGTCAGGATTTAGCCTGAACCCCATCTTCGGTACAGTAATTATCAGTTCTTCACAGCCGAATGCAGATAATGTGCGACGTAAGATGCTGATATACTGATTAAGGCTGCTATTGGACGCCTGTAAGCCATAATCGTCCCATACCATAGTTAATAATTTCTCACGTGATAGTATCCCTTCAGACGCCCCTAATAGGGTTTCCAGCAAGCGACTGGCCGTTAGGGTGAGTTTTACCGTTTCCTGTGTGGCACAATGGGTTAGCGATCCATCCTCTGGATTAAACTTTATTTTCTCCGCAATTAAAAAAATCATATTGGCAATTACCAGATACCTGCGTTATTACAGAAAATTATAACACAGATATCCGGGTGATTATGCGCTAAATTGCCTCCCGTACATTGGTTACATTTATGAAATTTCTCATCAATATAACTGGTAATTATTAACGAATTTAACAGTCGCTAATGAATTTAGCCCGAAGTGGTAATATTCTCTGTTATTAGCTTATCAACAAAATTACTACAGATAACAGACAGTTTGCTGAAAAAATGAGTAATGTTGTTAAACCAAAGTTGTGCAATTGCGGTACAGTTCTTTTAACCCACCAGGCTGGTTGAAAGCGTAGCGGAGATTCCTCTGTCTTTTGCAATCTGAAGGAATGTTGCGCCATTACTTTCTGTACCCTTCCTGATAATAGTACTGGCCGGGTAATCGCGTCCCAGCAGTGAGTATTTTTGTACGCCGTAAGCATGGTAAGGCAATAAATCAATACCCTGAAAGGATGTCTTTCCGGCAGTAAGATTGCTGATAAGCTGGAGCATATTATTTATTTCATGTGATGAATCGTTAACGCCGGGAATCACTGGGATCCTCAGGCGCACTGGAGTATTCAACGTCAGTAATTTTTCAAGATTGCGTAAAATACGGATATTACTGACCCCGGTAAATCGTTGATGAAGTGTGTCATCCGCCAGCTTGAGATCATAGAGCACCAGATCAGCCACCGTGCTGACTTTATCAACCGCTGACCAGGGGGCGAACCCTGCCGTTTCCACCGCGGTATGGATACCCTCCCGGCGTAAGTTTTGTAGTACCTGGACTGCAAAATCCGGTTGAAGCATCACTTCACCGCCGCTGAGCGTAACGCCTCCTCCTGATAACTGATAATAAGCTACATCTTTTACGACCTCTTGATGTACCTCATCAACTGACATCTGACGTCCGACAATCTTAAGCGCCTGGGACGGGCAAGCTTCTTCACAAAGACGGCAGCCATCACACGACATACTGGGATCAATAACGTGATGCTTATTACTCCACTGATGAATACCTTTCTGGCAGGCATCAACGCAGGCCCCGCAGTGCTGGCAACTACTGGCACGCCACAGCACGTCATTATCCTGGCGCAATCCTTCGGGATTCGCGCACCAAATACAGCTCATCTGACATCCTTTAAGGAATACGACGCTGCGAATACCCGGGCCATCATGTAACGAGAAGCGCTGAATATTAAAGACGCGGCCTGTTAGCGGCTCAGCATTCATGTTGAACGGTACGGCTAATGATTTCATCCTGCACCTCACGGCTGAGTTCAACAAAAAATGCGCTATATCCGGCCACACGAATCATCAAATTCGGATACTCCTCCGGGCGTGCCTGCGCGCGCTTCAGCTCTTCATTATCGACGTAGCTAAACTGCATTTGCCCATTACCAAGCATACTGGCGGTGCGAAGCAGGTTAATCAGCTGATTAATGCCTTCATCGCTTTCCAACATACCGTGCATTAGTTTGAGGTTATGCACCATGCCGATTTCCATCTCTTCAACGTTTATCCTGCTCACCGAGTTAATCACTGCCGTCGGGCCATTGATATCGGTTTGCTGCGATGGGCTTATCCCGTCGGCCAGAGGTTTATGAGCCAGTCTGCCGCCAGGCAACGCACCGGTTGCCAGTCCGAACGGCGTATTATTTGAAATAGATAGCGTGCCGTGCGTGAAGCGGCCATAAAGCATGTGATAGCGGCGATGCTCTTGCTCAGTGTAATGAATAAGGGAACGCGCCAGTTCGTCAACTTCTGCAATATCATTGCCGTATTTCGGTGCTCGCAGGCAGTGCTGACGAAGCGCTTCATGCCCAACAAAATTGGCTTTCAACGCTTCATCCAGCTCAGTCAGAGTGACCTGCTCTTGCTCATACACCACTTTTTTAATGGCCATCAACCCGTTCGCTAAATCAGCCAGACCTGTCCAGATAAGCCCGGGGCCGTTGTTTAACCACGCTCCGCCCGCGGTAACATCGCGACCTTTTTCCAGGCATCCCTCAATCAGGCAGGAAATAAGCGGTTTTGGCGCATACTGTCTGTGCAACTTCTGGATGATGAGTGTGGCTTGGGCCGCTTTAGCCGTAATAGCCGCCAGTTGCTGTTTTACTGCCGCTTCAAAATCGTTGTAAGTGGTCATCTCTGTCAGTTCGCCGGTCTGCGGACCGATACGCTCACCTTGCGGCCCATAACCATTACTAAACGCCAGTTCCAGCGGCCGAGTAAACGTGGTATAGCCTACAGATGTCCATTGATACATTTTCCCGGACTTTTGAGGCTCAACACAGCCCATCAGGCAATAATCACGGGCATCTTCATAATCAAATCCCTTGCGCAGCATCATTTTGATATGCGCGTCATCGAAATGGCAGGCCGGAAAACCTGTTCCCCCGCGGATAACTTCCACAATTTCGCGCAGATAGTGCCACGGTGACTGGTTATGTATCCTTACAGCCAGGCTGGGTTGATAAATTTTCAACTTGCGTGAGCAGGCCATAATCATCATTGTCAGCGGATTGGTGGCATCGCCGCCCTCACGTTTTTGCCCGCCAACAACCATATTGATAAATGGTTGATACCCAGCGAAATATTTTGCTGTAGACTCACTACAAATCCACAAACTCTCTGCCATTTTAATCATCCAGCAACACAGTAACTCTTCTGCCTGGGCATGAGTCAATGTCCCTTCTGCCAGGTCACGCTCCAGTAATGGCCAGAGATACTGATCGACGCGTCCCAGTGAAATACCGGTCTGGTTTTCTTCAAGACAAAACAGAGACTGTACAAACCACAGGGACTGAAGCGCCTCATAAAAATTACGCGGCGCGTGTTCCGGTACACGGCGACAAATGTCAGCGAGACGGTTCAACTCTACTCTGCGTTGAGGATCGGTTTGTTCAGCAGCCAGTTGTGCGGCGTAGTCGCTGTAACGATGGGCGTAATGGATCACCGCATCGCAGGTCTCTTTCATTGCCAGATAGAATTGGTGGCGTTCCATATCTTCTGCGCAGGTTAAACTTAGCTGTTCAATTGCGTGAATAGCCCTGTCACGTAAACCGCCCATACCTTCTGTCAGTAATAACGTGTCGTAACCCGGACAGGTATCACCACCGCCATTCTGGGTTTTAATGGTCACGTCGCAGACGCCGTACTCATTGCACCATTCCCAGAGGCCTGCATGACGGAGTTGCGTTTCTGCGATTTCATCCAGCGAGCGACCGCGCCAAAAAGGGAAGATTTCTTCTCTGAGAATACGCTTTGCGCTGTCACTTATCTGATAGGGATCCTGTTTACGCTCTTTTACGGTATCCAGTTCTTCAGCCACCCAGCGCCAGCTGAGCTCTGGTGATACTTCTCCACCGCGCGGACCGCCTGCCGGGTGGCTGATAATAAGCTCATTCTCGGCAATCCATAAAGGTGCCTGTTCGCAGGCGCGCCGAAAGGCCAGTGCCCGTAACATAATCAGATCCAGCCCGGGGTTGTTTTTATAGACTTCTGTAACCGCCTGTGCCCTTGAAACAGAGATAAACGGCTTTGCGCTGAAATATTGGACTTTCAGGGCGTCAATACGATCGGTAAGTTGCTTTTCCATTTAATAACTCCTTTTATGCAAATCCCATCAGCAGCGTGCCACTCAGGATCAGTGCAATACCTGCTTTTTCAAATATGCTGGTATGCATGTCGTAATAAATACTACTTATCACAGTAATTAATACTGTGCCCATACCACACCAGATTGCGTAAGCGATACCTGGTGTCATTAATTTCATTGCCTGCCCCAGGGCATAAAAACAGACTACGTAACTTAACGCACAAAATATGGTTGGGACGAGTCTCTGAAAATGTCGGGTTTTGGGTAGCATGGCAGTGCCAAAAACCTCAGTAAGAATGGCAATAAATAACCACGTTGTACTCATGAGTATTATTTGAATCATGTGTTTTCCATCGTTTTATATTTTGCGGAAAAATTAATAACAATAACTCCGGCAACGATTAACCACATGCCCAGTAAGTGGCCCCCACTTATTGAATGGCCGAAATTTAACATGCCAATTATATTTACTGCGACGATACCCACACCAGACCAGATCGCATAAGCAACGCCAAGGTGCATTCTGCGAAACACATAAGTTAGAATATAATAGCAAAGCCCATATCCTATTATGGCTAAAACAGAAGGAAGGATGCGGGTAAATCCTTCAGAAAGGACTAGCATAGTTGTTGCAAATATTTCGAACAAAATAGCCAGCGCAAGTTTCATGTATGTCTTTCTTAACGTCATATTAACTTTCCTGATTAATGAGCCTGGTTACAGGTCGGATTGGATGACTGATATGAAACAGTATTTTTATTTTTCTAGCCATATAATTCATAAAAATTGATTATTATAGTTTTTTATTCTTTGATTGTTTGATTGTGAAGGGTTAAATTTCAATTTTTAATGGTGTGGGACGAGTCCCTCTCAGCATTGCTTTTATGCCTGATATCATTTTCAGAAGTGCAGGCTAAATAATGATGTTGATGTGATTTAACCTTTGAGATTAATGTCTGTCCAGGCTGCTCAAAGAGCGTGGCTGAATGCTCAGAGTGCATATACGGCTCAGTTATGGGGGGGGCGGCGAAGGGTTTTGGAGCCATAACCCGCCAGTAGTATGGCTTAATAAGAAATTATTAATTATTTTTTTTGTGTGTGATATGAATTTTGCCGATGTTGTATGGGTTTATCTATAAACCTGCAACTTATCCTTCTTCAGTGAGTATCGAAACAATGATCATAAAGTTAGATGGTTAATAAAACACCGGTTAATGAGTCGATTTTCTTTATCTTTAATAGGTGAAATTCAAATATCAATGCCACACCCCAATGTACCATTGAAGTGTGGTTGGTGAAGTTTGTATCAAATTACTCTTTCATTTCGTGGTTGCTCTTTTTATCTTATGGAATAACGATAATACCCGTCAGGATGTGGAAACGAGGCTTTAGAGGCATAAACATCATTAGCTGACATACCATGAAGCATTATTTATACATCATGCAGCTGAAGTTGATTCTCTAAACGCCGATCGCGCAGGGTTGCATAAATAAAAGTAATCACAAACAGCAGGGAAAATAATACGACGATGGTGGGAGCCGGTGCGCTGTCGATGAAAAATGACAGATACACCCCCATAAATGAGGTAATGACCGACATCACCACCGCCAGCCACAAGGCGTGAGAAAATTTTCGCGTCATTAAAATCGCGATGGCGCCGGGCGCAATCAGTAAAGAAATCGACAAAATAATCCCAACTGATTTTAGCGTGGCGACAATCGTCAGGGCGATCATGCACAACAGGCCGTAGTGCAGCAGGGCGGTGTTAAGCCCACTGGCCTTGGCCTGATGTGGGTCGAACGCATGCAGCAGCAGATCTTTCCACTTCAGCCCGATGATAAGCGCGATCCCCAAAGCAATCGCCGTTGTTTGCACGATATCGCTCAGTGATATGCCGAGCATATCGCCGAACAGAATATGATCCAGATGCACTTCCGACTGAATGGAAACATACAGCACCAGTCCCGCACCAAACATCCCGGAGAAAACAATGCCCATGATGGTGTCGCGCTTAATGCGGCTGTTATCGTCGAGGTATCCGGTTGCTATCGCGCAGAACAATCCAGCGATAAATGCGCCAATTGCCAGCGGGATGCCTGCGATATACGCCAGAACGATCCCTGGAAAAACCGCATGGCTCATGGCATCACCCATCAACGCCCAACCCTTGAGCACCAAAAAAACCGATAGCAACGCGCAGGGGATAGCCACAATAGTGGAGATGACCAGCGCATTGACCATAAAGCTAAACTGAAAGGGTTCCAGCAGCGTTGTTAAGATCATACCAGCTCCTTATTGACCTGGCGGGCGCGGCGGCGATTCGCCAGCAGACCGTGTTTGGGGGCGAAGACAAACGCCAGCAGGAACAGCAGCGTTTGCAGTACGACGATAATTCCGCCGGTTGCACCATCCAGCCAGTAGCTCAGCCAGGCGCCGAAAAAGCTGGTCAGGCTACCGATAGCCACGGCGATCGCCAGCAGGCGAGGAAAACGATCGGTCAACAGCCAGGCTGTGGCGCCGGGAGTGACTACCAGGCAAATCACCAGAAAGGCGCCGACGGTTTGCAGGGCGGCTACCGTTGAAACGGAGAGCAGGGTAAAAAACAGCAGCTTCAGCCGACCTGGATTCAGACCGATAGACCGGGCGTGGTTTTCATCAAAAAAGACCACCATCAAATCTTTCCACTTCAATAGCAGGATGGTCAGCGATACCACGCCGATGATCGCCAGTTGCAGAATATCTTCCGGCGCAATTGCCAGGATATTACCGAGAATAATGGTCTGGATGTTCACCGACATCGGATTGAGCGACACCATAAAAAGCCCGATACCGAAAAAAGACGAAAAAATCAGCCCGATAATCGCATCTTCCTTCAGGCGTGAACGTTGATTGAGAAACAGCATGCTGCCCGCAGCCAGTCCACCGGAAAGAAATGCACCCAGCGCGAAGGGAAGCCCTAGCATATAGGCTCCGGCCACGCCCGGCACGATAGAGTGCGATAGCGCATCGCCAATCAGCGACCAGCCTTTAAGCATCAGATAGCAGGAGAGAAACGCGCACAGGCCACCGACCATCGCCGAGACCCACATGGCGTTGAGCATATACTGGTAACCAAACGGCTCTGTCAGCCAGTTCATGATTATTCCCCCTCGCTTGCCGGGCGTCGCGAAATAAACGGACGTTCATCATCGGTAATCACGTGTTGTTCGCCGCCGCTCAGGGCAACGTGACGCAGAACGCCGCTAAATGCCTGTTCAAGGTTCTCGGTGGTAAAGGTGGTTTCGGTTGGGCCGCTTGCCAGCACGGTGCCTTTAATCATTACCGTGTAATCACAAAACTCGGTGACCGAGCCCAGGTTATGGGTGGAGACCAGCATCGTCCGGCCCTCATCACGCAATTCGCGCAGCAGGTCGATGATACGCGCCTCGGTTTTTACATCCACACCGGTGAAGGGTTCATCCAGTAAAATAACCTGGCCGTCCTGTGCAATGGCGCGCGCCAGAAAGACGCGTTTTTTCTGCCCACCAGAGAGTTCACCAATCTGGCGGTGGCGATAGTCCAGCATGTCAACCCGCGCCAGCGCCGCATCCACGCAGTCGTGGTCGATCTGTTTTGGCCGACGCAACCAGCCCATATGGCCAAAGCGTCCCATCATCACCACATCTTCCACCAGTACCGGAAACGACCAGTCCACCTCTTCTGACTGGGGGACATAGGCGATCAGATTCTGTTTGAGCGCCTTATTCACCGGTTGCTGCAGAATAGATATTTCCCCCTTCGCCAGACGGACAAACCCCATCAGCGCTTTAAATAGCGTTGATTTCCCCGAACCGTTGACGCCGACCAGGGCGGCAATTGAGCCGCCCGGAACCTGAAAAGTGGCGTCCCGCAGTGCGGTGTGCCCGTTGCGATACGTCACCGTAACCTGATTCACGGTAATCGCAGATTGACTCATTTTTGGCTCCTTAACCCGTCGTTGATGCCGCCGACGATGGTTTCTGTCGTTACGCGCAGTAAATCCAGATAGGTCGGTACCGGACCGTCGGCAGCACTGAGCGAATCGACATACAGCACACCGCCATAATGCGCGCCAGACTCACGGACGACCTGACGCGCAGGCTTGTCGGAAACGGTACTTTCGCTAAATACAGTGGGGATTTGATGCTCCTTGATCGCGTCGATCACTTTGCGTACCTGTTTGGGCGTCCCTTGCTGATCGGCATTGATCGGCCACAGATACAGCTCTTTCAGGCCGTTATCACGTGCCAGGTATGAGAATGCGCCTTCGCTGGTGACCAGCCAGCGTTTATCGGCGGGGAGTTTTACCAGTTCAGCATGCAGCGGCGCCAGGGTCTGCTGGATTTTCGCTTTATAATTCTCCGCATTTTTCTGGTAAGTGGCGGCATTGTCTGGATCGTATTTCATCAGCGCATCGCGAATGTTATCCACGTAGATGAGTGCGTTCTCCGCTGACATCCAGGCATGCGGGTTCGGTTTGCCGTTGTACGGCCCTTCGCTGATACCCATTGGTTGTACGCCATTTGAGACCATCACTTCCGGTACGCCGGACAGATGTTGGTAGAAGCGGGTAAACCACAGCTCCAGATTGAGGCCGTTGGAGAGGATCAGTTGTGCACCCTGTGCGCGTTTAATATCCCCTGGTGTGGGCTGATATTCGTGAATTTCTGCGCCGGGTTTGGTGATGGAACTGACCTCTGCTGCGTCGCCAGCCACGTTGCTCGCCATATCGGCAATCACCGTAAAGGTGGTTATTACCTTAAATTTATCTTTCGCCCAGGCAGGAGACAGCGTCAGCGCCGTGATTACGCTGGCAAGGAGAAACGATTTCAGATGGGGCAGATGCGGCATAGTATCCCTCACAACAAAATGGTTAATTTATCATCGAATATAGCCTTTGCTATGTTATATAGCACATGGCATAAATAAATGAAAATAATTCTTATTTGCATGGGGTGAGGATGTATCACCTTCAGGTAATAGTGCTGCGTATTTTTAAGGTGTATTATTTATGCAACTTAGCTATGGAGGCATCATGTCCGGCAAACGTATTGCTCGTGAAAAAATGACGATCCAAAAGATGATCTCGCTGTACGAAAGCCAGTGTCCGGAAGCTTCAGACGAGCCAGGGCATTACGATACGTTGTTTGCTTATGCGCAAAAGCGCCTCGATAAGTGCGTATTTGGTGAGGAAAAACCGGCCTGTAAGCAGTGTCCGGTGCACTGCTATCAATCTGCCAAACGCGAAGAGATGAAGCAAATTATGCGTTGGGCCGGGCCGAGAATGCTCTGGCGTCACCCGGTTCTGACCGTTCGCCATCTGATTGATGACAAGCGTCCTGTCCCGGAATTACCTGAGAAATATCAGCGCAAGAAGTAATCTGGTTATTTTGTGCCGGATAGCGGCGATGCCTTATCCGGCCAGCAAGCTCACCTGTGCGTAGGCCCGATAAGCGTAGCGCCATCGGGCAATCTTGCCATGCGATGATGAATGGATATTACGCTTTGGTGGCAATCAGAATGGCTGAGGCTTTGATCAGCGCAATAACGCGGCTTCCCTGGCTCAGTTTCATCTCTTGCTGACTTTCGTTCGTCACGACCGCGACAATGTCAAAACCGGCATCAGTTTCGATGTGTACGGTGGCGTTAACGGCGCCTTCGGTTACCTGTGAAACGCTACCGGCAAATTGGTTACGGGCAGAGAATTTCAGGCCACAGTCTTCAGTCGCCAGCGTCACCCACGGCGCTTTGATCAGCGCAATGGCTTCTTTTCCTTTCGCCAGACCCAGTGCCTGCTGACTGCTATGGGTCACAATTGCGACCAGTTTTGCGCCGCCAGCCAGCGTCAGTTCAACTTCATCATTTACTGCGCCAGTGGCAACTGCACTGACTGTACCGGTTAATTGATTACGTGCTGATACCGCCATACTGCCTCCTTTCGTTGAGTTATCACCCAGTATAGTCTCACTGGCTAAACCAGCGCATCCTTATCGATGCCCAATCGCTTCATGCGCGAGAGTAACGTGGTGCGCTTCAGTCCCAGGCGCTGCGCCGCGCCTTTAGGACCGGCAACCACGCCGTTGGTCTCTTTCAGAACGCGCATGATCAACTGGTATTCGTCCTCGCCATCCTGCGCAACTTCGGTGGCTACCGGTGGTGCAGACGGCGTCAACGCGGCAATATCCGGCAGGGACAGCTGCAGCACGTTGCCTCGGGTAAGCAGAACTGCGCGCTCCACCACGTTTTCCAGTTCGCGCACGTTGCCCGGCCACTCCATGCTGCTCAACGTACGCAGCGCCTCGGCGGGAATGCTGTCGATATTGCGCCCCATCCGACGAGCAATTTTAAAGGTGAAAGCTTTAACCAGCAGCGGAATATCTTCCGGGCGCTCGCGCAGTGGCGGCAGATGGATCGGGAAGACGTTCAGTCGATAGTAGAGATCGTTACGAAACTCGCGATCGGCGACCATCTTTTTCAGATCGCGGTTAGTGGCGGCGATCAAGCGAACGTCGGTCTGGATCAGTTTATTGCTGCCCAGACGTTCAAACTCCTGCTCTTGCAGTACGCGCAGCAGTTTGGGCTGAAGCTCCAGCGGCATGTCACCGACTTCATCGAGGAACAGCGAGCTTTTATCCGCCAGCTCGAAACGACCAATCCGCTGCGTGCTGGCACCGGTAAACGCGCCGCGCTCGTGACCAAACAGATCGCTTTCCAGTAATCCGGCAGGCATTGCCGCGCAGTTCATTTTCACCATCCGGCGGGCGTTACGTCCACTCAGGTTGTGGATTGCGCGTGCGATCAGCTCCTTACCGGTTCCGGTCTCGCCGAGAATCAGGACGGTGCTGTCGCTTTGCGCCACCATTTCGACCTGCTTGAGCACGCTGTACATGGCTTCGCTGCGGCCAATGATTTCACCGAACTCGCTCTCCACGTTGTTGAGTTGTTCTGTCAGCGCCAGGTTTTCATCGACCAGGCGCTCTTTCAGACGGTGAATTTCCTGATAGGCGAGGGCGTTATCCACGGCGATCGCCACGCGTTCGGCGATTTGGCGCAACAGTTTCAGATTGGCAGTGGTGAACACTTTCTCTTCGCACTGCGCTAACTTAAGGACGCCGAGCATAGTATTGCCGGACATCAGCGGCAGCAGGCACAGAGTCTGTAGGTGGTTGCCCCAGGTTTCGAACAGCATCCGTTCGTAAGGGGCGAGCGTATCGCGTTCGCTCAGATTAATCAGCAGCATCTCTTTGCTTTTGAAAACGCGTTCAGAAAGCGTACCCGCTTCATCCACTTCACTTTGTTCGTGCGCCGGATGATGTTCATCCAGATAGTGGGTGGAATAAATGCTGAGCTTGTTTTTGTGATCGCTGCGTAACACGATGCTGATGGCATCAATGTCGAAATAGTGGTGGATCTCTTTGGCGACTTCGCTGACCAGTTCGTCAATGTCCAGACGGGAGAGCACCGCATTGGTGATGGCGACCAGGATGCGAAAGTTATCACGCTCGCGACACAGCAGATCGTAATCGACGTTGTTGCTGACCCTGCTTTGAATTTGTTCAGCAACGACGCCGACTATCTGGGTGAAGGTCTGCAGCCGGTTGTACTCTTTTTCACTCCACGGACGATCTTCGTTACGGATGAATTCACAGCCGCCAAAGATACGCCCATCCGCCGCCAGCGGCAGTAGGCAGTAGTGGCCAAATTCAGAATACAATCCGCCAGAGGCCAGCTGTGGCCAGGTTTCAGTAAACTCGTGATAGTTGCAGTGCAGCGCATCGGGACGAGACAAAATACGGCGTACCGGGCCATGGGCCAGTACCGTTTCGTCTTCATAATCGATGGGTTTACCATTTTCACGCGCCGCAAAATAACGCGCACGCTGCGTTTGTGCCTGCCATAAGACAATAGCCGCACAGTCGGCCAGCGCTGAACGCTTGACCAGCTGCGAAAGCGCCTCGCTGAGAGACGGGAGATCGGGCTGCTGTAATAATGTACGAGTAATATCGAACAGGCCTTGCTGCCCGAGGTCACTCATCGGTGTATACGACATATTGCTTTTCCAGGAAAAGCACCGCAGAACGGTGCGAAAACGGTAAATGAATTATAGGTATAAGTCGTAAATTATTGCCGGATAGCTGACCGCGAACTCGCTGGTCACGCAATCCGTAGGCCTGATAAGCAAAGCGCCATCAGGCGATAATGCAGCGTTAATGCCGGATGTCGACGCAAATGCGTCTTATCCGGCCTACAGTATGCTGCCAACTGGCTGCTAGCATATACGAGGTAAGGGTTCGGCGTGTGGTAAATCGAGGGTTCGTTTCACGCCGTAAAGTCCGGCCAGACGCACACCTTTGCGTTCTACCACTTCGCCAATCATTGCGGCATCGCGTCCTAACGGATGCGCGCGCAGTGCGGCAAGCGCCGTTTCAGCAGCCTGACGCTCAACGGCAATCACCAGCTTACCTTCGTTAGCAAAGTTGAGCGCATCCAGACCCAGCAGTTCGCAAACGCCACGCACCGCGGGCTTCACGGGCAGGGCCGCTTCAGACAGCTCAATGCCAAACCCGCATGATGCGGCAAATTCATGCGTTACCGCATTCACGCCGCCACGGGTCGCGTCACGCAGCGCCTTCACGCCGGGGATATCACGTAGCGTCTGGATAAGCGGCGTCAATACCGCGCAGTCGCTGACCAGTTCGCCATCAAGCCCCAGCTGTTCACGCAGGTTAAGGATAGTTGCGCCATGATCGCCAAGCGTACCGCTGACCAGCAGCACATCGCCCACGCTCAGGGTCTGTGCGCCCCAGTGAATGTTGGCGGGGATCGCGCCCATTCCAGCGGTGTTGATAAACAGCTTGTCCGCCGCGCCGCGCTGTACAACCTTGGTGTCGCCGGTGACGATGGCAATTCCCGCTTCGCGCGCGGTTGCCGCCATGCTGTTAACGACGGTTTTCAGCGTCTCCATTGGTAAACCTTCTTCGAGGATAAAACCGCAGGAGAGATAGCGCGGGATCGCGCCGCTGACCGCCACGTCGTTAGCTGTACCACAGATAGCCAGCTTGCCGATATTACCGCCCGGGAAGAACAACGGATCGATAACATAGCTGTCGGTTGAAAACGCCAGACGGTCGCCTTCAGCGACCAGTTGCGCCAGTTCCAGACGTGCCTGATCTTCCTGTTCCGCCAGCCACGGATTCGCAAATGCCTCCATAAACAGACTGTTGATCAACTGCTGCATAGCCTGACCGCCGCTACCGTGGGCGAGTTGTACGCTGTTCATGCTTCACACTCCTGCTGACGATACTGATACCAGGCGGCACATGCGCCTTCTGAGGAGACCATCAGGGCACCAAATGCGGTCTCCGGGTTACAGGTTTTGCCAAATAGCGGGCACTGATGCGGTTTGCATCTGCCGGTCAATACCTCTCCGCAACGCGCACGCGGATCGTCATACACCTGCTGCGGCGCTGGCTGGAAATGCGCTTCGGCGTCAAAACGCTGATAGTCAGGCGTCAGGTGAACGCCTGATGATTCAATGACGCCCAGACCGCGCCATTCGCTGTCGCCATTGACGCAGAACACGTCGGCGATCGCCTGCTGCGCTAGCGCGTTACCGGCGTCGGGTACCACGCGGCGATACTGATTTTCTACCTGGCTGTGCGCGGCAATTTTCTGCTCAATCAACATCACCACGCCCTGCAGGAGATCGAGCGGTTCGAAACCGGCGACCACCAGTGGGCGATGGAAATCTGAGGCAATGAAATTATAGGCGTCAGTGCCAATCACCATACTGACGTGACCCGGCGCCAAAAAGGCGTCGATACCGTTGTCCGGCTGTTCCAGCAGGCTGCGCAGCGTTGGGATCAAGGTGATGTGCTGGCAGAAAAAGTAAAAGTTCTGCACATCGCGCTGTTTGGCCTGCTGCAGAGTGATGGCGGTGGTTGGCATGGTGGTTTCAAAACCCAGGCCAAAGAACACCACCTTACGCGTTGGGTTTTCCTGCGCCAGCTTCAGCGCATCCATCGGTGAATAGACGATACGGACATCCGCGCCGCGCGCTTTGGCTTGTAGCAGGGAACCTTGTTTACCCGGGACGCGCATCGCATCGCCAAAGGTGCAGAAAATTACTTCCGGATGGCTGGCAATTTCTACACAGCTGTCGATTCTGCCCATTGGCAGCACACAAACCGGGCAGCCTGGACCATGAATAAACTCGACGTTTTCAGGCAGTAACTGATCGAGACCGAACTTGAAGATTGCGTGGGTATGACCCCCACAAACTTCCATGATGCGCAGCGGGCGTTCAGCTGTGTAGGGGAGGAGTGCAGCACGTTCACACAGGTGCTCTATCAACTGCATCACCTGTTCTGGTGCGCGGTATTCGTCAACAAAACGCATTATTTTTCCTCGCCATACAGCAACGCGCCGACATCCGGCTCAACGTCAAACATGTTTTGTAGCGCATCGAGCGTGTCGCGCGCTTCTGCTTCATTAATGATGCTCATGGCAAAGCCGACGTGAACCAGTACCCACTGGCCCAAACGGGGTTGACCATGCTCATCGCAGCTACCGACCAGCGTTAGATCGACGTCGCGCTGAATACCGCAAACGTCGACTTTAGCCTGGTTGCCGTCAATGGTGCGGATTTGACCCGGAACACCTATGCACATCGCTGCGTCTCCAGCCAGGAGAGCCATTGGTCCATCCCTTCGCCGCTGGTGGCGGAAATCAGGATGATCTCAATTTCCGGGTTCACTTCCCGGGCGCTGGCGATGCACTTATCTACATCAAAATTGAGGTACGGCAGCAGATCCACTTTGTTGAGCAGCATCAGCGAGGCGGCGGCAAACATATGCGGGTATTTCAGCGGTTTGTCTTCACCCTCGGTGACGGAAAGCACGGCGACCTTATGGCGTTCACCGAGGTCGAAACTGGCCGGGCAAACCAGGTTGCCGACGTTTTCAATGAACAAAATACCGTTGTCTTCAAGCGGCAAACGCGGCGCGGCGTCAGCAATCATTTGCGCGTCGAGGTGGCAACCTTTGCCGGTGTTGACCTGGATGGCGGGCGTGCCCGTAGCGCGAATACGTGCGGCATCGTTAACCGTTTGCTGGTCGCCTTCAATGACGGCACATGGCACGCTGTCTTTGAGCTTCATCAGCGTTTCGGTCAGCAGCGTGGTTTTACCGGAACCCGGGCTTGAGACAAGGTTCAGTACCAGATGCTGACGGGCGGCAAAGCGGGCGCGGTTGCGTTCGGCCAGACGGTTGTTTTTATCCAGCACGTCAATTTCCACTTCCAGCATACGGCGCTGGCTCATGCCTGGCGCGTGGGTGCCTGCTTCACCGTGACCGTAGTGCAAGTCGCCTTCTTCGGTCTGGCTCGGCGTGAAACTGGAGGTTTTCACACCGGTAATATTCAGTGCCGGGCGAGCCGCCGGGGCAAATGGCGCGCTGCGAAACGCCGAGTGGGGGTTATGTTCATCACCCTCTATATATAGGTTGCCTTCAGCGCAACCACATGTCGTACACATCGCTCACTCCTGATCTTTATCTTGCGGTATATCTGTTGCCGGATGGCGGCTTCGCCTTATCCGGCCTACAACTCAGACCATTCCTGTAGGCTGGATAAGACGCTTACGCGTCGCCATCCGGCGTTGGATTATTATCAATTTCAATTCGTCGAATCTGTAGGCCGTCATCGGCCACGATCCTCAGCATATCGCTATGACATTGCGGACAACGGCGCACACGTTGCGTCAGTAAGGTGACGTATTGCTGACAAGATTCGCACCAACATTCGGCTTCTTGTTCTTCGAGGTGGAGTTTACAACCTTCTGCAAGGGTGCCACGGCATACCAGATCAAAACAAAAGGCGAGAGCGCTGGTTTCTACGCAAGAAAATGCGCCAATTTTGAGCCAGACCCCAGTTACCCGCTTTGCGCCGTGTTGGGTGGCCTGTTGTTCAATCAATTCCAGTGCCCGTTGGCAGAGGGTTATTTCGTGCATATCGCCTCCTAAGATGTCGCCGTTTTAAAAGCAATAAACATGCCAGGTTGAATTTTCACGTTCGTGACAATGTCGACGATGACGAAATGACATGTCGTCACCGCACTGTGAATTCATAACCATATGAAAATAAATGATTTTAATTTTGGCATGAAATGTGCTTAAGGCTGTTCATCTCTGCTAAACGGGTAACCTGACATGACTATTTGGGAAATAAGCGAAAAAGCCGATTACATCGCTGAACGGCATCGTCGCCTACAGGACCAGTGGCGTATTTACTGTAACTCGCTGGTTCAGGGGATCACCCTGTCGAAAGCGCGTTTGCATCATGCAATGAGCTGTGCACCGGACAAAGATCTCTGCTTCGTCCTTTTTGAACACTTCACTATCTACGTCACGCTGGCAGATGGCTTCAATAGCCATACCATCGAGTACTACGTTGAAACGAAAGACGGTGATGATAAGCAACTGATTGCACAGGCACAGTTGACCCTCGACGGTAAAGTCGATGAGCGCATCAGCAACCGCGATCGTGAACAGGTGCTGGAGCACTATCTCGAAAAAATCGCCACCGTCTACGACAGCCTGTACACCGCGGTTGAGAACAATATGCCGGTGAATTTAAGCCAGCTGGTTGATGAGGGACAAAGCCCGGCTTAAGCCTCGGGTGCCGCCCACTTTTGTCATGATGCGTTTTCATTCTGCGTCACGACAGTTTAGGGAATGGGCATGTCGAAAAATGTCGAAATGACATTTCGCAGACATGTTTTCGTCAAAAATGACTATCACCTGAGGAATGCCTGGTGAATCGTTTTGTAATTGCTGACTCCACTCTTTGTATCGGCTGCCACACCTGTGAAGCCGCCTGCTCAGAGACACATCGCCAGCATGGCCTGCAGTCAATGCCGCGCCTGAAAGTGATGTTAAATGAAAAAGAATCCGCGCCGCAGCTTTGCCACCAGTGCGAAGATGCGCCTTGCGCCACCGTTTGTCCGGTTAATGCGATTAATCGTGTTGACGGTGCCGTGCAGCTGAATGAAAGCCTGTGCGTCAGTTGTAAATTGTGCGGGATTGCCTGTCCATTCGGTGCAATTGAGTTTTCCGGTAGCCGTCCGCTGCATATCCCGGCAAACGCCAACACGCCAAAAGCGCCTCCGGCTCCGCCAGCGCCTGCTCGCGTGAGCACGCTGCTGGACTGGGTTCCGGGCGTTCGCGCCATCGCGGTGAAATGCGATCTGTGCAGTTTTGACGAACAAGGTCCGGCCTGCGTGCGCATGTGCCCAACCAAAGCCCTGCACCTGGTGAGCAACATGGATATCGCCCGCGCCAGCAAACGTAAGCGTGAGCTGACTTTCAACACCGATTTCGGCGATCTCACCTTGTTTCAGCAGGCTCAGAGTGGGGATGCAAAATGAGCGCAATTTCACTGATTAACAGCGGCGTGGCCTGGTTTACAGCGGCTGCGGTTCTGGCATTTCTGTTTTCGTTTCATAAATCGTTGAGCGGTTGGATTGCCGGGGTTGGCGGCGCGGTCGGCAGCCTGTGTACGGCGGCTGCGGGTTTTAGCGTGCTGATTAATGGGCTGGCGGTAAGTGGTGTGATGCCGTTTATTGGTCACAGTCTGCAAATGACGCCGCTGAACGCTATCTGGCTGATTACGCTGGGCCTGTGCGGCCTGTTTGTCAGCCTGTACAACATTGACTGGCATCGTCACCCGCTGGTTTTAGCTAACGGCCTGCTGGTCAATCTGCTGATGGCCGCGGCGGTATGTGCGGTGGTAGCCAGCAACCTCGGGACGCTGGTGGTGATGGCGGAAATCATGGCGCTGTGTGCCGTGTTTCTCACCGGCTGCAGCAAAGAGGGCAAACTGTGGTTTGCACTGGGGCGTATCGGTACGCTGCTGTTGGCGATTGCCTGCTACCTGGTGTGGCAACGCTACGGCACCCTGGAGCTGCGTCTGCTTGACCTGCGTACTCAGGAGTTGCCGCTCGGCGCTGACATCTGGCTGCTGGGCGTGGCGGGTTTTGGCCTGCTGGCCGGAATTATTCCGCTGCACGGATGGGTGCCGCAGGCACACGCCAACGCCAGCGCACCGGCTGCGGCGCTGTTCTCTACCGTCGTCATGAAGGTGGGTCTGCTGGGTATTCTGTCGCTGTCGCTGCTGGGCGGTAACGCGCCGCTGTGGTGGGGCATAACGCTGCTGGTACTGGGCATGATCACCGCGTTTGTCGGCGGTCTGTATGCGCTGATGGAGCACAACATCCAGCGTCTGCTGGCGTACCACACCCTGGAAAACATCGGCATTATTCTGCTGGGTCTGGGGGCTGGCGTGACCGGAATTTCCCTGAATCAACCTGCGCTGATTGCGCTGGGTTTAACCGGCGGTCTGTACCATCTGGTCAACCACAGCCTGTTCAAAAGCGTTCTGTTCCTGGGCGCGGGCAGCATCTGGTTCCGTACCGGTCATCGTGATATCGAAAAACTGGGCGGGATCGGTAAACGCATGCCGGTGATTTCTCTGGCGATGCTGGTTGGCCTGATGGCGATGGCCGCGCTGCCGCCGCTGAACGGTTTTGCCGGCGAATGGGTTATCTATCAATCCTTCTTCAAGCTGGGTAACAGCGGTGCGTTTGTCGGTCGTCTGTTAGGGCCGTTGCTGGCGGTTGGGCTGGCAATTACCGGCGCGCTGGCGGTGATGTGTATGGCGAAAGTCTATGGCGTTACGTTCCTTGGCGCACCGCGCACGAAGGAAGCTGAAAATGCCTGCTGCGCGCCAATCCTGATGGGCGTGAGCGTCGTTGCGCTGGCGATCTGCTGTGTGATTGGCGGTGTTGCTGCGCCGTGGCTGCTGCCGATGATTTCCTCTGCCGTTCCGCTGCCGCTGGAAACCGCGAACACCACCGTTTCTCAGCCGATGATCACGCTGCTGCTGATCGCGTGTCCGCTACTGCCGTTCATCATCATGGCGATTTTCAAAGGCAACCGTCTGCCGTCACGTTCACGCGGTGCGGCATGGGTCTGTGGTTACGATCACGAGCAGTCAATGGTCATTACCGCGCACGGTTTTGCCATGCCGGTGAAAGAAGCCTTTGCACCAGTACTCAAACTGCGTAAATGGCTGAATCCGGTATCACTGGTTCCGGGCTGGCAGAATGCGGCTGCGCCGGTGCTGTTCCGTCGCCTGGCGCTGATTGAGCTGGCGGTGCTGGTGGTGATTGTGGTTTCACGAGGAGCCTGAGAATGAGTGTTTTATATCCGTTAATTCAGGCGCTGGTGCTGTTTGCCGTTGCGCCGCTGCTGTCCGGCGTTACCCGTGTGGCGCGTGCGCGCTTGCACAATCGCCGGGGTCCGGGCGTTTTGCAGGAATACCGCGACATTATCAAACTGCTGGGTCGTCAGAGCATTGCGCCTGCGGATTCCAGTTGGGTCTTCCGCCTGACGCCGTTTGTGATGGTGGGCGTGATGCTGACTATTGCCACCGCGTTGCCGGTGGTGACCGTGGGTTCGCCGCTGCCGCAACTGGGCGATCTGATCACCTTAATTTACCTGTTCGCCATTGCCCGTTTCTTCTTCTCTATCGCGGGACTGGATACCGGTAGCCCGTTTACCGCCATTGGTGCCAGCCGTGAAGCGATGCTCGGCGTGCTGGTTGAACCTATCCTGCTGCTGGGGCTGTGGGTCGCGGCGCAGGTTGCCGGTTCGACCCATATCAGCAACATTGCCGATACCGTTTATCACTGGCCTGCCGCGTATAGCATCCCGCTGATTCTGGCGCTGTGCGCCTGTGCTTTCGCCACCTTTATCGAAATGGGCAAACTGCCATTCGATCTGGCAGAGGCCGAGCAGGAACTGCAGGAAGGTCCATTGACCGAATACAGTGGCAGCGGTTTTGCGGTGCTGAAATGGGGCATCAGCCTTAAACAACTGGTCGTTCTGCAAATGTTCGTCGGCGTGTTCTTACCGTGGGGGCAGATGGAAACCTTTACCGCAGGTGGACTGCTGTTGGCGCTGGTGATTGCCGTCGTCAAGCTGGTTCTCGGCGTGCTGGTCATCGCCCTGTTCGAAAACAGCATGGCGCGTCTGCGTTTTTGCGCCACTTCACGCGTGACCTGGGCCGGTTTTGGGTTTGCGTTTTTAGCGTTCGTCTCCTTGCTGGTGGCGTGATTTAAGAGAGTTTGAGCATGTCTGAAGAAAAATTAGGTCAACACTATCTCGCTGCGCTGCACCAGGCCTTCCCGGGTGTGGTGCTGGATGAAGCCTGGCAGACCAAAGATCAACTGACGATCACCGTCAAGGTGAATTACCTGCCGGAAGTGGTGGAATTCCTGTACTACAAACAGGGCGGCTGGTTGTCCGTGTTGTTTGGTAACGACGAGCGCCAGCTGTGCGGCCATTATGCCGTTTACTACGTGATGTCGATGGAGCAGGGCACCAAGTGCTGGATAACCGTCCGCGTTGAAGTGGATGCCAATAAACTGGAGTTCCCGTCCGTCACGCCGCGCGTTCCGGCTGCGGTCTGGGGCGAGCGCGAAGTGCGCGATATGTACGGTTTGATCCCAGTTGGTTTGCCGGATGAGCGTCGCCTGGTACTGCCGGATGACTGGCCGGACGAACTCTATCCGCTGCGTAAAGACAGCATGGATTATCGTCAGCGTCCGGCGCCGACCACCGATGCGGAAACCTACGAGTTCATCAACGAGCTGGGCGACAAGAAAAACAATGTGGTGCCGATCGGTCCGCTGCACGTCACCTCCGATGAACCAGGCCACTTCCGTCTGTTTGTTGACGGCGAGAACATCATCGACGCCGACTACCGCCTGTTCTATGTCCACCGCGGCATGGAGAAACTGGCGGAAACCCGCATGGGTTACAACGAAGTCACGTTCCTGTCCGACCGTGTGTGCGGCATTTGCGGCTTTGCCCACAGCACCGCCTATACCACCTCCGTTGAGAATGCGATGGGCATCGTGGTGCCGGAGCGTGCGCAGATGATCCGCGCCATTCTGCTGGAAGTGGAACGTCTGCACTCGCATCTGCTGAACCTCGGTCTGGCCTGCCATTTCACCGGTTTTGACTCCGGCTTTATGCAGTTCTTCCGCGTGCGTGAAACGTCGATGAAAATGGCGGAGATCCTCACCGGGGCACGTAAAACCTACGGTCTGAACCTGATCGGCGGTATCCGTCGTGATCTGCTGAAAGAAGATATGATCCAGACCCGTCAACTGGCGCAGCAGATGCGTCGTGACGTGCAGGAACTGGTCGATATGCTGCTCAGCACGCCGAACATGGAACAGCGTACTGTCGGTATTGGTCGTCTGGATCCGGAAATTGCCCGCGACTTCAGTAACGTCGGCCCGATGGTACGCGCCAGCGGCCACGCGCGTGATACCCGCGCCGATCACCCGTTTGTCGGCTATGGTCTGCTGCCGATGGAAGTTCATAGCGAACAGGGCTGCGACGTTATTTCTCGTCTGAAAGTTCGTATTAATGAAGTCTACACCGCACTGAATATGATCGACTTTGGTCTGGATAACCTGCCGGGCGGTCCGCTGATGGTAGAAGGCTTTACCTATATTCCTCACCGTTTCGCACTGGGCTTTGCTGAAGCGCCGCGTGGAGATGACATCCACTGGAGCATGACCGGCGACAACCAGAAACTGTATCGCTGGCGCTGCCGTGCGGCGACCTACGCCAACTGGCCGACGCTGCGCTACATGCTGCGTGGCAATACCGTTTCCGATGCGCCGCTGATTATCGGTAGTCTCGATCCTTGCTACTCCTGTACTGACCGTATGACCGTGGTTGATGTGCGTAAGAAGAAGAGCAAAGTCGTGCCGTACAAAGAACTTGAGCGCTACAGCATCGAGCGTAAAAACTCGCCGCTGAAATAAGGAATCGCCATGTTTACCTTTATCAAAAAAGTCATCAAAACCGGGGCACCGACGTCGTCGTATCCGCTGGAGCCGATTGCGGTCGATAAAAACTTCCGTGGCAAACCGGAACACAATCCGCAGCAGTGCATTGGCTGCGCGGCCTGTGTGAATGCGTGCCCGTCGAATGCGCTGACGGTTGAAACCGATCTGGTCACCAATGAACTGGCGTGGCAGTTCAATCTCGGTCGCTGCATCTTCTGCGCCCGCTGCGAAGAAGTTTGCCCGACGGCGGCAATCAAGCTGTCGCAGGAATATGAGCTGGCGGTGTGGAAGAAAGAGGATTTCCTGCAGCAGTCTCGCTTTGCGCTGTGTCATTGTCGCGTATGTAACCGCCCGTTTGCGGTACAAAAAGAGATTGATTACGCCATTGCGTTGCTGAAGCACAACGGCGATTCCCGTGCGGAAAACCACCGTGAAAGTTTTGAGACCTGCCCGGATTGTAAGCGCCAGAAATGTCTGGTGCCGTCTGACCGTATTGAACTGACTCGCCATATGAAAGAGGCCAGCTGATGAGCAATTTATTAGGCCCACGTGACGCCAACGGTATTCCGGTACCGATGACGGTGGATGAATCCATTGCCAGCATGAAAGCGTCGCTGCTAAAAAGCATCAAGCGTTCAGCGTACGTTTACCGTGTGGACTGCGGCGGCTGCAACGGTTGCGAAATCGAAATCTTCGCCACGCTGTCTCCGTTGTTTGACGCCGAACGTTTTGGCATCAAAGTGGTACCGTCCCCACGCCATGCGGATATCCTGCTGTTTACCGGCGCGGTAACCCGTGCCATGCGTTCTCCGGCGCTGCGCGCCTGGCAGTCTGCGCCAGACCCGAAGATTTGTATCTCTTACGGTGCCTGCGGCAACAGCGGCGGTATCTTCCACGACTTATACTGCGTATGGGGCGGCACGGACAAAATCGTACCGGTGGATGTGTATATCCCTGGCTGCCCGCCAACGCCTGCAGCCACGCTGTACGGTTTTGCCATGGCGCTGGGTCTGCTGGAACAGAAAATTCACGCGCGAGCGCCAGGTGAACTGGATGGGCAGCCTGCCGAAATTCTGCATCCGGATATGGTTCAACCACTGCGCGTGAAGGTTGATCGCGAAGCTCGCCGTCTGGCGGGTTATCGCTACGGCCGTCAGATTGCTGATGACTATATGACGCAGTTAGGGCAGGGCGAGCACCAGGTGACGCGCTGGCTGGAAGCGGAAAACGATCCGCGTCTGACCGAGATCGTCACCCATCTTAACCATGTTGTTGAAGAGGCACGTATCCGATGAGTGAAACGGTGGTGTTCAGCCAACTGAGCCGTAAGTTTATTGATGAGAACGATGCGACGCCCGCCGAGGCGCAGCAGGTTGTCTATTACAGCCTGGCGATTGGTCACCACCTCGGGATCATCGATTGCCTGGAAGCGGCGTTGACTTGTCCGTGGGATGACTATCTGGCGTGGATTGCCACGCTTGCCGAAGGCAGTGAAGCCCGCCGGAAAATGGAAGGTGTGCCGAAGTACGGCGAGATCGTCATCGATTTCAACCATGTGCAAATGCTGGCGCGCGCGTTCGACGATGCGCGTGCCGTGCAGACCCCGCAGCAGCAGGAGTGGAGCAAACTGATGCTCAGCATGCTGCACGACATTCACCAGGAAAGCGCCATCTATCTGATGGTGAGGAGACACCGTGACTGACGTTTTATTATGTGTGGGTAACAGCATGATGGGCGACGACGGTGCGGGTCCCCTGCTGGCCGAAATGTGTGCCGCAAACCCTCAAGGCAACTGGGTGGTCATTGACGGCGGCAGCGCGCCGGAAAACGACATCGTCGCGATCCGTGAACTGCGCCCGCAGCGTCTGTTGATTGTGGATGCCACCGACATGGGCCTCAACCCCGGTGAAATCCGTATTATCGATCCTGATGATATTGCCGAGATGTTCATGATGACCACCCACAACATGCCGCTGAACTACCTGGTCGATCAGCTGAGAGATGACGTTGGCGAGGTGATTTTCCTTGGCATTCAGCCGGATATTGTCGGTTTTTACTACCCGATGACACAACCGATCAAAGATGCGGTCGATACCGTCTATCAGCGATTAGCCGACTGGGAAGGACACGGTGGATTCTCCGAGCTTGAAGCGCCGGAAGAGTAAACCGTATCAGTGCCGGATGTGAGTGACATCCGGCCTGTTTCCCGCCTTCCTCGTTACTCAATGACCTGCTCAATAATTAATTTCCCCTGCATCACTGACACACTCACTGCCGTACCGGTAGGAAACCCAGCTTGTTCCAGCCAGTCGCCATTCAGCGTGAGTGAAGCGTGCCGACTGATTCGTCGCGTGTAACCCGTTTTGGGATCTTCATGGCGTTTTCTGACATAGCCAACTTTCAATCGACGTACGGGTTTGGTTATAGCCACTGCTGTTGTGCCATTTTTATCAGACATGCACGTTTCCTTGTGGTGAACGACCAGGATTAAAAACTACTGAATAAAATGCCAGTAAAAACGCGTGGGGGCAAACCTGAAACTGGAAGGACGATTCCACATTTTGAATGCAATAAATGAAAATACGCACGTCTGCCGGAGGGCAGTGGACCCCTCCGGCAGCTCCGTCACGCCAGATCGGCGCCGTTACTGGCGATCACTTTTTTGTACCACCAGAATGATTTCTTACGGGTGCGCGCCAGCGTGCCATTGCCCGCATCATCGCGATCCACATACACAAAACCGTAACGCTTACTCATCTCACCGGTCGAGGCTGAAACCAGATCAATACAGCCCCAGGTGGTGTAACCCATCAGCGGCACGCCATCTTCAATCGCGTCGGCCATGGCGCGAATGTGCTCGCGTAAATAGCTGATGCGATAATCGTCATTGATCTCACCGTTAGCATCAATTTCATCTTTCGCCCCCAGCCCGTTTTCCACCAGAAACAACGGCTTCTGGTAGCGGTCATACATCATATTCATGGTAATGCGCAGACCGAGCGGATCGATGCCCCAGCCCCATTCGCTGGCGGCAATGTATGGATTACGTAGCGATTTCACCACGTTGGCAGCACTGGTATTGCCGGTGTTCATTTCCGCCGAGGCGCAGCGCGATGCGTAATAGCTAAACGAGACAAAATCGACGGTGTTTTTCAGGATATCGTCATCTTCCGGGGCTTTTTCAATCACAACGCCTTTTTCGCGAAACACGCGGGCTGAGTATGCGGGATAAGCCCCGCGCGCCTGCACATCAATAAAGAACAGGTTTTCGCGGTCTTTTTCCAGCGCGGTCCACACATCTTCTGGTTTACAGGAATAAGGATAAAAATTACCGCCCGCCAGCATGCATCCGACCTGGTTGTGCGGATTAACGTCATGGGCAATTTTCGTCGCCAGCGCGCTGGCTACCAGTTCGTGGTGGGCGGACTGGTATTTCACCTGATCCTGATTTTCGCCTTCTTCAAACACCAGTCCGGCACCTGAAAAAGGGCTGTGCAGCATGATGTTGATTTCGTTGAATGTCAGCCAGTACTTCACCAGCCCGTCAAAGGCCTCGAAGCAGGTACGGGCGTAGCGGGTAAAGAACTCCACCATTTTACGGTTGCGCCATGAACCGTACTCGGTGACCAGATGCATCGGCACATCGAAGTGACACAGCGTGACTAATGGCTCAATACCGTATTTTTTACACTCGGCAAACACCGCCCGGTAAAACGCGATACCCTCTGCATTCGGCGTCAGCTCATCACCGTTGGGGTAGAGGCGGCTCCAGGCAATGGAAGTACGGAAAACGGTAAACCCCATTTCCGCCATCAGCGCGATATCTTCTTTATAGCGATGATAAAAGTCGATCGCCTGATGGCTGGGATAAAATTCGTCATCCCGCAACGTAAAGCGCTTTTCCTGTCCCAGTTTGACGGGCATGCGGTTTGTGCCATGGGGGATCATATCGACGGTGGTCAGCCCTTTGCCACCTTCCCGGTACGCCCCTTCAGACTGGTTGGCGGCCAGTGCGCCGCCCCATAAAAATCCTTGCGGAAAAACAGACATAATTAACCTCAGTTCATACCAGTCAAATGCTGGCTCCATTGATATTGCCCGGTTGTGCGGCCTGGTTTTTTCTGGCCTGCGCGGCGGCATCTTCGACAGGAATATCTTCAAAGCCGAGAATCAGTGTTAATACAAAGGAAAGCACCACCGCCAGCGCCATCACGCCAAACACCCAGACGATAGTCATCGGATTGGCCGGATCGAAAAACTGTACGCTGGTAAACAGGCCCGGAGCCGCCATGGAGTGGCTCGCCAGCCCGGCCATGCCGGCAACGGCACCGCAGATAAAACCGCTGATAAGACTCGCAATCAGTGGTCGTTTCAGGCGGATCGCTACGCCATACAGCGCGGGTTCGGAAATCCCCGCCATGATGGCAGAGGCGGCGGCCGCTAATGCCGTCTGACGCAGTTCCGGGTTTTTGGTTTTCCATGCCACTGCCAGTGATGAACCGCCTAACGACAAGTTGGCGCCGATTTCAGACGGCATCACCATGCCTTCTTTTCCGGTTTCGGCAATGGTCTGAATAATGGTTGGCGTGAAGACGCGATGCATACCGGTCATCACCAGCAGCGGCCACAATGCGCCCATAATGGCCACCGACAGCCAGCCGAGATAGCCGTGAATGGTATACACCAGCGCTGAAATTGCGCTACCGATCCAGATGCCGATCGGGCCAATGATGACGATGGCGAGCGGCGCGGCGATCAGCACGATCAGCATTGGTTTCAGGAAGTTTTTGGTTACTGCCGGGGTGATGCGATCCACCCAACGCTCGATGTATGACAGGCACCAGGTCATCACCAGCGCCGGGATCACCGTGTAGGTGTATTTCACCGCCGTCACCGGGATCAGGGCAAACTCAACGTGCTCACCCTGCGCGGCCTTCGCCATCAGATCGATGAAGCTGGGATGCACCAGTACACCTGCGATGGCGATTGCCAGCGACATGTTGGTTTTGAATTTGATGGCTGCCGAAGCGGCGACCATCAGCGGCAGGAAGAAAAATGCGCCGTCGCCGATAACGGTCAGAATAGTGAGCGTGGACGATCCTTTCTCCAGCACGCCGGTCATTTCGAGGATCATTGCCAGCAGCTTGAGCATTGATCCGCCGATAATCGCCGGGATCAACGGGGACATGGTGCCGATCAGCGCGTCAAGGATCCCCGCGCCAATCCGCTTCAGCGTCAGTCGGGGTTTGGTTTGTGGCTCAGCGGGCTGCATATTGGCAGGCAACAGGCTGACCACTTCGCGATACGCTTGTGAAACGGTGTTGCCGATGATCACCTGGCACTGGTTATCGCTACGCACCACGCCAAGTACGCCAGAAAGCGTCTTCAGCGTCGCGCTGTCGACCTGCGAGTCATCTTTGATAACGAAACGCAAACGGGTCATACAGTGGGTCACTGCTGTGATGTTGTCGACGCCTCCCAGAGCCGTCACAACGGAGCGCGCCAGCGCTGCATAATTCTTGGACATCGGATTTAATCCTGTTTTATCAGTAGGGTACGTTATGTTTTATCCGTTTACGTTGGGTCGCTTTTCTGGGTTATGAAACGCAGATAGGAAACCGGTTCCACAAAATCATGTTTAATTTATGAGTAATGAGCAAGGTTTAATTTTGATCATTTTTTGTAATTGTGACTCCGATCACCAGATGTCAGCGTCTGCGATTTAGCAGCAAGGACAGCGGCGAAACGGTGCAGTACACTGCGTCACATTGAGAAAAAAGGGATGAGTAATATGACCACGATGCTGGAGGTGGCGAAGCGTGCCGGTGTGTCGAAAGCGACGGTTTCCCGGGTGCTTTCCGGGAACGGCTACGTCAGCCAGGAGACCAAAGACCGCGTGTTTCAGGCCATTGAAGAGAGTGGTTATCGCCCTAACTTGCTGGCGCGCAGTCTGGCGGCGAAAACCACGCAGACGCTGGGACTGGTGGTGACGAACACCCTTTATCACGGCGTCTATTTCAGCGAACTGTTGTTTCATACCGCACGCATGGCGGAGGATAAGGGACGTCAGCTGTTGCTGGCTGATGGTAAGCATAGCGCTGAGGAAGAACGCCAGGCGATCCAATACCTTCTGGACTTACGCTGCGACGCGATTATGATTTATCCGCGTTTTCTCAGCGTGGATGAGATAGACGATATCATCGACGCCCATAGTCAGCCGATTATGGTGCTTAACCGACGACTGCGGAAAAACACCAGCCACTGCGTGTGGTGCGATCAAAAGCAGACCAGCTTTAACGCCGTTACTCAGCTCATTGCCGCCGGGCACAAAGAGATTGGTTTTATTACCGGCTCGATGGATTCACCTACCGGCGTGGAGCGACTTTCAGGCTATAAAGATGCGCTGGCGCATCATGGTATTTCGCTTAATAATGACTTGATTGTTAAAGGAAAGTGGACGCCGGCCTGCGGTGCTGCGGGCGTTGAGGCTTTGCTTTCACGTAAGGTCAATTTTACAGCGCTGGTGGCCAGCAATGACGATATGGCGATTGGCGCGATGAAGCAGTTACACGCCCATGGTGTGCGCGTGCCTTTACAGGTGTCGGTGATTGGCTTCGATGATATCGCCATTGCACCATACACTATTCCTGCGCTTTCCAGCGTCAAAATCCCGGTGACGGAAATGATCCAGGAAACGATTGGACGGCTGATTTTTATGCTAGGGGACGGGGCGTTTACCCCGCCAAAAACCTTCACCGGTGAACTCATTCAACGCGACTCTGTTGCGCCGCCCGTGTCGTCCTGACGGCTGTCATTTGTCATCGTCACTAGTGACGATGACACGCCTTTCTTGTATTCATAAAAATAAAAAACCTTTAATAACAGTAAATTAAAATCTGGCACGATTTGTGAATGCTTCGGCAGATAATCTGTCATTGCTGGAGAAATTGATGAACCGTTTCATCATTGCAGACGCCAATAAATGCATTGGTTGCCGTACCTGTGAAGTGGCCTGCGTGGTATCCCATCAGGATAACCAGGACTGCGCATCGCTGACCCCTGAAACCTTTTTACCCCGCATTCACGTCATCAAAGGCGTTAATGTCTCCACGGCGACGTTGTGCCGCCAGTGTGAAGACGCGCCGTGCGCTAATGTCTGTCCGAACGGTGCAATCAGCCGTGATAAAGGCTTTGTCCACGTAATGCAGGAACGCTGTATTGGCTGTAAAACCTGCGTTGTGGCCTGCCCTTATGGCGCAATGGAAGTGGTTGTGCGCCCGGTTGTACGTAATAGTGGGGCAGGTCTGAACGTCCGCGCAGAAAAAGCCGAAGCCAATAAGTGCGATCTGTGCCACCACCGTGAGGCCGGTCCTGCCTGTATGGAAGTCTGCCCGACTCACGCGCTGATTTATGTGGATCGCAATAAACTTGAGCAACTGAGCGCTGAAAAACGCCGTCGCGCGGCGCTGGATTCCACCGCATCTTTGCTGTTCTGATATCTGAAATTCCGCGTAAAATACGGTAGTACTTATGCCGGATGGCGGCTTCGCCTTATCCGGCCTACTGTTCGCATCCCCGTAGGCCTGATAAGCATCGCGCCATCAGGCTAACCGGGATTGATGACTGCGGGAATAATCTAATGACAATAAACACCCCCTCCGGCGTACAGTTGCGTATTCGCGGCAAGGTACAGGGCGTCGGATTTCGCCCTTACGTCTGGCAACTGGCGCAACGGTTACAGCTACATGGCGACGTGTGTAACGACGGTGACGGTGTGGTTGTGCGCTTACAAGAAGATCCGGCGGAGTTTATTGCGCAGTTGCACCAACACTGCCCGCCGCTGGCGCGCATTGATAGCGTTGAGCGCGAACCTTTCGCCTGGACGCAACAGCCTGCCGATTTCACTATTCGCCAAAGCGCTGGCGGTACGATGAATACGCAGATCGTTCCGGACGCCGCGACCTGTCCCGAATGTCTGATTGAAATGAACACCCCCGACGAACGCCGCTATCGTTATCCCTTTATCAACTGTACCCACTGTGGTCCACGTTTTACCATTATCCGCGCCATGCCGTATGACCGTCCGCTGACCGTCATGGCGTCATTCCCGCTCTGTCCGCAGTGCAACAAAGAGTATCGCGATCCGTATGACCGTCGCTTCCACGCCCAGCCCGTTGCCTGTCCGGCATGCGGCCCGCATCTGGAATGGATCAGTACTGACGTGCGGGCTGAAAAAGAAGACGCCCTGCAGGCGGCGGTGGCACAGCTGAAAGCAGGCGGCATTGTGGCCGTTAAAGGGATTGGTGGGTTTCATCTGGTGTGCGATGCGCGCAATGATGACGCCGTCGCGCTGCTCAGGTTGCGTAAACACCGTCCGGCGAAACCGCTGGCGGTAATGCTGCCTGCTGATGACGGATTACCTGAACCCGCGCGTCGTTTGCTGACAACGCCTGCCGCGCCAATCGTGCTGGTGCAGAAATGCTATGTCGCTGCATTGAGCGAGGGCATTGCGCCAGGGTTAACGGAAGTAGGCGTCATGCTGCCCGCGAATCCGTTGCAGCATCTGCTCTTACAAGTGATGAATTGTCCGCTGGTAATGACCTCCGGCAATCTTAGCGGTAGGCCACCTGCTATTACCAATGCGCAGGCGCTGGAAGATTTACGTGAGATTGCCGATGGTTTTCTGCTGCATAACCGCGAAATTGTGCAGCGGATGGATGACTCCGTGGTGCGTGACAGCGGGGAAATGCTGCGTCGTTCCCGGGGTTACGTGCCGGATGCGATAGCACTGCCGCCGGGATTTCGTGACGTGCCGCCAGTGCTGTGCTTAGGCGCGGATCTGAAAAATACTTTCTGCCTAGTGCGCGGCGAACAGGCGGTTATCAGCCAGCATTTAGGCGATCTCAGCGATGATGGCATTCAGCTGCAGTGGCGTGATGCGTTACGTCTGATCCAGAACATTTATGATTTTACGCCACAGCGTATCGTGCATGATGCGCACCCTGGCTATGTTTCCAGCCAGTGGGCCAGCGAAATGAATCTGCCAACCGAAACGGTACTGCATCACCATGCGCATGCTGCGGCATGTCTGGCCGAGCACGGCTGGCCGCTCGACGGTGGCGACGTGATTGCTCTGACGCTGGACGGTATCGGCATGGGGGAAAATGGCGAGCTGTGGGGCGGCGAATGTCTGCGGGTCAACTATCGTGAATGCGAACACCTTGGCGGTTTACCAGCGGTAGCGCTGGCGGGTGGCGATCTGGCGGCAAAACAGCCATGGCGCAATCTGCTCGCGCAGTGCCTGCGCTTTGTTCCTGACTGGCAGGGTTACCCGGAAACATCGGCGCTGCAACGGCAAAACTGGAACGTACTGGCGCGCGCCATCGAGCGGGGAATCAATGCCCCACTGGCATCGTCGTGCGGGCGCTTGTTTGATGCGGTTGCCGCCGCGCTGCGTTGTGCGCCGGAATCGTTGAGTTATGAAGGTGAGGCTGCCTGCGCGCTGGAGGCGCTGGCATCGCAGTGTGCAGGCGTTGATCACCCTGTTACGGTGCCGCTTAATGGCAATCAACTGGACTTAGCGGTTTTTTGGCAGCAATGGCTGACCTGGCAGACCGCCCCTGCAGAAAGAGCGTGGGCGTTTCACGATGCGCTGGCGCGCGGTTTTGCCACGCTGATGCGTGAGCAGGCCGAAACGCGCGGAATTGAAACGTTAGTATTCAGCGGCGGCGTGATGCATAACCGCTTATTGTCATCCCGGCTGGCATTTTATCTGCATGATTTTACCTTATTGTTCCCGCAGCGTTTACCGGCGGGCGACGGTGGATTGTCATTGGGGCAGGGCGTGATTGCTGCAGCGCGGGTGTTAAGTGAAGCGTAGAATGCCGGATGGCGGCTGCGCCTTATCCGGCCTACAAATAGATACTCACTCGTAGGCCGGATAAGACGAGAAGCGGCGCCATCCGGCATCACAGACTTACACGGGCAACGTTTTCAGCAGCGCAAAGGCCTCTTTCATCCGGTCTTCACTGACGACGAAGGCACACAATTGACCTTCGTCGTTCATCCCTCGGGCTACCATACCCTGCGCTTCGGCGGCAATATGCCAGTTTAGATCGCGGCGCTGGGTTTCCCCGGCCAGATGCAATGGCAACTCTGGCGTTTTGACTTTTACCAGCATCGCTGGCAGCTTCAATGGCGCATTGCCGCCGAGCAGGTTCTTCGCCAGATACATGGCGCTCAGCTGAATCGGCTGCAGGAACGGCAGAACCTGACCATTAATTTCCGCACAGTCGCCGAGGGCATAAATGTCCGGGTGGCTGGTTTGCAGGTAGCTGTCGACGCAGACGCCACGATTGATGTTCAATCCGGCGCGACGCGCCAGCGCGGTTTCCGGGCGCAGGCCGGTGGCGGCAATCACCGCATCGACTTCTACGTTGCGGCTACGATCGATCGTGGCGCGAATACCCGAGGCCGTTTTTTCCAGCCCCTGAAGCTGGGATTTCAACAGCAGATGCACACCCATATCGGTCAGACGATGCTGTAAACGACTGCTGACTTCCGGCGGCATTAACGAGGCCAGAATGCTGGCGGCGTTGTCGATAAGCGTCACCGCTTTACCGGCACGACAGAAATCCATCGCCAGTTCGCTACCAATCAGGCCACCGCCAACAATCAGCACTCGCCGGGCGTCACGCAACTGCGTTTCACAGGCGCGATACTCTTGTTGGCTGTTCAATGTAAGCATTAACTCACGCCCACTAACCGGTGGTACAAAGGCTGAAGCCCCTGTCGCCAGCACCAGTTTGTCGTACTGCCACTGCTTGTCCTGACTTTTCACTACGTGGGCATCGGCGTTGATGTCGGTTACCCAGGTATGTGGGAACAGGCGCAAATTAAACTGTTCGGCAAACTCCCCCGCCGACTGGCGGGTGAGGTCGTCTGCACGCTGCGACTGACTGATAACATGGCTGAGATCGGGCTTGTTGTACTCATCCATGCTGTCCGCGGCAATCAAGGTCAGCGGAACATTCGCATCCTGCTTCCGGATATTTTTGACTAACTGGCGGGCGGCGAAGCCCGAACCAATGATGACAATGCCGTGACTCATTTTGCCTCCGTTGCCAGTACGTCGAAGACGTCTTTACCTAATGAACATTCCGGGCACAGGAAGTTGTCCGGAACTTCGCTCCATGGTGTACCCGGTGCGACATCCTGCAGCGGCTCACCTTTTGCTGGATCGTAAATCCACTGGCACACGCTGCACTGCATGCTGGGACCAAGATCGGCGGCAGCCGCAGCGGCGCAGGCGCACTCTTCTTCTTTGGATGCGGCTTTGACAGGGGTTTCTGGCAGTGGAGCAAGCGCCCACTGACGCGCAATTTCACGGCCGTGCTGGCGGCACAGTTCCAGCGCATCGAGGTCCGGACGCCATTTGGCCTTCAGGCTCAGCGACATCTCGAAACCGGCATCCTGCAAACGTGTGGACAAACGGTCTACTGCACCGCCGCTCCAGCCGTGTGAACCAAAGGCGCTGGCACGCTTGTTACGAAAACGCAGGCCGGTCATCTCTTCCACCAGACCAGCGATTTTCGGCATCATCACGTTGTTCATTGTGGAAGTACCGACCAGCACGCCTTTAGAGCGGAAGACGTTGGTCAGGACTTCGTTTTTGTCGCTACGGGCGACGTTAAAGATTTTCACCGCTACATTTGGGTCGACTTCGTTGATGCCCTGGGCAATTGCGTCCGCCATCATGCGGGTGTTATTGGACATGGTGTCGTAGAAAATGGTGATGCGGTCTTCCTGATAATCCGCCGCCCATTTCAGGTACAGCTCAACGATTTGTGTCGGGTTGTCGCGCCACACTACGCCGTGGGAAGTGGCAATCATATCGACCGGCAGGTTGAAGCCGAGGATCTCAGTAATTTTCGGCGTCACCAGACGGCTGAACGGCGTCAGGATATTGGCGTAGTAACGCTGGCACTGTTCGAACAGCTCGGTCTGGTCAACTTCGTCGTTAAACAGACGTTCGTCGCAGTAGTGTTGGCCGAAGGCATCGTTACTGAACAGCACGGCGTCGCCGGTCATGTAGGTCATCATACTGTCCGGCCAGTGCAGCATCGGCGTTTCAACGAAGATCAGTTGTTTACCGTTGCCGATGTCCAGGCTGTCGCCAGTTTTTACCACGTTGAAGTTCCATTCCGGGTGATGATGGTGTCCGTTAATAGAGTCAATGGCGTTAGCGGTGCAGTAGATTGGCGTGTCCGGGATGCAGGACATCAGCTCGGTCAGCGCACCGGCATGGTCTTCTTCCGCGTGGTTAATGATGATGTAGTCGATATCTGCCAGGTCAATTTCACTGCGCAGGTTCTGCACGAATTCACGGCTAAACTTGTGGTCTACGGTATCAATCAGGACATTTTTTTCTTCACGGATGAGATAGCTGTTGTAGCTGCTGCCGCGCAGTGTTTTGTATTCAGTTCCGTGGAAATCACGCACTTCCCAGTCACGTTGGCCAACCCAATGAATGTTATTTTTAACCAGAATAGACATAGCAACCTCAATTAATTCAGCGTTTTTCAAAAAAGATGTTTTGCTAACTGCAGGTTGTGTGCCAACTTTGTATTTATTTGATTTTAAAGTGTTTACTGTTTATTGCCTATAAGGTGGTAGTCAAAATGACTATGTATTTTATTGTCAATATGACAATATGAATTGTCAAAATGACAATGAGGTAGCCATGAGCTTTTCCGTAGACGTGCTGGCGGGCATCGCCATTGAATTACAAAGCGGTATTGGACATCAGGATCGTTTTCAACGCCTGATAACCACCCTGCGTCAGGTACTGGAGTGCGATGCGTCGGCATTGCTGCGCTATGAGTCGCGACAGTTTATTCCACTGGCAATCGATGGGCTGGCGCAGGATGTTCTCGGCAGGCGCTTTACGCTGGAAGGGCATCCTCGTCTGGAAGCGATTGCCCGTGCCGGAGACGTGGTACGTTTTCCTGCCGACAGCGATTTGCCCGATCCTTACGACGGGCTGATCCCAGGCCAGGAGAGCCTGAAGGTGCATGCCTGTATCGGATTGCCGCTGTTTGCCGGACAAAATCTGATCGGGGCGCTCACGCTGGATGGCATGGAGCCTGATCAGTTCGATGTGTTCAGCGATGAAGAACTCAGGCTGATTGCCGCGCTGGCGGCGGGCGCGCTCAGTAATGCGCTGCTGATTGAACAGTTGGAAAGCCAGAACATGCTGCCAGGCTCGTCAACGGCCTTCGAGCAGGTGACGGAAACCCAGATGATTGGCCTGTCGCCCAATATGATGCAACTGAAAAAAGAGATCGAGATTGTTGCGGGCTCCGATCTCAATGTTTTGATCAGCGGTGAGACGGGAACCGGGAAGGAACTGGTGGCTAAAGCTATCCATGAAGGTTCGCCGCGTGCGGTAAATCCACTGGTGTACCTGAACTGCGCTGCGTTGCCGGAAAGCGTAGCGGAAAGCGAACTGTTTGGTCACGTAAAGGGGGCCTTTACCGGGGCTATCAGCAATCGTAGCGGTAAGTTTGAAATGGCCGATAACGGGACGCTGTTTTTAGATGAGATTGGCGAACTCTCGCTGGCGCTACAGGCTAAGCTGCTGCGCGTGTTGCAGTACGGTGATATTCAGCGCGTGGGTGACGATCGCAGCCTGCGCGTTGACGTACGCGTGTTGGCAGCAACCAACCGTGATTTACGCGAAGAGGTGCTGGCCGGAAATTTCCGTGCGGATTTGTTCCACCGGCTGAGCGTCTTTCCCCTTTTCGTGCCGCCGCTGCGTGAACGCGGCGAAGATGTGGTGCTGCTGGCCGGCTATTTTTGCGAGCAATGTCGGCTGCGGCTGGGACTTTCCCGCGTAGTGTTAAGCCCCGGTGCGCGTAGCCATCTGTTGAGTTACGGCTGGCCCGGAAACGTGCGCGAACTGGAACATGCCATTCACCGGGCGGTGGTTCTGGCAAGGGCGACAAGGGCAGGGGGTGAAGTGGTTCTGGAAACGCAGCATTTTGCTTTACAGGATGACAGTTCTGTCCCGCCGCCGGAGGTTCTTCCTGAGGTTCCGCTGCATCATAACTTGCGTGAAGCAACGGAGTCATTCCAGCGGGAGATGATCCGCCGGGCGATGGCGCAAAATAATCACAGTTGGGCGGCGAGCGCGCGGGCGCTGGAAACAGACGTCGCCAACCTGCACCGGCTGGCGAAACGTCTGGGGCTGAAGGATTAGATAATACCGGCCTGATAGAAATCCTGCAGGTTGATAGCACCGGTGAGTTTACCGTTTTCATCGACCACCGGTGCGGCGGTGATTTTGCGCTTCATCAGGACTTCTTTGGCGTCAATGGCGCGGCTCAGCGCCTGCAGCGTAACGCCATTGTGGGTCATCGCCTCGCTAACCTCAGTGGTGAGCGCCCCACCGGCAACCAGCCAGCGGCGCAGGTCGCCGTCGGTAAAGACGCCTTTTACCAGCGAGGCATCGTCGCAGACTGCCACCAGGCCAAGACCCGTACGGCTAAGTTCCAGCATCGCATCCATGACGCTGGTGGTGAGCGTTACCTGTGGTACAGCATCGTCACGGCGCATCAGGTGATGCACTTTATTTAACAGGCGCGCACCCAGTGCACCTGCCGGATGGGAACGGGCGAAATCTTCTTCGTTAAACCCGCGCGCCTGCATCACGGCGATGGCCAGCGCATCGCCCATCATCAGCGTGTTGACGGTGCTGGAGGTTGGCGCCAGGCGCATCGGGCAGGCTTCACGCTCTACTGAAATATCCAGCACCGCTTTGGCTGCCAGACCCAGCGGCGAGGTCGGTTTTCCGGTCATGGCCAGCAGAGCGACGGATTTGTCTTCCAGGCGTGGAATGATGAGATCCAGCTCTTTAGCCCCGCCGGAGTAGGAGATAAACAGCATGACATCGCGGCTTTCAATCATGCCTAAGTCGCCGTGCAGCGCTTCTGCCGGATGCACAAAAAAGGCGGGTGTGCCGGTGCTGGCGAGGGTTGCCGCGATTTTTTTGCCAATATGGCCTGACTTGCCAATCCCGGAAACAATCACTTTGCCTTCACAGTGGATGATAGTATTGGCAGCGCGGACAAAATCATCGCCCAGTCGTTCTGGTAGTCGGCTGGCTTCCTGTAGCTCCAGCATTAACGTCTGACGGCCCGCGTTCAGTAGTGCATCACTCATTGGTTTCTCCGGTTATGATTACTTCAATCCCTTTTGCTTCCAGCGCCTGACGAAATGCAGGGTCGATACCCGCATCGGTAATCAATTTGTCGACGCTTTCCAGACTGCACACAACATTGGGACTTTTGCGCCCAAATTTTGACGAGTCAGCCATCAGAATGACTTCGCGAGCGGCATTGCACATCGCTTTACTGACGCTAAACACCTCATTAAATGTGGTCACACCGGCATTAAGATCGATGCCGTCGGTGCCCATGAAGAGTTTATCAAAGCTGAACTGCTCAAAGGCGTTTTCTGCCAGCTGACCGTGAAATGACGCAGATTTTTTACGGAATGTCCCGCCGGGCATCAGGATGGTTTGCTCGTTGTCCAGCTCTGAAAGCGCGTTGACAATGTGCAGGCTGTTGGTCATGACGGTGATGTTGCTAAAGCGGCTGAGCATCGGCACCATCTGCAGCACCGTACTGCCCGCATCCAGAATAATGGAGTCGCCATCGTGAATAAAGCGAACGGCGGCTTCGGCAATTTGCTCTTTTTTATGCGTATTGATCAGCGTTTTGTGATCGATTGGCGGGTCGGATTCGTCTTTATTCAATACTACGCCGCCATAGGTGCGAATGACGGTTCCGGCATTTTCCAGAGTGACCAGATCTTTGCGAATGGTCGTACCGGTGGTGTCAAAGTAGTGGGCCAGTTCTTCAACTGAGCATTTTCCCTGCTTTTGCAGGTGCTCCAGTATGGCAGCCTGACGCTGACGAGGTTTCATAGGCGTGATTACCCTGACTTATGTATATACCCGTCATACTTCAAGTTGCATGTGCGTTGGCCGTCCTGCAACTCGAATTATTTAGGGTATAGGTTGCAAAATGATAATTTCGCAAGCTATTAGCATTCACAACGAAATTACCCATGTTTCAGTTTAAGCGCCAATGATAGTGCATTCTGCGAAAGCGGATCATGGGGAAAGATCACATCAGGCTGTAATTCATCAAGATGTTTGCCCATTATTGTGGCAATTTTGCCCGGTCTGGCGAATACCGTAAGACCTTTCATAAATAACGTATCGGTAATCCGCTGCTGCTCATCTAACGCAATGGCGATCACCACGCGGGGTTTAAAACGTCCGCCGGAGCGCCCCACGCCAACCCGACCCCGTTGGCAGAGCTTATCGAAAGCCCGATTAAAGCGGGATATTTGCCAGCCACCGAGCGCCAGTTGCAGACACCAGGCGATAGCGGCGACGGTAATCAGTGCTGAAACCATAATGTACTCCTTTGATTTTGCCGGATAAGCACAGCCGCCATCCGGCAATTCAACATTAAAACATCACCTGACCGCCGGTCACGTTGATGGACTGCCCGGTGCAGTAAGAGGCTTTTGGACTGGCGTAAAACAGCAGCATGTTCAGCACGTCCTGATAATCGCAGCCGCGTTTGAGTGGCACTTTATCAATGTAGTACTGCTCCACTTCGTCTGGCTTGAGGCCAAGCTTGGTTGCATATTGCGGTAATAACGACTGGAACATCGGTGATTTCAGCAGATTGCCGAGCATCAGTGAATGCACGGTAATGCCGTATTCCGCCAGATCCAGCGCCAGTGACTGGGTTAAGCCCACGCCGCCAAATTTTGCCGCGCTATAGCCTGAGTTGTGTTTACTGCCCACTTTCCCTGATTTGGAGTTGATCTGGATAATGCGTCCCTGAACGCCATCGCGAATCATCAGGCGTGAGAACTCACGTGCGCAGAGGAAGTAGCCAACCAGATTCACCTGCAGCGAGCGGTCGAAATCCCCAAGCTGAAAGTCGCTGATAAACGCGGCTTTAGCGATACCCGCGCTGTAAACCAGCAGATCGACGCGGCCAAATATTTCATCCACTCCGCGCGACAGCGCCAGCACGCTCTGCTCGCTGGTGGCATCGGCGCCAAAACCGTAGGCGGTGCCATCGCCAAATTCGGCGTTAATTTCCTGCGCCACGTTGGCGGCTTTATCGCTTTGAATATCCACCACCGCGACGCGGTATCCTTCTGTCGCAAGCCCACGGCAAAGGAATGCGCCAAGGGTCTGGCCTCCACCAATGACAACGGCAACCTGATTCATCTTTATCTCCTTCAATCTTAAGCAACAAACTTCAAAATACAGCCCGGCACGATACCGTCCGGTACGGGGCCTGCAACGTGTACGGTGCCGGGGAATTCCGCTTCACTCAGTCCGTCAAAACGCAGGGTGATATGTCCCAGTTCACGTAAGTTTTGTTCCGCCACGCTGCCAACGGCCGTGACCGGATAGTGATGCTGGCCTAGTTCGAACTGGATCCCAGCTTGCAACGAACCGTTCAGCTCGCCGTGGCAATGAATGAAGCAAAACTCCTCGATATCCGCGGGCGCGCCTTCACGAAAGGTAATCAACATCTGGTCGCTGAGTGCATCCGGGGCGCTCTGGCCGATGCGGGTGATGGTGGTCTGATAAATCACGGTCATTTTTGGGTGCCTCTTATTGGTAAATAAAGCCGGAAACAAACCAGGCGATGAGAACGGTAGGCGCGCCGGTCAGAAAACGACTCACCAGAACCGATGGCACGCCGACGCGAACCGTGTCCTGGCGCGCTTCGGCCAGCGACAGCCCGACAGGAATAAAGTCGCATGCAGCCTGGGCGTTAATGGCGAACAGGGCCGGTAGCGCCAGATGTGGCGGGATATTTCCCAGACCAATTTGCACGCCGATCAGTACCCCGATAACCTGGGCGATGACCGCACCGGGGCCGAGGAAAGGCGACAGCAGCGGGAAAGAACAAATCAGGGCCAGCGTCACCAGTCCCAGAGGATGGCTGGCCAGTGGCGCGAGTCCATGGGCGATCCAGTCTCCCAGACCAGAAGCCATAATGATGCCAATCAGCGCCGAGACGAATGCCATAAACGGCAGAATGGTTTTCAGCACCGTATCAATCGTGTCGCGTCCGGACTGGAACAGTACCGCAACGGCGGAACCCATACCCATCCCAACTTTTGCCAGCAGGCCATCGCTCTGTTCAGTGATTTTTTTGCTGGTGTCGTAATCGCGACCGATAGTGCTGCTTGTCGGCGTTGGTGTAGCGGACGCTTCACCGACAACGGTAATGTTTTCTTCTTTTACGCCAGAGACATAGATATCTTCGATAATGTATTGAGCCAGCGGGCCGGATTTACCCGTAGCGTGAATATTCACCGTCGGGATACGACGTTTTGGATAGATCCCGCAGCGCAGCGTGCCGCCGCAGTCGATGATCGCCACGCCAATTTCATTCTCCGGCGGTTCACCTTCTTTGAAGCCATCAACGGCCTGCCAACCGGTCAGATTCGCCAGTTTGTCGACAATCGCCGGGCGCGTTCCGGCAGTGATATAGACAATTTTCTTGCCCGGAACGGCATCCAGTTCAAGCGGGCCGCCCCAGCCGCCGGTACCTTTTTCAATACGAATATGCGTCATGATGTTGCCCCCGCCAGATGGACTTTCTGCTCAAGTTGGATGCCCATTTTTTTCTCAAAGATGGTGGTAGTGAAATCGGTTACCCAGCCGCGGAAGAAGTTGGTTACCAGACCGACCAGCAAATAGCTCACCGCGAGCGGGCCGAGCGGCAGGCCCAGCGTAGTCAGTCCGCTGGCGATCCCCAGATAAACAAACAGTTCGCCGGGGTTAATGTGTGGGAACAAGCCGTTCATTGAATGGCAACTGTAAGAGGCGGCGGCGTAGTAGCTGGGCTTGTATTTTTCCGGCATAAAGCGGCCCAGGCTCAGCGTCATAGGGTTACAAAAAACGAATGTGCCGATGCACGGCAGTAGCAGGTAGCGGGACAGCGGGTTTCCGGCGCAGCGCTGGGCAAAACGTTCAATACGCTGCTGACCGATAAAGTTAATCAGCGCATTCATGATGACCAGCAAACTGATCAGCAGGGGGAGAATACCGGTCACCATGCCGGTAAAGACCTCTCCGCCTTTCTGGAACAACCCGATAAACCACTCAGCACCGAGTGTGATGGTGTCGATCATTATTCTCTCCTGTAGGGGTTTTTAGTTATCTTGCCAAACGGTAATTAATTTTAATCAGATCGAAAGATTTAAAAGTGTTATTTTGATCTCAAAATGAAAGATAAATATTTTAATTTGAAAGATAATGCGTGAAGGCTCGCAATTGTGCCGGGCGGAAGTGCAAGAGGGGGGAAATTCTGTGAAGGAGAGCGACAACTGCTTCCTTGTGTGACGGAGGATGCTTTACCATACTTCCCCCAGGCTGAATTTGTTTAATGGATGTCTCATGTTCAAGCGTCGTTATGTAGCGTTACTTCCCCTTTTCGTATTGCTCGCTGCCTGTAGCAGCAAACCTAAACCTTCAGAGACTCAAACGACTACGGGTACGCCATCCGGCGGATTCCTGCTTGAGCCGCAGCACAATGTCATGCAAACGGGCGGCGATTTTGCCAATAATCCGAACGCGCAGCAGTTCATTGAGAAAATGGTGAACAAGCATGGTTTTGACCGCCAGCAGTTGCAGGAAATCCTGTCGCAGGCCAAGCGCCTGGACTCAGTATTGCGTCTGATGGATCGCCAGGCACCCACAACGCAGCCGCCAGCCGGACCTAACGGCGCATGGCTGCGCTATCGCAAACAGTTCATCACCCCGGACAACGTGCAAAATGGTGTGGCGTTCTGGAACCAATATGAAGATGCCCTGAACCGCGCGTGGCAGGTCTACGGCGTACCGCCGGAAATTATCGTTGGCATTATTGGCGTAGAGACTCGCTGGGGCCGCGTGATGGGTAAAACGCGGATTCTGGATGCGCTGGCGACGCTGTCGTTTAACTATCCTCGTCGGGCGGAATACTTCTCTGGCGAACTGGAAACCTTCCTGCTGATGGCGCGGGATGAAAGCGACGATCCGCTCGATTTGAAAGGTTCTTTCGCGGGGGCAATGGGCTACGGCCAGTTTATGCCATCTTCCTATAAACAATATGCCGTTGATTTCAATGGCGATGGTCACATTAACCTGTGGGATCCGGTTGATGCCATCGGTAGCGTGGCGAACTATTTCAAAGGGCACGGCTGGGTGAAAGGCGATACCGTGGCAGTACCTGCAAATGGACAGGCACCGGGTCTTGCGAATGGCTTTAAAACCCAATACAGCATTTCTCAGCTTGCCGCTACTGGCCTGACACCGCAGCAGTCGTTGGGGAATCATCAGCAGGCCAGCCTGCTGCGTCTGGATGTTGGCACCGGCTACCAGTACTGGTATGGACTGCCGAACTTCTACACCATCACCCGTTACAACCACAGCACGCATTACGCGATGGCCGTGTGGCAATTGGGCCAGGCGGTGGCGCTGGCGCGTGTGCAGTAATCGCGCGTTACCGGCCTACAGGAAGATTTTACTTGCAGGCCGGATAAGATGCTCTGGCATCGCTATCCGGCAGGTCTTATTTCTGCAACGGAGCAATTTTTGGAATCCCCCTCGTAAAACGTTCTCCTCATCCCCACATTGGTTATGAAAGTGCTATCTTGTCCGGCATATTTTTTTAACTGACAGAGGCTGAAATGACCGACAGTGAACTGATGCAGTTAAGCGAGCAGGTTGGCCTGGCGCTGAAAACGCGCGGTGCAACCGTGACGACGGCGGAATCCTGCACCGGCGGCTGGGTGGCTAAAGTTATTACGGATATTGCCGGAAGCTCCGCCTGGTTTGAACGCGGGTTTGTCACTTACAGCAACCAAGCCAAAGCGCAGATGATTGGCGTGCGCGAAGAAACGCTGGCTCAGCATGGGGCGGTGAGTGAACCGGTGGTCGTTGAAATGGCGATTGGCGCGCTAAAAGCCGCCCGTGCAGACTTCGCCGTCTCGATTAGCGGTATCGCAGGACCCGATGGCGGTAGCGAAGAAAAGCCTGTGGGGACGGTATGGTTTGCCTTTGCCAGCGCAAGCGGCGAGGGGATTACCCGCCGGGAATGCTTTAGCGGCGACCGTGAGTCGGTACGCCGTCAGGCGACTGCGTATGCGTTACACACCCTGTGGCAACAATTTCTACAAAATACTTGATACTGTATGAGCATACAGTATAATTGCCTCAACAGAACTTTATCTATCACGTTTCACGGTTTAACCCGAAAGCGGCATGACAGGAGTAATTAATGGCTATCGACGAAAACAAACAGAAAGCGTTGGCGGCAGCGCTGGGCCAGATCGAAAAGCAATTCGGTAAAGGCTCCATCATGCGCCTCGGTGAAGACCGTTCCATGGACGTGGAAACCATCTCCACCGGTTCGCTTTCTCTGGATATCGCATTGGGCGCGGGCGGTTTGCCAATGGGCCGTATCGTCGAAATCTACGGGCCAGAATCCTCCGGTAAAACAACGCTGACATTACAGGTTATTGCCGCCGCACAGCGCGAAGGTAAAACCTGTGCGTTCATCGATGCAGAACACGCGCTGGATCCTGTCTATGCGCGTAAGCTTGGCGTTGATATTGATAACCTGCTGTGTTCTCAGCCGGATACGGGTGAACAAGCTCTGGAAATCTGTGACGCGCTGGCGCGTTCTGGCGCAGTCGACGTTATCGTTGTTGACTCCGTTGCTGCACTGACGCCGAAGGCTGAAATCGAAGGTGAGATCGGTGACTCTCATATGGGTCTTGCGGCACGTATGATGAGCCAGGCAATGCGTAAGCTGGCCGGTAACCTGAAGCAGTCCAACACGCTGCTGATTTTCATCAACCAGATTCGTATGAAGATTGGCGTTATGTTCGGTAACCCGGAAACCACTACCGGTGGTAATGCCCTGAAATTTTACGCCTCCGTCCGTCTGGATATCCGTCGTATTGGCGCGGTGAAAGAGGGCGATAACGTGGTCGGTAGCGAAACCCGCGTTAAGGTCGTGAAAAACAAAATTGCAGCACCGTTTAAACAGGCTGAATTCCAGATTCTTTACGGCGAAGGTATCAACTTCTACGGCGAACTGGTTGACCTGGGCGTGAAAGAGAAGCTGATTGAAAAAGCCGGTGCATGGTACAGCTATAACGGTGAGAAAATCGGTCAGGGTAAAGCGAACGCAACCAATTGGCTGAAAGAAAACCCGGCTGCCGCAAAAGAAATTGAGAAAAAATTACGCGAGTTACTGCTCAATAACCAGGATTCAACGCCCAATTTCTCCGTTGATGACAGTGGTGAAGACGTAGCAGAAACCAACGAAGATTTCTGATAGTCTGACGCAATCGCATACAAAAGGGCTGCATATCATGCAGCCCTTTTCCATTTCTGAAGGCTCAATATGACAGATTCAACTTCCCGCCGCTCTGCTTACTCCCGATTACTTGACCGCGCCGTGCGAATACTTGCGATGCGCGATCACAGCGAGCAGGAACTGCGGCGCAAGCTGGCCGCTCCGGTGATGGGAAAAAATGGACCGGAAGACATTGATGCTACGCCGGAGGATTATGACAAGGTCATCGCCTGGTGTATTGAAAGCCGTTATCTTGATGATGACCGATTTGTTCAGCAGTTTATCGCCAGCCGTAGCCGTAAGGGCTACGGACCTGCCCGCGTGCGCCAGGAACTAAATCAGAAAGGGATCGCGCGTAAGGCCATTGAGCGTGCTATGTGCGAATGTGAAATTGACTGGGCGCTGCTTGCGCGTGAGCAGGCCGTCCGGAAATACGGAGAACCTTTACCTGTGGATTTTTCAGATAAGATAAAGGTCCAGCGTTTTTTGCTCTATCGCGGCTATCTGATGGAAGATATTCAGGCAATATGGCGAAATTTTGACGATTGAGCGCATACGGGATTTTACTTCCCAGTAAAGAAAACTTATCTTATTCCCACTTTTCGATTGCCAGAGGCGCAGTTTGCATGCCGATGCTGGTAATGACATTTCGTTAGCTTGATTTCTTCAGGATAATTATGAGCAAGAGCACCGCTGAGATCCGTCAGGCGTTTCTCGATTTTTTCCATAGTAAAGGACATCAGGTAGTTGCCAGCAGCTCCCTGGTACCGAACAATGACCCTACTTTGTTGTTTACCAACGCCGGGATGAACCAGTTCAAGGATGTTTTCCTTGGCCTCGACAAGCGTAATTATTCCCGCGCAACCACCTCGCAGCGTTGCGTGCGGGCGGGCGGTAAGCACAACGACCTGGAAAACGTCGGTTACACTGCACGTCACCATACCTTTTTCGAAATGCTGGGCAACTTCAGCTTCGGCGATTACTTCAAACACGACGCCATTCAATACGCATGGGAACTGTTGACCGGTGAAAACTGGTTTGCCCTGCCAAAAGAACGTCTGTGGGTCACCGTCTATGAAACTGACGATGAAGCCTATGAAATCTGGGAAAAAGAAGTCGGTATTCCGCGCGAACGTATCATCCGCATTGGTGATAACAAAGGCGCAGCTTATGCTTCCGACAACTTCTGGCAGATGGGTGATACCGGTCCTTGCGGTCCGTGCACCGAAATTTTCTATGACCACGGCGACCACATTTGGGGTGGGCCTCCGGGAAGCGCGGAAGAAGATGGCGATCGCTACATTGAGATTTGGAACATCGTCTTCATGCAGTTCAACCGTCAGGCTGACGGCACCATGGAACCGCTGCCGAAACCGTCCGTGGATACCGGTATGGGTCTGGAGCGTATTGCGGCCGTGCTGCAACACGTTAACTCCAACTATGAAATTGACCTGTTCCGTTCACTGATTGAGTCCGTGGCGAAAGTCACCGGCGCGACCGATCTGAGCAACAAGTCACTGCGCGTTATCGCCGACCATATCCGTTCCTGTGCGTTCCTGATTGCCGATGGCGTTGTTCCGTCGAATGAAAACCGTGGCTATGTGCTGCGTCGTATCATTCGTCGCGCGGTACGTCATGGCAACATGCTGGGTGCGAAAGATACCTTCTTCTACAAGTTGGTTGGTCCACTGGTAGACGTGATGGGGTCTGCGGGCGAAGAGCTGAAGCGTCAACAGGCTATGGTTGAGCAGGTTCTGAAAACCGAAGAAGAGCAGTTTGCGCGTACGCTGGAGCGTGGTCTGGCGCTGCTGGATGAAGAACTGGCGAAACTGTCCGGCGATACGCTGGACGGCGAAACCGCATTCCGTCTGTATGACACCTACGGTTTCCCGGTTGATCTGACGGCAGACGTTTGCCGCGAGCGTAACATTAAGGTTGATGAAGCTGGCTTTGAAGCTGCAATGGAAGAACAGCGCCGTCGTGCGCGTGAAGCCAGCGGCTTTGGTGCAGACTACAATGCGATGATTCGCGTTGATGGTGCTTCTGAATTTAAAGGCTACGAGTACCTGGAACTGAACGGCAAAGTCACCGCGCTGTTTGTTGATGGTAAAGCGGTAGATGCCATTAACGCCGGTCAGGACGCTGTCGTTGTTCTGGACCAGACGCCATTCTATGCAGAGTCCGGTGGTCAGGTTGGCGATAAAGGCGAACTGAAAGGTGCTGGTTTTGCATTTGCCGTGAACGACACGCAAAAATATGGTCAGGCGATTGGTCACATCGGCAAACTGTCTGCGGGTTCTCTGAAAGTGGGCGATGCGGTGCAGGCTGATGTGGATGAAGCGCGTCGTGCGCGGATCCGTCTCAATCACTCCGCAACGCACCTGATGCATGCGGCGCTGCGCGAGGTTCTGGGCACGCACGTGGCGCAGAAAGGCTCACTGGTTAACGATAAAGTGCTGCGCTTCGACTTCTCGCATACCGAAGCGATGAAGCCTGCCGAAATCCGTGCCGTTGAAGATCTGGTGAATGCGCAAATTCGTCGTAACCTGCCGATTGAAACGAACATCATGGATCTCGAGGCGGCGAAAGCCAAAGGTGCAATGGCGCTGTTTGGTGAGAAATACGATGACCACGTGCGTGTTCTGAGTATGGGTGATTTCTCTACCGAACTGTGTGGTGGTACTCACGCCAGCCGTACGGGCGATATCGGTCTGTTCCGTATTATCTCCGAGTCTGGCACCGCTGCGGGCGTTCGTCGTATCGAAGCCGTGACCGGTGAAGGCGCGCTGAATACCGTGCATGCTGAGAGCGATCGCTTAAGCGATATTGCGCAGCTGCTGAAAGGTGATAGCCAGACTATCGGTGACAAAGTTCGTTCCGTACTGGAACGTACGCGTCAGCTCGAAAAAGAATTGCAGCAATTGAAGGAACAGGCCGCAGCGCAGGAAAGTGCGAACCTTTCCAGCAAAGCAGTTGATATCAACGGCGTGAAGCTGTTGGTCAGCGAGCTTGCGGACGTTGAACCGAAAATGCTGCGTACCATGGTTGATGATCTGAAAAATCAGCTGGGTTCTACTGTTGTCGTACTGGCAACAGTTGCTGAAGGTAAGGTTTCTCTGATTGCGGGCGTGTCTAAGGATGTGACAGACCGCGTGAAAGCAGGGGAACTGATTGGGATGGTCGCTCAGCAGGTAGGCGGCAAGGGTGGTGGTCGTCCGGACATGGCGCAAGCCGGTGGTACGGATGCTGCTGCTCTGCCGGCAGCGTTAGCCAGTGTGAAAGGCTGGGTTAGCGCAAAACTGTAAAAATTATAAGCGTAAGTCGACGCTGCGGACTTCAATCCGCAGCGTTTGCATCAACGCTATCGACAACGATAAAGTCAGGTTGAAGTTGTGTATATCGGCTAAACTTAGGTTTAACAGAATGTGATGCCGTGACTGCTTACACTTAGGTGTTTGTCATCGCTTACTTTTTGGCGTTATATGATGGATAATGCCGGGATACAGAGAGACCCGACTCTTTTAATCTTTCAAGGAGCAAAGAATGCTGATTCTGACTCGTCGAGTTGGTGAGACCCTCATGATAGGCGATGAGGTCACCGTGACAGTTTTAGGGGTGAAGGGCAACCAGGTGCGCATTGGCGTCAACGCCCCGAAAGAAGTTTCTGTCCATCGTGAAGAGATCTACCAGCGTATCCAGGCTGAAAAATCCCAGCAGTCCAGTTACTAAGGTTTCCGCGTCTCACCTGTCTGGTGAGGCGCAACCTGATTGAGTTACTCTTTTTCTTCTCTTTTCTTCTTCGTCTTCCCCATTTTTTCGATTCCACTGCGCGTAATGCCTTTTCCTGCGAAGTTTCCGTTTGTTCACTCCTTCAGGAAATCGCCAATTTATCTGTTGATAAAACACTCTTTTTGCCGTTTTTGCAGACTAATTGCGCGTGAAATGTGCAAACGATAAAAGCTCTGGAAAAATTGTTTGACTTATAAGTCCCAGAAAGTAATATGTGCGCCACGCAGCGACGATGAGCAGAAACAAGTTCTTCGAAGCACTCGCAAGAGGCGTGTTGGTGAGGTGGCCGAGAGGCTGAAGGCGCTCCCCTGCTAAGGGAGTATGCGGTCAAAAGCTGCATCCGGGGTTCGAATCCCCGCCTCACCGCCATTTGCATCCGTAGCTCAGCTGGATAGAGTACTCGGCTACGAACCGAGCGGTCGGAGGTTCGAATCCTCCCGGATGCACCAT
>NZ_JAOWGQ010000052.1:0-174207 GCF_030333085.1 Citrobacter sp. Cpa228 | reverse complement strand
TAAGGAGGTGATCCAACCGCAGGTTCCCCTACGGTTACCTTGTTACGACTTCACCCCAGTCATGAATCACAAAGTGGTAAGCGCCCTCCCGAAGGTTAAGCTACCTACTTCTTTTGCAACCCACTCCCATGGTGTGACGGGCGGTGTGTACAAGGCCCGGGAACGTATTCACCGTGGCATTCTGATCCACGATTACTAGCGATTCCGACTTCATGGAGTCGAGTTGCAGACTCCAATCCGGACTACGACATACTTTATGAGGTCCGCTTGCTCTCGCGAGGTCGCTTCTCTTTGTATATGCCATTGTAGCACGTGTGTAGCCCTACTCGTAAGGGCCATGATGACTTGACGTCATCCCCACCTTCCTCCAGTTTATCACTGGCAGTCTCCTTTGAGTTCCCGACCGAATCGCTGGCAACAAAGGATAAGGGTTGCGCTCGTTGCGGGACTTAACCCAACATTTCACAACACGAGCTGACGACAGCCATGCAGCACCTGTCTCACGGTTCCCGAAGGCACTAAAGCATCTCTGCTAAATTCCGTGGATGTCAAGAGTAGGTAAGGTTCTTCGCGTTGCATCGAATTAAACCACATGCTCCACCGCTTGTGCGGGCCCCCGTCAATTCATTTGAGTTTTAACCTTGCGGCCGTACTCCCCAGGCGGTCGACTTAACGCGTTAGCTCCGGAAGCCACGCCTCAAGGGCACAACCTCCAAGTCGACATCGTTTACGGCGTGGACTACCAGGGTATCTAATCCTGTTTGCTCCCCACGCTTTCGCACCTGAGCGTCAGTCTTTGTCCAGGGGGCCGCCTTCGCCACCGGTATTCCTCCAGATCTCTACGCATTTCACCGCTACACCTGGAATTCTACCCCCCTCTACAAGACTCTAGCCTGCCAGTTTCGGATGCAGTTCCCAGGTTGAGCCCGGGGATTTCACATCCGACTTGACAGACCGCCTGCGTGCGCTTTACGCCCAGTAATTCCGATTAACGCTTGCACCCTCCGTATTACCGCGGCTGCTGGCACGGAGTTAGCCGGTGCTTCTTCTGCGAGTAACGTCAATTGCTGCGGTTATTAACCTCAGCACCTTCCTCCTCGCTGAAAGTACTTTACAACCCGAAGGCCTTCTTCATACACGCGGCATGGCTGCATCAGGCTTGCGCCCATTGTGCAATATTCCCCACTGCTGCCTCCCGTAGGAGTCTGGACCGTGTCTCAGTTCCAGTGTGGCTGGTCATCCTCTCAGACCAGCTAGGGATCGTCGCCTAGGTGAGCCGTTACCCCACCTACTAGCTAATCCCATCTGGGCACATCCGATGGCAAGAGGCCCGAAGGTCCCCCTCTTTGGTCTTGCGACGTTATGCGGTATTAGCTACCGTTTCCAGTAGTTATCCCCCTCCATCGGGCAGTTTCCCAGACATTACTCACCCGTCCGCCACTCGTCACCCAAGGAGCAAGCTCCTCTGTGCTACCGTTCGACTTGCATGTGTTAGGCCTGCCGCCAGCGTTCAATCTGAGCCATGATCAAACTCTTCAATTTAAGTTTGATGCTCGTGAATTAAACTTCGTAATGAATTACGTGTTCACTCAGAGACTTGGTATTCATTTTTCGTCTTGCGACGTTAAGAATCCGTATCTTCGAGTGCCCACACAGATTGTCTGATAAATTGTTAAAGAGCAGTGCCGCTTCGCTTTTTCTCAGCGGCGCGGGGTGTGCATAATACGCCATCCCGCCACGAAGTCAAGCATTTAATTTCGCTTTCTTCGCCGGAGTTCTCAGTGGAACCCCGCTGACCCGGCGGCTTGCGTGCCGTTGTTCCGTGTCAGTGGAGGCGCATTATAGGGAGTTATTTCAGGCTGACAAGTTAAAAATACAAAAAACTTATCAAGCGATTATTTTTCAATCAATAACGCTATTCTTGCCTGGTTATTAAACAAAAACGAGCCCCGCAGGGCCCGTTTATTGAGGTTTTGTGACTTACTGCACTGCCACAATGCGATCGTCATTCACTTCCAGACGAATCGTTTTGCCTGGAATCAGCTCACCAGACAAGATTTGCTGTGCCAGTGGGTTTTCGATCTGCTGCTGGATAGCACGTTTCAATGGACGTGCACCATATACCGGATCGTAACCATTCACACTCAGCAATTTAAGCGCTTCGTCAGAGATGTGGATTTCATAACCACGCTCTTCCAGACGTTTGTACAGACGCTGCAGCTGAATTTTGGCAATAGAGGCAATGTGTTTCTCACCCAATGGGTGGAATACAACAACCTCATCTATACGGTTGATGAATTCCGGGCGGAAGTTCTGGCTCACGACACCCAGCACCATATCTTTCATATGGCTGTAATCCAGCTCACCGAAACGCTCCTGAATCAGATCAGAGCCCAGATTCGAGGTCATGATGACAACCGTATTACGGAAATCGACCGTTCTCCCCTGCCCATCAGTCAGACGACCATCGTCAAGCACCTGCAACAGAATGTTGAAGACATCCGGATGTGCTTTTTCCACTTCATCCAGCAGAATGACCGAATAAGGACGACGACGTACCGCTTCCGTCAGGTACCCACCTTCTTCATAACCGACATATCCCGGAGGCGCACCTACCAGGCGAGATACCGAGTGTTTCTCCATAAACTCGGACATATCGATACGGACCATCGCATCGTCACTGTCGAACATAAAGTTCGCCAGTGCTTTGCACAGCTCGGTTTTACCGACACCGGTTGGCCCCAGGAACAAGAATGAACCAATCGGACGATTCGGATCAGACAATCCTGCACGGCTACGACGGATGGCGTTAGATACCGCTTCTACCGCTTCGTTCTGGCCAATCACGTGGCTGTGCAGATCCTGCTCCATCCGCAATAATTTTTCCCGCTCGCCTTCCAGCATACGAGCCACCGGGATACCGGTCCAGCGCGCCAGCACTTCAGCGATTTCTGCATCCGTCACTTTATTACGCAGCAGACGCATAGTTTTACCTTCAGACTGGGTCGCTGCTTCCAGCTGTTTTTCCAGTTCCGGAATTTTGCCGTACTGCAGTTCAGACATGCGCGCCAGATCACCGACACGACGTGCCTGTTCGATAGCGATTTTTGCCTGTTCCAGCTCTGCCTTGATGGTTTGCGTGCCGGAGAGAGAAGCTTTTTCAGCTTTCCACTCTTCTTCTAACTCTGAATACTGGCGCTCTTTGTCGTCCAGTTCTTCATTAAGCATATCAAGACGTTTTTTGCTCGCCTCATCAGACTCTTTCATTAACGCCTGCTGTTCCAGTTTGAGCTGGATAATACGGCGATCGAGTCTGTCGAGCTCTTCCGGCTTAGAGTCAATCTGCATACGGATACTGGACGCAGCTTCATCGATAAGGTCGATAGCTTTATCCGGCAACTGACGGTCAGCAATGTAGCGGTGAGACAGCGTGGCAGCCGCAACAATTGCCGGGTCAGTAATCTGCACGTGGTGGTGCAGCTCATAACGCTCTTTCAGCCCACGCAAAATCGCGATGGTATCTTCTACTGAAGGTTCGGCCACAAACACTTTCTGGAAACGACGCTCCAGCGCCGCATCTTTTTCGATGTACTGGCGGTATTCATCAAGCGTGGTCGCCCCTACGCAGTGCAGCTCCCCGCGCGCCAGCGCCGGTTTCAACATGTTGCCGGCGTCCATCGCACCATCGGCTTTACCTGCACCGACCATAGTATGCAACTCATCGATAAACAGGATGACATTGCCTTCCTGTTTAGAAAGATCGTTGAGCACTCCTTTTAAACGTTCTTCAAACTCACCACGATATTTGGCTCCAGCCACCAGCGCGCCCATATCCAGCGCCAGCACGCGACGACCTTTTAACCCTTCAGGTACTTCACCGTTAATGATTCGCTGTGCCAGCCCTTCGACGATAGCGGTTTTACCAACACCTGGCTCACCGATCAAAACCGGGTTATTTTTAGTACGACGTTGCAGCACCTGAATAGTGCGGCGAATTTCTTCATCACGACCAATAACCGGATCGAGTTTGCCTTGTTCGGCGCGTTCGGTCAGGTCGACGGTATATTTTTTCAAGGCCTGACGTTGGTCTTCAGCCCCCTGGTCATTCACGCTTTCACCTCCACGCATTTGTTCAATTGCCTGAGTGATATTGGCGGTTGTCGCTCCAGCTGATTTTAATAAATCGGTCAGCGTACCGCGTGACTCAAGCGCCGCCAGAACGAACAGTTCTGACGAAATAAAGTTGTCCCCACGTTTTTGCGCCAGCTTGTCGCAAAGATTCAGTACGCGCACCAGATCCTGAGAAGGCTGCACATCACCACCGGTACCTTCTACCTGCGGCAAGCGGCTCAACGCCTGGTCAATCGCTGTGCGTAACTGGCCAGCATTAATGCCAGCGGACGTTAACAAAGGACGAACCGATCCCCCTTCCTGATTCAGCAAGGCGCTCATTAGATGAAGTGGTTCGATGAATTGATTGTCGTGCCCCAATGCGAGTGACTGGGCATCGGCAAGAGCAAGCTGGAATTTATTGGTAAGACGATCCAGACGCATAACTCCTCCCATAACAGGTCAAAATTGCTACTGGAGATTAAATGAGGTCATCCCTCAATTATTCAAGGTGAATGACCTGAATTATGTGAAAAGAAAATTACACGTACCGGATCGTCTTGATTCTTTAGGTTATATCAGCCAAATAAAACTTGCCATACGACCCGTGGTATTGTCGCGACGATAAGAGAAGAACGTCTCACTTTCGCTGAAGGTGCAATGGTCACCACCGTAGACGTTCTCAACCCCCACATTTGCCAGACGCTGGCGCGCAAGCTGGTAGATATCCGCCAGATATTTTTCACCACGCGGCACAAATGCACTGTCAGCGTGCGGATCTTTTGCCATAAACGCTTCGCGGACTTCTGCTCCCACTTCAAACGCGTCCGGGCCAATCGCCGGCCCTAACCAGGCAATAATGTTTTCCGGTTTATCGGCAAAGCACGCCACCGTTTCTTCCAGCACACCTTCACATAACCCGCGCCAGCCCGCATGGGCCGCCGCCACCTCTGTTCCAGCACGATTACAAAACAGCACCGGCAGACAGTCCGCCGTCATCACCGCACATACGGTGCCTGGCGTATTACTGTAAGACGCATCTGCACGTTTAGATAAGTATGGCCCGCCGCTTAACTTCAGGACGTCTTTACCGTGTACCTGTTCAAGCCAGACGGGTTTCGAAGGCAGATTGCCCGCAGCAAACAGCCGCTTGCGGTTCTCTTCCACATGCTCCGGATTATCACCACAATGGGCACCCAGGTTAAGCGAATCATAGGGCGACAGACTGACGCCGCCAATGCGGGTAGAACTACAGGCCGCGACACCCTGAGGTATCGGCCACTGCGGGACAATTAGCTTACTCATAGCCAGGCAACATCATCCTTATGCTCTTCGAAATCAGCGCGCATCACTTCGATAAGCTCCACCATATCTTGCGGAATCGGCGCATGCCATTCCATCTCAATACCGGAAATCGGGTGATACAAACGCAACATGGTCGCGTGCAGCGCCTGACGGTCAAACTTACGCAGCACGGAGATAAACTCGTCAGAAGCGCCTTTCGGTGGACGCGGACGACCACCGTAGACCTGGTCGCCCACCAGCGGATGGGTGATATGCGCCATGTGCACGCGGATCTGGTGCGTACGTCCGGTTTCCAGACGCAACCGCAGACGCGTGTGCACACGGAAATGCTCCATAATGCGATAGTGCGTTACCGCAGGTTTCCCCATTGGATGCACTGACATATGCGTACGTTTGGTTGGATGACGGCTGATCGGTTCTTCGACTGTACCGCCCGCTGTCATGTGACCAATCGCCACGGCTTCATACTCACGAGTGATTTCGCGCAGCTGCAGTGACTCCACCAGACGCGTTTGCGCCGGGACAGTTTTCGCCACAACCATAAGTCCGGTTGTGTCTTTATCCAGACGGTGTACGATACCGGCACGAGGAACATCCGCGATTGGCGGGTAGTAATGCAGTAACGCATTCAATACCGTACCATCAGGATTACCTGCGCCCGGATGTACCACCAGGTCACGGGGTTTGTTGATGACAAGAATGTCGTCATCTTCATAAACGATATCCAGTGGGATATCCTGAGCTTCAAAACGAACCTCTTCATCAATTTCAGCATTGATGGAGACACGCTCTCCACCTAACACTTTTTCTTTCGGCTTATCGCAAAGATTGCCATTTACCAGTACGCGCTGGTCGAGGATCCATTCTTTTATGCGCGATCGCGAATAATCAGGGAACAATTCGGCCAAAGCCTGATCTAAGCGTTGACCAAGCTGATTTTCGGAGACTGTTGCGGTGAGTTCTACTCGTTGTGCCATAAACTGCTTCTTCGTTTAACGTTGGGTTTTACGGCTTTGCCGTTTAATATAGTGTGCTATTGTAGCTGGTCTTAACCGGGAGCAGGAACAGAGAATCTCCCGTATTACATTTTGAGGAAAGTCAAAACGTCATGACGCGCATGAAATATCTGGTGGCAGCAGCCACGTTGAGCCTGTTTTTGGCGGGTTGCTCTGGTTCAAAGGAAGAGGTGCCCGATAATCCGCCAAATGAAATCTACGCGACTGCTCAGCAAAAGCTGCAGGACGGTAACTGGAAACAGGCAATAACGCAATTGGAAGCGTTGGATAACCGCTATCCATTTGGACCGTATTCTCAGCAGGTGCAATTAGATCTCATCTACGCCTACTACAAAAACGCCGATCTGCCACTTGCTCAGGCTGCCATCGATCGTTTTATCCGTCTTAATCCGACACACCCTAATATTGATTATGTCATGTATATGCGTGGCCTGACCAATATGGCGTTGGACGATAGCGCGCTTCAAGGATTCTTTGGCGTCGATCGTAGCGATCGCGATCCACAGCATGCCCGAGCTGCGTTTAATGACTTTTCCAAACTGGTACGTGGTTATCCGAACAGCCAGTACACCACCGATGCCACGAAGCGTCTGGTGTTCCTGAAAGATCGTCTGGCGAAGTATGAATACTCTGTTGCTGAGTATTATACCGCCCGTGGCGCATGGGTTGCAGTCGTGAACCGTGTGGAAGGTATGCTGCGTGACTATCCGGATACGCAGGCAACGCGTGATGCCCTGCCGTTGATGGAAAATGCTTATCGCCAGATGCAGATGAATGCCCAGGCAGAAAAAGTAGCGAAAATCATTGCCGCTAACAGCAGCAACACCTGATTGACCTCAGAATGCAAAACGGCAGCCCAAGGGCTGCCGTTTTTTTATCCGTTAACACCACAACTGAAGCGGTTTAGCTGCGACGCATCCTATCAAATATGGCCTGCTTTCAGGTATTCCTCAAGTAAAAAATCGCCTGTTCCTGCGGTGCCTCACAAAAAGGTTTTCTTGACAAAAAGCGACAAAAATATGTGATTTAGATCACATATTTTGACATTAGGAACGGTATGCTGGAATCACCAAGACGGGAAAGACAAGAGGTAAAATTTATGACAATGAACATTACCAGTAAACAAATGGAAATTACTCCGGCAATTCGCCAGCATGTCGCAGACCGTCTCGCCAAACTGGATAAATGGCAAACTCATCTGATTAATCCACATATCATTCTGTCTAAGGAGCCACAGGGTTTCATTGCTGATGCCACCATCAATACACCGAACGGACATCTGGTCGCCAGCGCAAAACACGAGGATATGTACACCGCCATTAACGATTTGATCAACAAGCTGGAACGGCAGCTCAATAAAGTGCAGCACAAAGGCGAAGCCCGTCGTGCAACAACTTCAGTAAAAGACGCCAACTTCGTCGAAGCAGAAGAAGAGTAGTCCCTTACATTGAGTGTATCGCCAACGCGCCTTCGGGCGCGTTTTTTGTTGACAGGGTGAAAACAGTACGGGTACTTTACTGATATAGCCTAAGGAAAATTACATGAAACTTGTCCCGTTCTTCTTCGCATTCTTTTTTACCTTCCCCTGAATGGGAGGCGTTTCGTCGTGTGATAAAGAATGCGAAGACGAACAATAAGGCCTCCCACAACGGGGGGCCTTTTTTATTGATAACAAGAAAGGCAACACTATGACATCGGAAAACCCATTGCTGGCGCTGCGCGATAAGATAAGCACGCTGGATGAAAAATTACTGGCCCTGCTGGCAGAACGACGTGGTCTGGCGGTAGAGGTCGGCAAAGCCAAGTTGCTGTCTCATCGCCCAGTACGCGATATTGATCGGGAACGCGATCTGCTGGACCGTTTAATTCAGCTTGGTAAAGCGCATCACCTCGATGCCCACTACATCACGCGCCTGTTCCAACTAATTATCGAAGACTCCGTCCTGACGCAACAGGCACTGCTGCAGCAGCACCTGAACAAAATCAATCCGCACTCTGCACGCGTAGCCTTCCTGGGACCAAAAGGCTCTTACTCACACCTCGCCGCCCGTCAGTACGCCGCACGTCATTTTGAGCAGTTTATTGAAAGCGGCTGCGCGAAATTTGCCGATATCTTTAATCAGGTTGAGACCGGACAGGCAGACTACGCGGTAGTGCCTATTGAAAACACCAGCTCCGGCGGGATCAACGACGTTTACGACCTGCTACAACACACCAGCCTGTCTATCGTTGGCGAGATGACTATCACGATTGACCACTGTGTACTGGTGTCCGGCACAACAGATCTCGAGACTATTGAAACGGTTTACAGCCATCCGCAGCCGTTCCAGCAGTGCAGCAAATTCCTGAATCGCCATCCACACTGGAAGATTGAGTACACCGAAAGCACCTCAGCAGCAATGGAAAAAGTTGCGCAGGCTAACTCGCCGCGCGTGGCGGCTCTTGGGAGCGAAGCCGGAGGCGTGCTGTATGGTTTGCAGGTTCTTGAGCACATTGAAGCTAACCAGACGCAAAACATTACCCGCTTCGTGGTACTGGCACGTAAAGCAATCAATGTTTCTGACCAGGTGCCAGCGAAAACCACGCTGCTAATGGCGACAGGACAACAGGCCGGCGCGTTGGTTGAAGCGCTGCTGGTACTGCGTAACCATAATCTGATTATGACCAAGCTGGAATCACGCCCGATTCACGGCAATCCGTGGGAAGAGATGTTTTATCTTGATATCCAGGCCAACCTGGAATCGCCCCAAATGCAAAAAGCATTGAAAGAGCTGAGTGAGATTACACGTTCGATGAAAGTACTGGGATGCTATCCGAGTGAGAACGTGGTGCCGGTCGATCCGAGCTAACGTTTGACAATGCCGGATGGCACTACGCTTATCCGGCCTACAATTCATGCGATTTTTGTAGGCCGGATAAGGCGAAGCCGCCATCCGGCGTCTTAATTAAGGACGGCTGTCATTCGCCTGGCGCAACAGAGTGCGGCTTTCACTCTGGAAGCGCTGCGCATAATCGCCAAACCAATGTTCTACCTTACGGAAGCTGTCGATAAACGCTTGCTTATCGCCCTGCTCCAGTAAACCGATCGCCTCACCAAAACGTTGGTAGTAGCGCTTGATCAGCGCAAGGTTGCTCTCAGACGACATAATAATATCGGCATAGAGCTGAGGATCCTGGGCAAACAGACGGCCAACCATTGCCAGTTCAAGACGGTAAATAGGTGAAGAAAGAGCCAGCAACTGCTCCAGTTGCACATTCTCCTCCGCTAAATGCAGCCCATAAGCAAATGTCGCAAAGTGGCGTAGCGCCTGAATGAACGCCATATTCTGGTCGTGTTCAACGGCGCTGATCCGATGCAGCCGCGCCCCCCATACCTGAATCTGTTCCAGAAACCACTGATAGGCTTCCGGCTGCCGCCCATCACACCAGACGACGACCTGCTTGGCCAGACTGCCGCTGTCCGGACCAAACATCGGATGCAATCCCACCACCGGGCCATCGTGTGCCGCCAGCATCGCCTGTAAAGGACCGTTTTTCACCGATGCCAAATCGACCAGGATACAGTCAGAAGGCAAACGCGGTAATTTGGCGATCACCTGCTCGGTGACGTGGATCGGCACACTGACGATCACCATGCCGGCATCAGAGACGATCTCCGACGCACGCTCCCAGTCCTGTTGTTCCAGGATCCGCACCTGGTAACCTGACAGGGTGAGCATTTTCTCAAACAGGCGCCCCATCTGACCACCGCCACCGACGATCACCACCGGGCGCAGAGAAGGACAAAGCGTTTTAAACCCTTTGTCATTTTCACTGGAGTAGGACTCGCGCATCACCCGACGCAACACATCCTCAATCAGATCCGGCGGTACGCCCAGGGCTTCCGCCTCTGCCCTGCGGGAGGCCAGCATAGAGGCTTCCCGCTCCGGCACGTAGATCGGCAACCCAAAACGGCTTTTTACTTCACCAACTTCGGCAACCAGCTCCAGACGGCGTGCCAGTAAATCCAGCAACGCCTTGTCGACTTCATCAATTTGATCGCGTAATGCGGTCAATTCAGCAACCATAACCAACCTCTTATGCTACACGCGCCGTCAGCTGGCCGTTTAAATCCTGGCTAATTTCACGCAGTAGCGCATCCGTCATTTCCCAGCTAATGCAGGCATCGGTTACGGAGACGCCGTATTTCATTTCGCTACGCGGCTGTTCGGAGGACTGGTTGCCTTCGTGAATATTACTTTCAATCATCAAGCCAATGATCGAGCGATTGCCATCTTTGATTTGTGCAATCACGGATTCAGCCACGGCTGGCTGGCGACGGTAATCTTTATTGGAATTACCATGACTGCAATCTACCATCAGAGAAGGTCGTAGTCCTGCCTGCTCCATCTCTTTTTCACACTGGGCGACATCCGCCGGGCTGTAGTTCGGCGCTTTACCGCCACGCAGGATCACGTGACCATCTGGATTACCCTGCGTTTGCAGCAGTGCAACCTGCCCGGCCTGGTTAATACCAACAAAGCGGTGCGACTGTGCCGCCGCTCGCATGGCATTAATGGCGGTCGCCAGACTCCCATCTGTACCATTCTTAAAACCAACCGGCATGGAAAGACCAGAAGCCATTTCACGATGCGTCTGTGATTCAGTGGTACGCGCACCGATAGCAGACCAGCTAAACAGATCGCCCAGGTATTGCGGGCTGTTTGGATCTAACGCTTCTGTTGCCAGCGGTAGCCCCATATTCACCAATTCAAGCAGCAACTGACGCGCAATTTTCAGACCCGCTTCAACATCAAAAGAGCCATCCATATGAGGATCGTTAATCAACCCTTTCCAGCCGACGGTGGTACGGGGCTTTTCAAAGTAGACGCGCATCACCAGGTAGAGGCTATCGCTGACCTCTGCGGCAAGGGCTTTAAATCGACGAGCGTACTCAATAGCCGCTTCAGGATCGTGAATCGAGCATGGACCACACACCACCAGCAGTCGCGGGTCGCGCCCAGAGATAATGTCTGAAATGGTTTTACGCGACTGAGCGATTTGCGCCTCCTGTGCGAGGCTCAGCGGAAATTCCGCTTTAAGCTGCTCTGGGGTCATCAGAACCTGTTCGTCGGTAATGTGTACGTTGTTCAGCGCGTCTTTTTGCATGATGGTGATCCTGTTTAGCTCGTTTGCGATAGTTTTCCTCAGCGAGGAGGTAATCACGATAACACAACGGGTAAAGATTTCAATCCACATTCCGTAAATTTTTATTTACGGAATGCCATTTTACAGCAAAAACACCGCAAAATTCCGTACAATTAAATTTACACTCTTCTATATATGAATCCGCTATGCTTTAAAAAAACGGGGAGAACAGGCAATGAAGCAACTCATCTGTACCTTATTTGTATTATTTCTCAGCGGATGTCAGATAGATCCCTATACTTTTACTCCTACCTGGACAGGTACCGACTGGTTTGATGCCGGGATACAGGATGCCATTTCAGGCCATGTCGTTAAAGATAACGAGACACTTGCCGACAACTACAATGACCCGGAGGTCGATCGTGCCCAATATCTTAAGGGGTACGCCGAAGGACAAAGGAAAACCTGTCAGCAGGACTTTGTTTACGCGAGAGGATTGACCGGCAAAACCTTCCCCGCCAGTTGTGACACGGTAGACAATGTCAGTCGGTTACATGAGGCATGGCAAAAAGGAGCAAACGAAGGAGCGGCCTCAACAAGGTTAAATTAAACAAGAGCTTAAATTTTATAAATTAATGAGATTTAACTTAAATACTCAATACGCTCATTCCAGGAATAATGACGCCCTGGGAAAATAATGTTATTTTGTTGCAAACAATCTTGAATGTATATCGACGCAATACGGCAAACGCTGGTAGGTACCTATTCATGAGCTTTTCTTACCGACTCATACTTCTACTGGCACTGCTTCTGACCGGATTACCTCTGTACGCTCACAGCGTCACGGAAGAGGCAAAATCTGTGCGCTCTATGGTTTCCGGTATCGTCAGTTATACACGCTGGCCAGCACTTTCAGGGCCACCAAAACTGTGTATATTCTCTTCTTCGCGCTTTTCCAGCGTGCTGGAAGATACCCGAGCAGGAGCACTACCCTATCTTCCTGTCATCATTCATACGGAACAAGAAGTTTTAGTTGCGCAGTGTGATGGTTTTTATTTTGGAAAAGAAAGCCCCACATATCAGGCTGAACTAAAGAATAAATATCCTACTAAGGCATTGTTATTAATTGCCGAACAGAATCCCGAATGCGTTATTGGCAGCGCTTTTTGCCTCATAATTAAAGATGAAGACGTGAGATTTTCCGTAAATATGGATTCCCTGTCACGCAGCGGTGTAAGGGTGAGTCCAGACGTATTGATGCTTGCGCGGAATAAAAAGCATGAATAAGGGTCCTTCTCCCATAAAACGCCCAACGTTCAAGCGGACGCTGCGGCGTATCAGCATCGTCAGCGTACTGGTAACCATGACGCTGATTTGGCTGCTGCTTAGCATTTCGTCTGTGCTGGCTTTGAAGCAATACGCACAAAAGAACCTGGATCTCACAGCAGCAACCATGACCCGCACGCTCGAAGCAGCATTAGTCTTTTCGGATAGCGTTGCAGCGTCGGAAACGCTGGCGGCACTGGGACAGCAAGGGCAATTTTCAGTTGCAGAAGTCCGCAATCAAAAGCAGAAAGTGATCGCCACCTGGCGCTATGACGCGCAGGATACTACTGACAAAATCAGCGGTATCATCAGCCACTGGCTATTCCCGCAACCGGTAACTCAGCCCATTTTGCACAATGGCGACGTTATTGGTGAAGTGCGCCTGATTGCTCGCGACAGCGTTATTAGCCATTTCATTTATTTGTCGCTGGCCGTTCTTACCGGATGCATTTTACTGGCATCGGGTATTGCATTAATGCTTACTCGTTATTTACACAATGGTGTCGTGGACGCCCTGCAAAATATTACTGAGGTGGTACATGATGTTCGTACCAATCGTAATTTCTCACGGCGCGTATCTGAAGAACGGATTGAAGAATTTCATCTGTTTGCGCAGGACTTTAATAGCCTGCTGGATGAGATGGAAGAGTGGCAACTACGTCTCCAGGCAAAGAATGCCCAACTGTTGCGTACCGCGCTACATGACCCTTTGACTGGTCTTGCGAACCGTGCCGCATTTCGTAGCAGTATTAACGCACTGATGAACGACGACGCGGCCCACAGCAGCTCTGCGTTGTTATTCCTTGATGGCGATAATTTTAAATTTATTAATGATACCTGGGGACACGCTGCGGGCGATCGAGTCCTGATTGAAGTCGCAAAAAGGCTGGCCGAATTTGGTGGTAATCGGCATCACCCATACCGACTTGGCGGCGATGAATTTGCCATGGTGCTTTACAGCGTCCATTCTGAATACGAAGTTCAACGTATCTGCACGGCGTTGTCGCAAGAGTTTAATCGACCTTTTGACCTGCATAACGGTCATCTGGCAAGCATGACACTCAGTATTGGTTTTGCGCTGACGTGGGAACATGCCTCTGCCGAGAAATTACAAGAACTTGCCGATCACAATATGTATCAGGCTAAAAATTTGCGCGCTGAGCGCATTATTAAAAAATAAGGAATTACACACATGCTAAAACGTTTATTATCCCCGTTTATTCTCATCATGCTGATTCTGGCCGGTTGTCAGGCACCTCAGGGGAAATTTACCCCAGAGCAAATTGCAGCGATGAAATCGTACGGATTCACTGAAGCTTCAGGAGACTGGTCGCTGGGTTTGTCTGACACTATCCTGTTTGACAAAAACGACTATAAACTCCGCCCTGAAAGTGAAAAGCAAATCCAAGAAATGGCGTCCAAACTGGCTGCTACCGGGTTAAACCATGCTCGTCTGGATGGTCACACCGATAACTATGGTGAGGACAGCTACAACGAAGCTCTGTCACTCAAACGCGCCAATGTGGTTGCAGACGCCTGGGCTCAGGGTGCCAATATTCCACGTACTAACCTGACAACCCGAGGGCTCGGGAAGAAATACCCGCTTGCCAGCAACCAGACTTCAAAAGGCCGTGCCGAAAACCGCCGCGTTGCAGTCGTGATCTCGACACCGTAATCAATATCCAACTGGCTGCGCGTCGCGCAGTCATCTAATAAAAAAACAAAAAATAAAGGTCGGAATAAAAAAAGGGCCAGCCTTTCGGCCAGCCCTTTTCTAACAGGATGTCGCTTGCGCGAATCTTAGTTAAGACGCTCTTTGATACGAGCAGACTTACCAGTACGCTCACGCAGGTAGTACAGTTTAGCTTTACGAACAGCACCACGACGTTTAACAGCAATGCTGTCAACTACCGGAGAGTGAGTCTGGAAGACACGCTCAACGCCTTCGCCGTTGGAAATTTTACGAACAGTGAATGCAGAGTGCAGACCGCGGTTACGAATAGCGATAACCACGCCCTCGAATGCCTGCAGACGTTTTTTGGAACCTTCAACAACCCATACTTTCACTTCCACGGTATCACCCGGACGGAAGGAAGGTACGTCCTGCTTCATCTGTTCTTGTTCAAGTTGCTTAATAATGTTGCTCATAATTTAATCTCTTATCCTGGGTAAACTGATATTGGGGGTCTCAGACCAGCCCATCATGTTTATGTTGCTGTTGTGCGTGTTCCTTTTTGAACTCCGCCAGCAACCTTGCTTGCTCTTCAGTCAGAGCCAGGTTTTCCAGAAGTTCAGGTCTTCTAAGCCAGGTCCGGCCCAGCGACTGTTTCAAACGCCAGCGACGTATCTCAGCGTGGTTTCCCGACAGTAATACCGCCGGTACCTCCATCTGCTCTAACACTTCAGGTCGGGTATAGTGTGGACAGTCCAGCAACCCGTCAGCAAACGAATCTTCGATTGCTGATGCTTCATGACCCAGAACGCCCGGAATAAACCGGGAAACGGAATCGATCAGCGTCATTGCCGGTAACTCACCACCGCTGAGGACGTAATCGCCGATTGACCATTCTTCGTCAATTTCGGTTTGAATCACGCGCTCATCTATTCCTTCATAGCGACCGCACACCAGAATCAACTTTTGATTCGTTGCCAGTTCGCTAACGCCCGCTTGATCAAGCTTGCGTCCCTGAGGTGACAGATAAATCACCTTTGCGCCTTCACCAGCCGCAGCTTTTGCTGCATGAATGGCATCCCGTAAAGGTTGCACCATCATTAACATCCCCGGTCCGCCGCCGTAAGGACGATCGTCCACGGTACGGTGCCGGTCATGCGTAAAGTCACGAGGACTCCAGCTCTGGATGTTCAGCAGGCCATTTTTTACTGCCCGGCCAGTTACCCCGTAATCGGTAATTGCACGGAACATTTCTGGAAACAGGCTAACGATACCTATAAACACAAGCCAATCCCCATAACGCCGACTTTTACCGTTTATCCGGTGGTTTAAAAACCAGGATCCCAATCTACTTCAATAGTACGAGTAGCGAGATCGACTTTCTTGATAACCTGCCCATCGAGGAACGGCACAAGACGTTCCTTGATACCAAACGCATCTTTCAGGTTTGCCTTGATGACGATAACGTCATTCGAACCGGTTTCCATCATATCGACGACTTTACCGAGATCGTAGCCCTCAGTGGTCACTACCTGGCAGCCCATAAGGTCTTTCCAGTAGTAGTAACCATCTTCCAGCGCTGGCAACTGCGAGGAATCCACGACAATTTCACAATTAGTCAGTAGATTCGCCGAATCACGATCGTCAACGCCTTTCAGCTTGATGATCAGATCCTGATTGTGGTGCTTCCAGCTTTCCAGCTGTACTTGCTGCCACTGACCCGCCTTCTGGATAAACCAGGGCTGATAGTCAAAAATGCTTTCGGCGTCTTCAGTGGAAGAAAACACTCTGAGCCAACCACGGATACCGTAAGAAGACCCCATTTTCCCCAAAACAATGGGTTCCACAGGAGCCTGTGCGGCGAGTTGCTTGCTCATCATGACCACCGTGACAGATTAAGCTGCTTTGTTTGCTGCTTTGATCAGCGTAGCTACGCGATCAGAAATAGTCGCGCCCTGGCCAACCCAGTGAGCGATGCGATCCAGATCCAGGCGAGTGCCTTCTTCTTTTTCGCTAGCGATTGGGTTAAAGAAGCCAACGCGCTCGATGAAGCGACCGTTGCGTGCATTACGGCTGTCGGTAACAACAACCTGGTAGAACGGACGCTTTTTAGCGCCGTGACGAGCTAAACGAATAGTAACCATAACATCCTCTTGTGTGAATAAAACACCGGGCCCCATCGAGGGAAGGGACCCGGTGTCATATTAAAAGCCCGAAAATTTTACTGATTTCTGGGGAAAATGCAATCAGCAGTTGATAACTCTGCTATAAAAGGTCGTCGGCGGTGCCGTCAGTTCGGTACCGGCGTGCGCGCAGCCACCGGAGCGTACACGCAGTACGTGAGGATGGCGAGCACACCCCGGTGCCGAAATGGCAAACAAGCCAGGCCGATTAGCGACCAGGAAAACCGGGCGGCATCATCCCCTTCATACCACGCATCATCTTCGCCATACCGCCCTTCTTCATTTTCTTCATCATGCGCTGCATGTCGTCGAACTGTTTCAGAAGACGGTTAACGTCCTGTACCTGCATCCCGCAGCCCAGTGCGATACGACGTTTGCGGGAGCCTTTGATGATTTCCGGCTTAGCGCGTTCTTTCATCGTCATCGAGTTGATGATGGCTTCCATACGCACCAGCACTTTATCGTCCATCTGCGATTTCACGTTGTCAGGGATTTGCCCCATGCCCGGCAGCTTGCCCATCAGGCTGGCCATGCCGCCCATGTTTTTCATCTGCTTAAGCTGTTCAAGGAAATCATTCAGATCGAAGCCGTCGCCTTTTTTCAGCTTGCTGGCTAATTTCTCTGCCTGTGCACGGTCAACTTTGCTTTCGATATCTTCGATCAGCGACAGCACATCACCCATGCCGAGAATACGTGAGGCAATCCTGTCCGGGTGGAACGGCTCCAGCGCTTCCGTTTTCTCACCAACACCGAGGAACTTAATCGGCTTACCGGTGATATGACGAATAGACAATGCTGCACCGCCACGGGCGTCACCGTCGACTTTAGTCAGTACCACACCGGTCAGCGGCAGTGCTTCGTTAAACGCTTTCGCAGTATTCGCAGCATCCTGACCGGTCATGGCATCGACAACAAACAGCGTTTCTACCGGTTTGATAGAAGCGTGGACCTGTTTGATTTCGTCCATCATCGCTTCGTCAACGTGCAGACGACCGGCGGTATCCACCAGTAGCACGTCGTAGAATTTGAGTTTGGCTTCTTTCAGCGCGGCGTTAACGATATCGACCGGCTTCTGGCCGACGTCAGAAGGGAAGAAGTCCACACCGACCTGTTCGGCCAACGTTTCCAACTGTTTGATCGCCGCCGGGCGATAAACGTCCGCGGAGACCACCAGCACTTTCTTCTTGTGCTTCTCGCGCAGGAATTTACCCAGCTTACCGACGCTCGTGGTTTTACCCGCACCCTGCAGGCCCGCCATAAGCACCACGGCTGGCGGCTGTGCAGCCAGATTCAGGGTCTGGTTTTCTTCGCCCATTGCCGCAACCAGTTCGTTACGGACAATCTTGACGAATTCCTGACCCGGCGTCAGGCTTTTGTTAACTTCATGACCAACCGCTTTCTCTTTTACGCGATTGATAAACTCACGCACTACCGGCAGCGCTACGTCAGCCTCCAGCAGCGCCATGCGCACTTCGCGCAGCGTCTCTTTAACGTTGTCTTCAGTAAGGCGTCCACGGCCACTGATATTGCGCAGCGTGCGCGACAAACGATCGGTTAAATTATCAAACATTGTCTCTCGCCTGGGGTGGAAACGGTCGGTCGCAACAGCGACACATCAACAGAAATTTGTCGCAGTATAACATGAAGCCGCCTTTGTTGTTATGCAACGGTTGGAGCAGCGGTCACGTAACGCTATACTGCTTTTCTTTATTACTGGCCAACTGTCGACACCCATATGCCCGTTTTTGCTCTGTTAGCCCTTGTCGCCTATTCCATCAGCCTTGCGCTGATCGTTCCCGCCCTGCTGCAAAAAAACAGCGGCTGGCGGCGTATGGCTATTCTTTCTGCGGTTATCGCGCTGGTCTGTCACGCGTTTGCCCTGGAAGCACGTATTCTGCCAGGTGGTGAAAGCGGGCAAAACCTGAGCCTGTTGAACGTCGGTTCTCTGGTTAGCCTGATGATCTGTACCGTCATGACCATTGTGGCCTCGCGTAACCGCGGCTGGCTATTGCTACCGATCGTCTATGCGTTTGCATTAATCAATCTGGCATGCGCTACGTTTATGCCCAACGAATACATCACCCACCTTGAAGCCACACCGGGCATGATGATTCACATCGGGCTATCGCTCTTATCCTATGCCACCTTGATTATTGCCGCGCTGTATGCGCTGCAGTTGGCATGGATCGATTATCAGCTCAAAAATAAAAGACTGGCGTTCAACAATGAAATGCCGCCATTGATGAGCATTGAGCGCAAAATGTTTCATATCACCCAGATAGGCGTGGTTCTGCTGACGCTGACGCTGTGTACTGGCCTGTTTTATATGCACAACCTGTTCAGCACAGAAAATATTGATAAAGCCGTTCTGTCTATTGTGGCATGGTTTGTCTATATCGTTCTGCTGTGGGGACATTACCATGAAGGCTGGCGCGGACGTCGTGTCGTCTGGTTTAACGTCGCAGGCGCAGGCATTCTGACGCTGGCCTATTTCGGTAGCCGCATCCTGCAGCAGTTTGTGAGTTAAGTCTTTTAAGGAACCTACGTGGAACACATCTCCACCACCACGCTTATTGTTACGCTTCTCATCATGGTGGTTATTTCCGCCTATTTTTCCGGTTCCGAAACCGGAATGATGACCCTGAACCGCTACCGTCTGCGACACCGGGCAAAACAGGGAAATCGTCAGGCAAAACGCGTTGAGAAATTACTTCGTAAGCCTGACCGTCTGATAAGCCTGGTCCTCATTGGCAACAACCTGGTGAATATACTGGCCTCAGCGCTCGGTACCATTGTCGGTATGCGCCTGTATGGCGATGCGGGCGTCGCTATTGCCACCGGGGTATTGACGTTTGTGGTGCTGGTTTTTGCGGAAGTGCTGCCAAAAACCATCGCCGCGCTGTATCCGGAAAAAGTCGCCTATCCAAGCAGCGTCCTGCTGGCCCCGCTGCAGATTCTGATGATGCCGCTTGTCTGGTTACTGAATACCATCACGCGTCTGCTGATGCGTATGATGGGCATCAAAACGGATATCGTGGTGAGCGGTTCGCTGAGTAAAGATGAACTACGAACACTGGTGAATGAATCGCGCTCGCAAATCTCTCGCCGTAACCAGGATATGCTGCTGTCAGTGCTGGATCTGGAAAAAGTCAGCGTCGATGACATTATGATCCCGCGTAACGAAATCATCGGTATCGATATTAACGATGACTGGAAATCAATCGTCCGCCAACTTTCGCACTCCCCGCACGGACGTATCGTGTTGTACCGCGACTCACTGGATGATGCTATTAGCATGCTGCGCGTCCGTGAAGCGTGGCGACTCATGGCCGAGAAAAAGGAGTTCACCAAAGAGACCATGCTACGCGCCGCCGACGAGATCTACTTTGTCCCGGAAGGTACCCCACTCAGCACTCAGTTGATCAAATTTCAGCGTAATAAGAAGAAGGTCGGCCTGGTGGTCAACGAATATGGCGATATTCAGGGGTTGGTCACCGTTGAAGATATTCTGGAGGAGATTGTCGGTGACTTCACCACGTCAATGTCCCCGACGCTTGCCGAAGAAGTCACGCCCCAGAATGACGGCTCAGTGATTATTGATGGCAGCGCCAACGTTCGTGAAATCAATAAGGCGTTTAACTGGCATTTGCCGGAAGATGATGCGCGAACGGTAAACGGAATAATTCTTGAAGCACTGGAAGAGATCCCCGTTGCCGGCACGCGAGTGCGCATTGGTCAGTACGATATCGATATTCTCGACGTACAGGACAATATGATTAAGCAGGTACAGGTATTGCCGGTCAAACCACTTCGCGAGAGCGTATCTGACCAGTGAGGATAATCCAGACCGGGTAACGCATCAGCACTACCCGGTCTGAAGCTGATTAGCTTTTTGCTTTCGCCACAGACACCATTGCGGCGCGAATGGTACGTCCGTTCAGGGTATAACCTTTCTGCATGACCATCAGCACATTACCGGCAGCAACTTCATCAGACTCAACCATTGCAATAGCCTGGTGCACGTTCGGGTCCATCGGCACATCAATATCCGCAACCACCTGCACGCCAAACTTCGCCACGACATCCAGCATCGACTTGCGGGTCAGCTCAATACCCTCAACCATCGCCGCCATCGCGTCATTATCTTTGTCCGCCACTTCCAGCGCGCGGTCCAGGCTATCCAGCACCGGCAGCAGTTCGTTGACGAATTTTTCCAGCGCGAACTTATGCGCTTTTTCTACGTCCAGTTCGGTACGACGACGCAGGTTTTCCATTTCCGCTTTGATACGCAACACGCTGTCGCGCTCGCGAGTTTCGGCTTCAGCAAGCTGAGCTTCCAGATTCGCAATTTTTTCATCGCGCGGATCCACCTGCTCAGCAGAAGCGTCTGATTCAACCGCCTCAACTTCTTCGTGCTGATCCATGATAATTTCTTCCGGGGCTTGCCCCTCAGGCGTTTTCTGTTCTTTACTACTCATGAATTTCTCCGCGTTTTTTTCGCATTCATCTCGCTAACCTGGATTATTATGGGGATAAGATTCAGGGTTTCAAGGGAAGTACTCACATTGTCACTAATCTTCATTACAAGGACCTCGAGAAAATGAACAAACATTTCAAGTGTATTGGCATTGTGGGGCATCCACGTCACCCCACTGCACTGACCACACATGAAATGCTCTACCGCTGGCTGTGCGTCAAAGGTTATGAGGTTATCGTTGAGCAACAAATCGCCCACGAGCTGCAGTTGAAAAATGTGAAAACCGGTACGCTCGCAGAAATTGGTCAGCAGGCAGACCTCGCCGTGGTAGTCGGCGGCGATGGTAATATGCTGGGAGCTGCACGCACCCTGGCACGTTATGACATCAAAGTTATCGGGATTAACCGCGGCAATCTCGGTTTCCTGACCGATTTAGATCCGGACAATGCCCAACAGCAATTAGCTGACGTACTGGAAGGCCACTACATCAGCGAAAAGCGCTTTTTACTCGAAGCCCAGGTGTGCCAGCAGGATTGCCAGAAGCGCATTAGCACGGCCATCAATGAAGTTGTGCTGCACCCTGGTAAAGTGGCGCACATGATTGAATTTGAAGTCTATATCGATGAAATCTTTGCCTTCTCCCAGCGTTCAGACGGGCTAATTATCTCCACCCCGACCGGCTCTACCGCCTATTCGCTCTCTGCCGGAGGCCCGATTCTGACGCCTTCTCTGGATGCTATTACGCTGGTGCCGATGTTCCCGCATACGCTCTCCGCACGACCGCTGGTGATCAACAGTAGCAGCACCATTCGCCTGCGCTTCTCTCATCGCCGTAACGATCTGGAAATCAGCTGTGACAGCCAGATCGCCCTGCCTATACAGGAAGGTGAAGACGTATTAATTCGCCGCTGTGATTATCATCTGAACCTGATACACCCCAAAGATTACAGCTATTTCAATACATTAAGCACTAAATTAGGCTGGTCAAAAAAATTATTCTAATTTAACGCCAACCTCTTTACTGTATAAAAAACCAGTTTATACTGTATGTAATTACAGTTATGGTTTTTCATACAGGAAAACAGCTATGTTGGCACAACTGACCATCAGCAATTTTGCTATCGTTCGTGAACTTGAGATCGATTTTCAGAGCGGAATGACCGTTATTACCGGTGAGACCGGTGCGGGTAAGTCCATTGCCATTGATGCTCTCGGTTTATGCCTGGGCGGCAGAGCCGATGCCGACATGGTGCGTACAGATGCCACACGCGCCGATTTGTGTGCGCGTTTCTCTTTAAAAGACACCCCTGCGGCGCTACGCTGGCTGGAAGAAAACCAGCTTGAGGAAGGTCGTGAGTGTTTGCTGCGTCGCGTTATCAGCAGCGACGGCCGCTCCCGAGGCTTTATTAACGGTACCGCCGTTCCGCTGTCGCAACTGCGCGAGCTGGGACAGTTGCTTATTCAAATCCACGGCCAGCACGCGCACCAACTCCTGACGAAATCTGAACACCAAAAATCGCTGCTTGATGGTTATGCCAATGAAGTGACCCTGACTCAGGAAATGGCCGCGCGCTACCAGCTTTGGCACCAAAGCTGCCGCGACCTGGCGCATCATCAGCAACAAAGCCATGAACGTGCGGCCCGGGCTGAGCTGTTGCAGTATCAATTAAAGGAACTGAACGAATTCAACCCGCAAGTGGGCGAGTTTGAGCAAATTGATGAAGAGTACAAGCGTCTGGCTAACAGCGGGCAGTTGCTCACCACCAGCCAGCAAGCGCTGGCTATCATGGCAGACGGCGAAGACATTAACCTGCAAAGCCAGCTATACAGCGCAAAACAGCTGGTTAGTGAACTGGCGGGAATGGACGGTAAGCTCTCCGGTATTCTGGACATGCTGGAAGAGGCGACCATCCAGCTCAGTGAAGCCAGCGACGAGCTGCGCCACTATTGCGATCGTCTGGATTTAGACCCTAACCGCTTGTTCGAACTGGAACAGCGAATTTCTAAGCAAATCTCGCTGGCGCGTAAACATCATGTTGCCCCTGAAGTACTACCACAGTTCTATCAGTCATTGCTGGATGAACAACAGCAACTGGACGATCAGGCCGACTCTCTCGAAACCTTAACCCTGGCGGTGAACAATCACCACCTGCAGGCACTGGAAACGGCAAAAATGCTGCACCAACAGCGCCAGCATTATGCTCTGGAGCTGGGACAACTTATTACAGAGAGCATGCATACTCTCTCAATGCCGCACGGTGTCTTTTGCATTGATGTGAAATTTGAGGAACATCATTTGAGCTCAGACGGTGCCGATCGCGTAGAGTTTAAAGTGACCACTAACCCGGGTCAGCCGTTACAGCCGATTGCGAAAGTCGCTTCCGGTGGGGAGCTGTCGCGCATTGCGCTGGCTATTCAGGTTATTACCGCACGTAAAATGGAAACCCCGGCGCTGATTTTCGATGAAGTGGATGTCGGCATCAGCGGCCCGACGGCAGCGGTTGTGGGTAAACTACTGCGCCAGTTGGGTGAATCAACCCAGGTGATGTGCGTCACCCACCTGCCGCAGGTTGCTGGCTGCGGCCATCAGCATTTCTATGTCAGCAAAGAAACTGACGGTGCGATGACTGAAACACACATGCAGCCGCTTGATAAACGCGCTCGCCTGCAGGAATTAGCCCGCCTGCTTGGCGGTAGCGAAGTGACGCGCAATACCCTCGCAAATGCAAAAGAACTGCTGGCGGCATAAACTTTTTTACCTTGTGAAGGTCTGAGTTCAACATAAAATCGCCGACCGACCCGACAGCAAAAGGTTTTAAAGTGGTGAAAGGTCTATTATCATCGGCATATTACATATGAGCCGCGTACTGCTCGGGCCCGAAAAGGAATCAAATCACTATGCGCTGTAAAACGCTGACTGCTGCTGCAGCAGTACTACTGATGTTGACTGCAGGCTGTTCCACTCTGGAGCGAGTGGTTTACCGCCCTGACATCAACCAGGGAAACTATCTGACACCTACCGATGTCGCCAAAGTGCGTACAGGTATGACGCAACAGCAAGTTGCTTATGCACTGGGTACACCAATGATGTCCGATCCTTTTGGTACTAACACCTGGTTTTATGTGTTCCGTCAGCAGCCAGGGCATGAAGGCGTTACTCAGCAAACGCTGACGCTGACCTTTAACAGCAGCGGCGTATTGACCAACATTGATAACAAACCCGCTCTGACCGACAACAAGTAGGTCTAAAAGATCAAAAAAAGGTGCTCAATGAGCACCTTTTTTATTGTCTGTTATTTTTTAGCGGATTTCTCTGCTCGCTGCCTACGCAGTTCTTTCGGATCGGCAATCAGCGGCCGATAAATTTCCACCCGATCGCCGTCATGCAGAACATCAGCAAGCTTAACCGGACGGCTGTAGATGCCCACTTTATTTTTACTGAGATCGATATCGGTACGTAATTCCAGCAGCCCGGAAGCGCGGATAGCCTCTTCAACGGTTGCACCCTGCTGCAGCGTGACGCGCTGTAAATACTGTTTCTCGGGCAGCGCGTATGCTACTTCAACGACAATTTTAGCCGACGCTGACACTGTAAACCTCTTTTGCACGAACCGTGAAAGCCTGCACCATATTCGACGCCAGCTCTTTAAATATACGGCCAAATGCCAGTTCGATCAGTTTATTCGTGAACTCAAAATCAAGATGAAATTCAATGCGACACGCTTCCTGGCTCAGCGGCGTAAACTTCCAGCCGCCAATGAGTTTTTTGAACGGTCCATCGACCAGATGCATGAGGATGCTCTGGTTACTGGTCAGTTGATTACGTGTGGTGAACGTTTTGCTAATCCCTGCTTTAGAAACATCCACAGCCGCTGTCATCTGCCCCGGAGTCGACTCCAGGACACGGCTTCCGGTGCAACCCGGTAAAAACTGAGGATAGGATTTAACATCATTCACTAACTGATACATCTGTTCCGCACTGTAAGGTACTAAAGCGGTCCGGCTAATCTGAGGCATAACAATTTCCATCAATATCAATCGTGCAAATAATACCATTTATCATCCGCTAAAAAAAACGCTAAAGCCCAACTCGTGCTAAGATAGCGCCTTGCGCCCCGCTGGATGAAATGGGGTGTTTTTCAATTCCAGATTACCTATACTGAGCGGCATTATGACGAAGAAAAAAGCACACAAACCTGGCTCAGCCACAATCGCGCTCAACAAGCGCGCACGACACGAATACTTTATTGAAGAAGAGTTCGAAGCTGGGCTCGCATTACAAGGCTGGGAAGTCAAATCCCTGCGCGCAGGAAAGGCCAATATTGGCGATAGCTATGTCATTCTCAAAGACGGCGAAGCGTTCCTGTTTGGCGCCAACTTCACGCCGATGGCTGTTGCCTCAACGCACGTCGTGTGTGACCCTACTCGCACCCGTAAGCTTCTGTTAAACCAACGCGAACTTGACTCCTTATATGGACGCATGAATCGTGACGGTTACACCGTCGTGGCACTTTCGCTGTACTGGAAGAATGCCTGGTGCAAAGTCAAAATTGGCGTTGCAAAAGGGAAGAAACAGCACGACAAGCGTTCCGATGTAAAAGAACGTGAGTGGCAGTTGGACAAAGCTCGTATTATGAAAAATGCAGGCCGTTAAACACAATTTCCCTGTGACCAGTCTCTCCTCCTGAGGCTGGTTCTTATTTTTTAGTTATTGAAACCCACACAATACATTCACCAGATTTATAGTTTATTTGTGCTGAATCGTTCAGGTATGAAATAAACCTCTCTAACGTTACCATAGCAGTCCATAGTCTAATAAAATAAAATCTCAAGACCATGTCGCTCATATTTTTCACTTATTTAATAACACTATTGTTACTGGTGTTTATTATATCAACGTGCATTTACAGTAAAACAAAGACATTAATATACAATAAGTTACAACAACATCAATTGTTAAAAGCATACTGAAAAGTATCTTTTTCAAATGACTAAGTATTTTTTAATATGGATAAGTTGCAGAATGCTTTCTTTCTGACTATATCATCTAATACGAAAGAACTATTCAATCCAAAGGACCCGAGCGTAATTAATCAATAAAATAACATCTGCTTGATCTAATCAATGAAATTACAAGTATAAATTCATTTTTATGATGAACGGACCCCTGTCTGCTCATTTTCCCAACGCGCTGTTGCGGATTAATACTCCCGGCATGCCATCAGGAGTGAACATATGCGTCTACTCGCCGTTGTATCAAAATTAACTGGCGTTTCCACAAATGTTGAATCCTCTGAAGTAACGCTAAGTTCGCCTTCTATCGTGAAACTGTCGGTATCGCGTGAGGAGATGAGCCAACTCGCACGCGTTAATCAGGATTTGGTTGTCACACTCCGCTCAGGTGAAACCATCACCATTAAAAACTTCTATGTCGGAAAAGGTGATGCGCAAAACCAGCTTGTCCTGGAAGACAGCAATGGCGCGCTATGGTGGGTTCAGGATACTGATGGGGCATTCCACTATCAGCATCTGGACGATCTCACCCCATTAATGGCGAGCGAAGGCAGTCATGAAGGCGGCGCAGTTTGGCCCTGGGTTCTTGGCGGGATCGCCGTGGCTGGGGGAATCGGCCTCGCCGCCGGTGGTGGTGGCGGTGGCGGTGGCGGTGGCGGTGGCGGTGGTAGCAGTAGTGGCGAAAATGGTAATAATGCTGGCAATGGCAATGGCAATGGCAATGGCAATGGCAATGGCAATGGCAATGGCAATGAAGGAAATGGTGCTGGCGACGGAAATGGCAACGAAGTAAATGGTGATGACGGCTCGCCACCCACGACAACGCCCACGATGCCAAGCGTACCGATTATTACCAGCGTCACTGACAATCAGGCTCCCATTACTGGCATTGTCAATCAACAGATATCCACTAATGATAATACGCCAGAACTTCAGGGCACTGGTCCCGCAAATGCCACCTTACATATTTTCGATAATGGTACCGAAATAGGTCAGGTCCCTATCGATGCTAACGGGAACTGGACGTTTACTCCATCTTCCCCGCTCGCGGAAGGCACTCACCAGTTTACGGTCAGCGCATCAAACAATGCGGGCAGCAGCGCAATCTCAGACAGTTGGGTCATTACCGTCGATACCACCCCACCTGCCGCCGCAGTAATTTCTTCAGTGAATCAGGAAGGCACCACGGTGACGGGTAGTGCAGAGCCCGGAAGCACTGTCACCATCATTGGCAGTAACAACCAGGTTCTGGGTTCAGCCATCGCCGGTTCAGGCGGCACCTTCACTATTAGCATATCGCCCTCGCAAACACATGGTGAAACGCTGACAGCAAAGATTCAGGATAAAGCAGGCAATATCGGGCCAGATACCTCATTCAGTGCCTCAGATTCCGGTTTTCCAGGCGTACCCGTGATTGTCAGCGTTATAGATGATGTCGCGCCCTCCGTTGGGTCATTGACCAACAATCAGTCCACTAATGATGCGACCCCAACGCTTTCCGGGACAGCTGACGCTCACAGTACGGTTAAAATTTACAATTACGGGGTATATGTCGACAGCGTTGTCGCCGACAGCAACGGTAGTTGGGACTGGACCTCCAGCACAAACTTGCGGGATGACTCATACGCTTTCACCGCTACGGCAACCAACCACCTGGGTACGGGGGGAATATCGACGGTATTCAATATCAATATCGATACTCAGCCGCCGTTATCACCAGACGATCTGAATGTATCTGCCGATGGCGCTGTCGTCACTGGTACGGCTGAACCCGGCAGTACCGTGACTATAACCGACAATAATAATCATTTAATCGGCAGTGGTGTTACCGGGCCAGATGGCTCGTTTACCATCACCATAAACCCACCACAAACCAATGGCGAAACCATAACCGCTATCGCTACCGATCCAGCAGGAAACCCGAGTTTGCCAGAAACAGCACTCGCTCCCGATATCACCGCCCCGCAACCGCCCACAAACCTGACAATCAATAACGCGGGCGATCAGGTTTCCGGCATGGCAGAGCCCAACAGTACCGTACATATTCTCAATCCTGGTGGCACTATCATTGGCACGACCACCGCTGATGCAGACGGAGATTTCACCGCCACACTGGTTCCGCCACAAACGAACGGCGACCATCTTGTCGCCAACGCAACGGATGCAGCAGGTAATACCAGCGATAACACAGCAGTCACCGCGCCAGACAGCACCGCACCTGACGCACCAACAGGGGTGATTGTCGCCGGGGATGGTGGTTCAGTCAGTGGACATGCTGAAATCGGCAGCACTATCACCGTAAAAGACGGCAACGGGAATACGATTGGCGTGGGTCAGGCAGACAGCGGTGGCCACTTTGCCGTGTCGATCACCCCGTCACAAAACAAGGGTGAAACGGTAAAAGTGACTGCAACGGACAGCGCAGGCAACGAAAGTCTGCCCGCTTCCGCGCTGGCTCCGGATATTACCGCACCAGACCAACCGATTATTATTGCCGTCTTAGACGATGTTCCCGACGTCATCGGAAAAATTGATAACAACACGCTGACAAACGACGATAAACCGGAAATTAAAGGCACCGCCGAAGCGGGCTCGCAGGTAAAAATTTATGATAATGGCACCCTGCTTACCACCGTTACCGCCGATATCAATGGTAACTGGGACTACACGCCGACCACCGCGCTGAGCCAGGGCGCACACGTATTTACGGTTACGGCAACCGATGCCGCCAACAACACTAGTAGCGCCGCCAACTGGAAAATCATTGTCGATAGCGTCGCGCCGACCGTCCCGGTCATTACTCTGATTAACGATGACGTAGGAACCATCACGGGTAACATCGCGAATAACAACTGGATAACCAACGACAACACGCCGACCCTCTCCGGGACCGGCGAGCCAGGCTCGCTGGTGAACCTGTATGATAACGGTTTGCTGATAACGGTGATGCTCATCGACAAGTCAGGTACCAGGAGCTATACCGTCCCGGACAACAAGCAGCTTGCCGATCGCGACCATCATTTTACAGTATCCGCAACGGATGCCGCCGGTAACGTCGTCACCTCCCCCGTCGCGGTCACCATTACCGTTGACACCCAGCCTCCAGCGACTCCTGTCATTTCAGCCGCCACAGATGACATCGGCAATGCGCCCGTTGACTTGCCTTCTGGTAGAAGCTCAAACGATAACCTGCCGTCACTGAAGGGGACCGGAGAAGTTGGCTCCACCATCACTATCTACGATGGTGCCACACCGATTGGAACGACCACCGTTGTGGCCGGAGGAAGCTGGAGTTTCCCGGTCGCCCAGCCACTTAGTGAAGGTTCGCACACATTGTCAGCTATCGCGACAGATGCGGCGGGTAACGCCAGTACCGCCGGAAGTTTCATGCTGACTGTCGACACAACGCCCCCCGCGGCCCCGATCATCACCTCTGCGGAAGGGCTTATTGGCATTGAAACTAAAGCACTGAGTAATGGCGGCAGCACGAAAAGCGACAACCCTAAACTATCCGGAACAGGTGAACCGGGTGCGACAATTACGATTTATGAGAATGGCGGCCTCGCCGGCATCACTACCGTACAGCCAGACGGCACCTGGACATTTACCCCGACCTCACTTGCCGATGGGCCGCATAAATTCACCGCCACGGCGACCGACGCTGCGGGCAACACAGGGATCCCATCGGCGGGCTTTACGTTGACGGTGGATAATCTGCCGCCAACGCAACCGCTCCCCCCCACCATTACGGACGACGTCAATCCGATAACCGGGGTCGTGACAAACGGCATGACTAACGACACCACGCCAACGTTCAGCGGCACGGGGAGTGTCGGCGATCTCATTACCCTCTATCTTAATGGCAACTCTTCGTCGCAGGGTACCGCGACGGTTGGGGCAGACGGTAGCTGGAGCTTTACACCATCAGTGCCACTTCCCCAGGATGTTTATCAGGTGACCATTACGGCGACCGATCCTGCTGGCAACGTCAGCCCGCCATCAAATGCCATCCTCCTGGAGATCGATACAACGCCCTCTGTCCCCCCTGTTATTCTTGTCGTCAATGATAATGTCGGTGGTTTCCAGGGCGATCTTGCGCCTGGCGCAATAACAGATGATACGACGCCAACTATTCACGGAACCGGCACTGACGGCGACACGATCACGCTGTACAACGGCAGTACGATTATCGGTACCACAACGGTGGTTGGCACCACCTGGAGTATTACTCCAGGGACGGCACTGGCAAACGGAAGTTATACGCTAACGGCCATTGCAACCGATGCGGCAGGGAACGCCAGTACCCCATCAAACAGCGTCGCGTTTACGGTTAGCAGCACCGTGCTGACCTTACCGCAGGTTACGGATATTGAAGATGACGCTGGCGTCATTATCGGTTCATTGACCAACGGTAGCGTTACGGATGATACCACCCCAACAATCAGCGGAACCGGTGCGCCGGGCAGTACGGTCGTCATTTTCGATGGTGGCAATCCTATTGCCGAAACCCTCGTTGCGGCGAATGGTAGCTGGAGTATTGAGATTACGCTGACGGGAGATGGCCCGCACACGCTGACGTTCGGCACCAGGGATGCCGCGGGTAATTCCCTGGCGGCAGGAAACCCTGTAATGTTGATACTCGATACGCAGCCTCCCGCCGCGCCAATCGTCACCAATGTTGACCCGAACGGCACGCTGGTGAGCGGGACAGCCGAGCCCGGCAGCACCGTCATCATCAGAAATGGTACCACGGTACTGGGTCAGGGTATTGCGAATAGCGTTACAGGTGTCTACACCGTCTCGATTTCACCCGCACAAACTACGGGGCAGAATCTGAATGCAATCGCCCTGGATCAGGCGGGCAATAGCAGCGACTCTACGCCGTTTAACGCGGCTACTTCCAGCATTCCGCATCCGCCAACTCTCGAAATCATTGATGATGTCTCGCCCGTTACAGGAGTGATTGGCAACGGTAAAACCACCAATGACACCTTACCGCTGTTACAAGGAACCGCCACGGCAGGAGCAACGGTTAAAATTTATCAGGATGGGAATGTAATCGGTACGGTCACCGCCGATGCAGTCTCCGGCGCATGGAGCTATCCATTATTCACCCCGCTGACAAACGGCACGACCTACAATTTCACCGTATCGCAAACTGTAAACACAGAACCCAGTGGGTTGTCGCCCAATTACGCCATTACTATCGATACTAGCGCCCCACCAGCACCCGCGATCATCAGCGTGATTGACGACGTATTACCGGGCACAGGATCGTTAGATACCGGACAAATTACCAACGATGCACGCCCGACCTTCAATGGAACCGGCGAAGTGGGTGCGACTATCACCCTTTACGATAAAGGTATCGCGATTGGCACAACAACCGTGAGTGGCAGCGGATACTGGAGCTATACCCCGACAAATGGGTTGGGAGAAGGCGAGCATATCTTTACCGCACGCGCAACGGATGCGGCTGGCAACCAGGGCGATCCCTCCAACAGCTTCCGGATTATTGTCGATACGTTAATCCCAGGCGCGCCCTCTATTGTGACGGTAACGGACGACGTCGGTACCCCGCAGTCCCTTACATCCGGACAGCTAACCAACGACAACACCCCAACGCTTGCTGGTGTCACCGAGGCCGATTCAGTGGTTACCATTAGCGATAATGGCGCGGTAATTGGCACAACCACCAGTGATGAAAACGGCAACTGGAGCTTTACGCCAACTCCAGCACTTAGTGAAGGCAATCATTCGTTAACCGCAACCATCATGGACGGTGCTGGCAATATCAGCCCGGCAAGCCCACCTTTCGTTCTGGTAGTTGATACGCTGCCACCCGCGGCGCCGAGCATTACCTCGGTGATTGACGATCAACCCGGCAACACATCGCTGACTAACGGACAATTGACTAACGATGCACAACCCACGCTGAACGGCAAAGGAGAGATCGGCGCATCTATCACCATCCGCGATAAAGGCGTTGATATTGGTACAACCCAGGTTGATGAGACCGGCAACTGGAGCTTCACGCCGGATACCCCGCTGACTCAGGGGCAACACATCTTTACCGCCGTTGCCACCGACCAGGCGGGCAATATGGGTGGGGTATCTTCATCCTTTACCCTCGAACTGGATTCCATCGCCCCGCCGCCCCCCATCATTAGCACGGTGCTGGACAATACGGCTCCCACAACAGGCGCGATATCCAATGGGCAGACGACAAACGAAACACGCCCGGCACTGAGCGGCACGGGCGAAGTGGGAGCGACCATTACCGTTCTGAGCGATGGTCAACCCATTGGCACCACCACCGTGGGTGCGGGAGGTATCTGGAACTTTACCCCAACGGATGCACTGAGCAACGGCCCGCATACATTGACCGTCACCGCGACCGACAGTGCAGGTAACACCAGCCTTGCGTCGAACGGCTTTGGGCTCATCGTTGATACGGTATCGCCGGGTATACCCATCATTTCTCAGGTCGCAGATGATATCGGCCCGCTGACGGGCAGTCTGAACAACGGCCAGACCACAAATGATGCGCAACCCACGCTCAGTGGTAGGGCAGAAGCCAATTCCACGATCATAATTTATGACAATGGCACCTATCTCGGTACCGCTCCGGTAGACGCCAATGGAGCCTGGAACTTCACGCCAACAGGCGGACTTGGAAATGGTAACCATGCGCTCACGGTGACCGCCACGGACGCAGCCGGAAACGTCAGTCAACCATCCGCCACATTTAACATCATTGTGGATACCGTTGCCCCGCTTGCCCCCACCATTATCCAGGCCGTCGATGATGTACAGCCCGGCACAGGGACTCTGTCCAGTGGAGCCTGGACCAATGACACCCGTCCGCTGCTCAGTGGCTCAACGGAAGCGAATGCCCGGGTCGCGATTTACGATAACGGCACGCTACTGGGGACGGTAACAGCCACAATAGATGGGACGTGGGAATATCTGCCACCCACACTGAGCAACGGTCAACATACATTCACTGCCATCGCCACAGACGCCGCAGGCAATATCGGTGCCACCTCAAGCGGATTTATTATTAATGTCGATACGAACCCACCGCCAATCCCACAACTGATCTCGGTCATAGATGACATCGCAGGGGGAGTTTTCAATGCAGCGCTGAACAATGGGCAGCTAACCAACGATGCCCGCCCAACGCTCAACGGTACCGCCGAAGCCGGTAGCACTGTCAGTATCTATGACGGGAACACTCTGCTTGGTACTGCGCTGGTGCAAAGCAATAATAGCTGGACATTTACCCCGACCACGCCGCTCGCGATCGGATCCCATACCTTCACTGTGACCGCTACCGATGCGGCAGGTAATACCAGCGGCGCAACAACAGGTTTTACCGTGGTGGTGGACACCGCTGCTCCGGCACAGCCTTCAATAAGTAGCATTATTGATGATGTTGGCCCCAACACCGGTGCGATTGGCAGCAACCAGCCCACCAATGACTCACGCCCAACCCTGAACGGATCCACAGAGGCCAACGCGCGAGTCGATATTTATGATAATGGCAGTTTTGTCATCAGCGTAACGGCTGACAGCACCGGCAACTGGAGTTACACGCCGTCCTCTGCTCTGGCTCAAGGGGCACATTCTTTTACCATCACGGCGACAGATGCAGCGGGGAATACCAGTGGATTATCGTCTGCAGCAGCCATTGTGGTCGATACCATCGCCCCCGGTGTTCCAACCGGGCTGGCGGTCAATGCCAATGGAACGGCGTTAACCGGCGTGGCCGAAGCGAACAGCACGGTCATTATCACCTCCGGTAGCGGAACGGTACTCGGCACCACAACAGCGAATGCTTCCGGTAACTTCACCTTTACCCTGAATCCACCGCAAATTAGTGGGCAAACGCTGCTGGTCAGCGCACAGGATGCCGCTGGCAATACCGGCATCACAGGAAACGTGCTGGCCCCATTTACCGGTGTTCCTCCCGCACCAGTGATCTCCAGCGTATTCGATGATGTCGGCACCATCACGGGTCTGGTCACCGCCGGGAAAACCACGAATGATACCCGCCCAACACTGAGCGGAACTGCGCAGGCAAACGCCGTTATCAACCTGTATAACAACGGCACGTTGATGGGTAGCACAACCGCTGACGGGAATGGGATCTGGAGTTTTACGCCAGGCAGCGCCCTGAGCGAAGGCAACCACGCGTTTACCGCCAACGCCACAAATGCCAACGGCTCGAGCGTTTTGTCTGGCTCGTTCAGCGTCATTGTGGATACCACGCCACCGCCACCCCCTACGATTTTGATCAGCGCCGATGGCGGAACAGTGAGCGGCATCGCCGAAGCCGGCAGTACGGTTACGATATCCCTGCCTGGTGGCAGCAGCGTGACAGCGGTCGCCAACAGCAGTGGGGTCTACAGTGCCACCTTGCCTGTACGCCAGATTGAAGGTCAGTCGTTATCTGCAACGGCAACCGACGCGGCAGGCAACACGTCATCGCCTGCCAGCATCATCGCGCCGGTACTCCCCCTGCTGGCAGAAGATAATGTCACCCGTTTGCCGCTACAGACTGACGTGACAATCAGCACTGAGCATCAAAGCGATTACGGTTTCCTGCTGGTGAACGCACTGGGTAATGTCGCCAACGTGCTGGGTAACAACACAGCAAGTGTTAATTTCAGCATCCAGTCTGGCGGTAGTGGCTCCATCACCATCAACGCCGCGGCGACCGGCATTGTGCTGTCACTATTAAGCTCAATGGAGATTGTTATCCAGCGCTATGACACCTTGCTCAACACCTGGATAACCGTGGTCGATACCTCGAAACCCAATTTTGCCAGTTTGCTAACCATCGGAGCCTCTGGAGTGACGCTCAATTATGATGGGCTGACAGGTGGGGATTATCGCGTGGTTAGCTTCAACACTAACCTGCTGGCGACCGGCGCTTACACCAGCCTGGACGTTGCCGTGGTGAAAACCAACGGCGGAACCATCACCGGGGGAACCACAGAATCCGGTAACATCATCACCGATACCGATCCAACTCACGGTCAAGATAACGCCCCTTCCGGCACGCTGGTCACCACTATCACTGACGGTAACGGCAACGTCGTGAACGTCCCGGCGGGCGGCATTGATGTGCAGGGGAAATACGGCATTCTGCATATCAATCAGAATGGTAGCTACACCTATACCCTGACCAATACGTCAATCTCAGTGTATGGCCGTTCCGAAAGTTTCACTTACACGCTGACGCATGGTAGCGATCACTCCTCGGCAAAACTGGTGGTCACGCTGGGTCAGGCCCCAACCACCAGCACGGTAACGGCAGCAGACGATGTGGCTGCGCTGACTTACGGGACGCAGGCCATCGCAGTCGACAACCATCCATCACAACAAACCGGCTTCACGCTCGCCAGTGTTGGTTTGGGACAATTGCTGGATGTCAGCCTGGTCAACGGTTTGACCAACCCGATTAAATTCAACGTTGATGACGGCGCGACCCGAACGATAACGGTTCAGGCCAGCGTACTTGGCGTAACGCTGGGCGGCTTTGATCTCTATGTCTACCGCTTCAACGAGTCTATTCAGCAGTATGAGCAGTACCGGGTACAGCCGAACTGGATCACCGCCCTACTGAGCGGCAATTCACCGGCGTATACCATTACGCTGCCGGGCGGTGACTATCTGTTCCTACTAAACGCTTCCGGCGGCCTGACGCTGCTGACCAGCTATACCCTGAATATTCAGGCCGATCACACCTACGCCGTCGACAGCCTGAGCGCGGTAACCAACGGTAATATTCTGGTCAATGACTCGGCTCCGATAAACAGCGTCATCACCGAAGTGAATGGTGTTGCGATTAACGGGACGGGCACCACCAGTATTAACGGACAATACGGCACCCTGACTATTGATGCGAAGGGGAACTATACCTACACCCTGAAAAGCGGACTGGGCGCAGACGGTATCAGCACACCGGACAGTTTCGTCTATACGGTCAAAGCCCCCAATGGCGATACAGGAAGCGCCTCGCTGAACATTACGGCGACCCCGCAGGCGCTGGACGCAGTAAATGATGTCAGCAGCATGATGGCGGTGAGTACCGTTCAGGACTCTGCGGCATACGGAAGCGGCGCGCTGGGCACAGCGACGATTCCGACGCTGGGGAGCAAAGCAACTGGTTCAGGTTCGTTTGATATCGCAACAAATGACGTACTGAAAGGCGCCACGCTCAACTTCAGCATCGGCACACTTATCACCGTCGGTACGCTGGGCGTAACCTGGACAATCACCGGTCCTGACGGATTCTCGCTTTCAGGCTCTGTACCCGCCAGCTCTATCAGCCTGTTAGGCAGTTCAATTGCCGTCTCGCTGGGTAATGCCGAGCTAGCCGCTGGTCATTACAGCATCAGTTTCACAGGAACGATGGGGGGACTGGCCGTTGGCAACGTCAGCATTACGCCGAACGTCACGGGCACGACATGGCACCTCAATACCTGGGACGTTAACACCACGACGATGAATGGCAATATTTTTGATGGCAGTGATGCCGCTGGCACGCACGATCAGCTCTCAACCGTCCATACCCAGCTCACTATCACCGGCTTTAACGGCAGTACCGCCACACTCAATCCGACCGGCAGCATCAGTAGCACAACAATCCAGGGTCATTATGGTTCACTGACCATGAATCTGGATGGCTCATACATCTATACGCTGAAACCGGGTACAACCGTGGCATCGATGACCAGCAAAGAGACATTCACCTACACGCTTAACGACCAAAACGGGCATACGGACACCGCGACGCTGACCATCAATATGAATCCGCAGATGGCAAGCACCGCACAGCATGACGTGATCACCGGCTCGGTCTACGGCGATACGCTGATTTATCACCTGCTTAAGGCCAGCGATACAACGGGTGGTAACGGAACGACAGACACCTGGACCAACTTCTCACTGGCTCAGGGCGACAAAATCGACATCGGCGACCTGCTGGTAGGCTGGAACGGACAAAACGCCACGCTCGGCAACTACCTCACAGTGACCACCAGCGGTAACAACACCATCGTTTCCATTGATCGCGACGGTACAGGCAGCACGTACCACACCACTAACCTCGTAACACTGGAGAACGTCCACACCACGCTCGATGAGCTGGTGCAACAAAATCACATTGTGACCTGAAACGAACGCCATACCGCTATAACGATATAACAACAGCCCCGGATGCCATGACGTCCGGGGCAATAACAGTCGTCACGGCCCTATTTTGCAAGGGATAAACTATGAGAAATGTCGCCCCTGTTGCTGTAATGCTGGCATTAACGTTTTGTTCCGTTCGTGCGAATGCCGAAGATGAACCGCAAGTTATTACGCCGGAAGGGCTGGCAGCCAGTCAGATGCTTCCCTCTCTGGATGGTTCTGTGGCCGATCTACCGTTGAGCGTTGCCGCTCCCGGAAGCCTGACGCTTAACGACGCGGTGAGCCGCGCCGTGAGCTGGCATCCTTCTATTCGTGAATCCATTGGCAAACTGCTCTCGCAAAATGAGCAGATAGACGTGGCGAAAGCGAAATATTATCCGCAAGTTACAGCCGGAATGAACAACGGCTACAGCAATACCTACACTGACCATGGCTTCAGCCCTGCACTGGTCATTTCGGTGTCACAAATGCTGTATGACTTCGGCAAAGTCGCCAGCCAGGTGCGCGCCGAAACCGCCGGTTCAGCGCAGCAACAGGCAAACGTGTTACTCAGCATCGATACTGTCGCTCACGCTACCGCCAATGCCATCGTCCAGGTTCAGACATGGCAACAGATGGTGGATGCCGCCGAAGAGCAACTGGTCGCGCTAAACGGTATTGGTCGACTGACCAGAGAACGTAATGATGAAGGGGCGACCTCGCTGTCAGACGTGGTGCAAACCGATGCGCGTATTGAGTCTGCTCGTTCACAGCTGGCGCAATATCAGGCCAATCTCGACAGTAGCAAAGCGACATTGATGAGCTATCTCGGCTGGAACTCGCTTAACGGCATCAGCAATGAGTTTCCGGTAAAACTGGATAGCAGTTGCGATGTGGTAAAACCGGAGGATAAGTTAGTTCCCGCGGTGCTGGCGGCATGGGCGCAGGCGAACGTCGCGCAGGCCAACCTGGATTACGCCAACGCACAGATGACGCCAACCATCTCTCTGGAGCCATCGGTTCAACACTATCTCAACGACAAATACCCCAGTCATGAGGTGCTCGACAAAACGCAGTACTCAGCGTGGGTAAAAGTCGAAATGCCGCTGTATCAGGGCGGCGGTCTCACCGCCCGACGCAACGCCGCCAGCCACGCGGTAGAGTCCGCACAGTACTCTATTCAGCGCACTCGACTCGAAGTACGACAGAAATTACTGGAATCCCGCAGTCAGGCGATGAGTCTCGCGACTGCCCTGCAGATCCTGCGCCGCCAGCAGCGGCTGAGCGAACGCACTCGTGAACTGTATCAACAGCAGTATCTGGATCTCGGCTCACGCCCATTACTTGATGTTCTTAACGCCGAACAGGAGGTGTACCAGGCCCGTTTTGCCGAACTTCAGACCCAAAGCCAGCTTCGCCAGTTACAACTGAACTGCCTCTACAACACCGGAGCGTTGCGCCAGGCGTTCGCCTTAAATAACCGCAGTATTCAATCGGTGGAGATCCAGCTATGAGCGACGTCGAGCCGGTTATTGAAGATGCTATTGGCGAACCCGCCCTGAGGCAGTGGGCACAGGCAGTTACCCACATTGCCGGTCACTATCGCCTCACTTGCTCGCCTGGTGCTATTCAGGCTAACGCCCCATGGTTCGAGGGGAAAAACAGAACCCTTGCTTTGACGCAATTAGCACGCCAGGCGGGACTTTCCTTTCATACGCTGGATACCGCAAAGCAGGTACTTAACCAATGGCGTTTGCCGGTGGTGGCGGAACTGCACGGCGGCCAAATCATGGTGTTAGAACATTTCAACGGTGAAGACGCACTGGATGTCTTTATTATTACCGACGAGGGACAACGCAACCGGCTGGTGGTGGCTGAGCTTCTGCCAGAAATCCATACTATCACCGCACTGCGCCCGTTATCGGCGTTAAAAGACAGTCGGGTTGATCGCTATATTTCGCGCTTTAGACCCGACTGGATACGCGAGCTGGTTTTACAAGATATCCGCCCTTACCTGCCCGTCATGATTGCCGCCTTTCTGATTAATGTCCTGTCGCTTGCCGGGATTATTTTTTCGATGCAGGTTTACGACCGGGTGATCCCCGCCCAGTCGTATCCGACACTCTATGTTCTCTCGACCGGCGTCCTGGTCGCGGTATTGTTTGGCTTTTTGCTTCGCGAAGCGCGTACCCACATTATGGATCTGCTCGGCAAACGCGCCGATATGCGCATTTCCGATCGCGTGTTTAGCCACGCATTGCGGCTGCGCAACAGCGCCGTCCCCCGCTCAACGGGGAGTTTTATTTCCCAACTCCGCGAGCTGGAGCAAATCCGGGAGATGATCACATCCTCAACCATGTCGACCATCGTCGACCTGCCGTTTTTCTTTCTGTTTATCGTGGTGCTGGCCTGTATTGCCCCGCCATTGGCGTGGATAGCCCCCGTCGCCGCCCTGCTGATGATCCTGCCTGGCTTGCTGTTACAGAAGAAGCTGGCGGTACTTGCTAACCAGGCCACGCATGAATCCACTCTGCGCAACGCGGTACTGGTCGAAAGCGTTCAGGGGCTGGAAGACATCAAGCTGATGCAGGCGGAAAACCGCTTTCTACAGCAGTGGAACAGCTACATCCGTATTACTGGCGAGTCAGGGCTGCGCACGCGCAGGCTGACTCAAGGGCTAATTGGTTGGGGCATGTCAGTGCAAAGCCTGGTCTACGCCGCCATCATTATGTTCGGCGCGCCGATGGTTATTGAAGGCACGATGACCACCGGGGCCGTGGTGGCGGCGTCGATGCTCGGTTCCAGAATGATTGCCCCAATGGCTAACCTGTGTGGTGTGCTGGCTCGCTGGCAGCAGGTCAAAGCGGCCAAAATGGGGCTGGACAGCATTATGCAACTTCCCACCGAGACGCAGCACGATGAAGACCGGGTACACCAGGAAATCTTCCGTGGCCACTATCTGTTTGAAAATGCGCACTTTCGCTACCACAGTGACGACCAGCGCGTACCGTTACGCATCTCGCGTCTGGAAGTGATGCCCGGAGAGCGGATTGCTATTCTCGGGCGTAATGGCGCGGGTAAATCAACCCTGCTACAGGCTATGGCGGGCGGCGTGGAGATTATTCAGGGAGATGTCCGACTCGATAACCTGAGCCTGGCGCAAATCGATATGGCTGATTTACGCCGTAATATCGGCTTTCTCAGCCAGAACGCACGGCTTTTTTTCGGTACGTTACGCGAGAACCTGACACTCGGCGCACCGCATGCCAGCGACACGCAGATATTCGACGCGCTGGAGGTCAGTGGCGCGTCAGCATTCGTCAAACAGCTCGCCAAAGGGTTGGCGCACCCCATTATGGAAGGCGGTAATGGACTTTCCGGCGGGCAGCGTCAGTCAATTCTGCTCGCAAGAATGTTACTGCGATCGCCCAATATCGTACTGCTCGACGAACCCAGTGCCGCGTTGGATGAACACACCGAACGGGAATTTATACAACGGTTAAACCAGTGGCTGGGCAACCGCACACTGGTTGTCGCCACGCATCGCGTTCCGGTTCTGGAGCTGGTCGAGCGCGTGGTGGTGCTCAAAGAAGGTCAACTGGTCATGGATGCCCCAAAAGCGCAGGCGCTAAATGCAAATCGGGCACCTGCACAGACTCACGGTCGGGAGTGGAAAAATGAAAACCAATCCGCATGACGCCGCCATGGACGACCTCGATATCCGCCAGGAACACCGTTTTTCCGGCGCCAGTCGCATTATTCTGCTCAGCACACTGCTGTTTGCTGTCCTGGGGATCTGGGCGTATTTCGGCAAGCTGGATGAAGTCTCTACCGGCAGTGGGAAAGTCATCCCCAGCTCTCGCGAACAGGTATTGCAGTCGCTTGACGGAGGGATCCTCGCCGAACTCAGCGTGCACGAAGGTGATAAAGTTCAGGCCAACCAGATTGTCGCCCGCCTCGACCCAACGCGTTCTGAATCCAACGTTGGGGAAAGCGCCGCCCGATACCGTGCATCTTTAGCGTCAAGCGCCAGACTGAATGCCGAAGTCAACGATTTGCAGCTAACGTTCCCCAGCTCGCTGCAAGCCTGGCCGGATCTTATCGCCTCTGAAACGCGGCTGTATAAAAGCCGTCGCGCGCAGGTTGCTGATTCTATGGCGGAACTGCAGGATGCGCTGGTCTCGGTAAATAAAGAACTGGCCATTACCCAACGGCTGGAGAAGAGTGGTGCCGCCAGCCATGTGGAAGTGCTGCGCCTGCAACGCCAAAAAAGCGATCTGGGATTAAAAATCACCGATCTGCGCTCGCAATATTACGTGCAGGCGCGTGAAGCGCTGTCGAAGGCCAACGCCGAGGTAGATATGCTGGCGGCCATCTTAAAAGGTCGCGAAGATTCCGTCACCCGCCTGACCGTTCGCGCCCCGATGCGCGGTATCGTAAAAAACATCCAGGTCACCACGATTGGCGGCGTTATCCCTCCTAACGGCGAAATGATGGAGATTGTCCCGGTAGACGATCATTTGCTGATTGAAACCCGCCTGTCACCGCGCGATATCGCGTTTATCCACCCCGGACAGCGGGCACTGGTAAAGATTACTGCCTATGACTACGCCATTTACGGAGGGCTGGAGGGCGTGGTCGAAACCATCTCCCCAGATACCATTCAGGACAAAGTGAAGCCGGAGATCTTTTACTATCGCGTTTTCATACGAACCCATCAGGACTTTTTGCAGAACAAGCTGGGACGCCATTTTTCTATCGTACCGGGCATGATTGCTACTGTGGATATAAAAACAGGTGAAAAAACCATCGTCGACTATTTAATCAAACCATTTAATCGTGCAAAAGAAGCACTGCGCGAGCGGTAAATCCTTGCGGTTAAGGGGTTGTGGGGGCTGGTCACGCGTGTCACAAGTCTGTTATACTTGCTCTAACACATTGGGGCTGATTCTGGATTCGACGGGATTCGCGAAACCCAAGGTGCATGCCGAGGGGCGGTTGGCCTCGTAAAAAGCCGCAAAAAAATAGTCGCAAACGACGAAAACTACGCTTTAGCAGCTTAATAACCTGCTCTGAGCCCTCTCTCCCTAGCTTCCGCTCTTAAGACGGGGATCAAAGAGAGGTCAAACCCAAAAGAGATCGCGTGGATGCCCTGCCTGGGGTTGAAGCGTTAAAACTAATCAGGCTAGTCTGGTAGTGGCGTGTCTGTCCGCAGGTGCCAGGCGAATGTAAAGACTGACTAAGCATGTAGTACCGAGGATGTAGGAATTTCGGACGCGGGTTCAACTCCCGCCAGCTCCACCAATCATGATTGGACAGTGCCAGGACAGCACTAGCAATAACAGGAAGTTAGCAGTCTCAGCAGGACACCGACCAGACGGTGAGGGGACAAAAAAGGATACGCAAAGGAGCCGCGGCTCTGTAGTAACAAAGAAGCCCGCTGATGCGGGCTTCTTTGTTTTCCTCTTACTGAGAATTCTGACTGGTAAGGATGCTTTTTTGTTTAACGCGCTCGTAACTGTCTAATTATTATGGCTCCAGCTATGATATCGATCACCATTCACAATGATTGATTAATATCATCATAAAGTTTGTCTTTCGTTTACCGATTTTAGGTGTATAAACTTAGTACAGCACTTTCACATAGTTATCACAGCATTTGCGTATTAGTGCGTTCTATCACAACTTTCAGCCAATGCTTATTGTATTTAGGCTTGATAGTACCCATTATTAGAGTATGATGATTGACCAATTTTACTCTGCATACATATGGTCAAAGGTTGCAATGTTACAAGAAGAAAAGGATGCATACGACAAGGCTATTGCGTCGGTTGTCTATGCTTTAGAATCGTTAGGATCGCTTTTTTCTGTTCACGGCATGGAAGGTCTGTATGAGTTAACGAATCCGAGTTTTAAAGAACTTAAAGATTCCTTAGCTAAAATGAAAGCAGGCGCGGAAGAGCTCAATCACGACATTGAGCGTATGGTAACAGAAAAGAATGACATTGATGCCGCAGGAGCCAGCGTGGGCTTGATGAATATCCGCCAAGGCATCATGTATGCAGAAAGTCTTTTAATGGCTGTTCAGCAGAAGGATTTGAAGAAATCCCTTGAGGCTCATGAACAAGTTGTTAATCACGGAATTCAACCCAATACTTGGTAGTAACCAGAGCAGGAGCACAAAACGCTATGAATAAATCATTGCAGAAACTTCTTTTGAACTCTTATCGGCTTCGTGGTCTGATTGATGATCTAAACCAACGCGCATCTAAGAAAAAACCTGTTAAGAAAGCCGCTTAACAGAAAAACCCGGCAATGCCGGGTTTTTTATTGCCATCCTCTCCCCCATCCACATCTACTACACTTTCAGTCAAACGCATGACCGGAGGTTTCTATGTGTGGACGCTTTTCACAGTCAATGACGCGTGAAGATTATCTTGCCCTTCTCGCTGATGAATCAGAACGCGATATTCCATACGATCCAGAACCCATCGGAAGATTCAACGTAGCGCCAGGAACAAAAGTTCTGCTTCTGAGCGAACGTGATGAGCAGTTGCATCTTGATCCAGTTATCTGGGGATACGCCCCCGGTTGGTGGGATAAACCGCCGCTCATTAACGCACGGTCTGAAACTGCTGCCACCAGCAGAATGTTTAAACCACTCTGGCAGCATGGTCGCGCAATTTGCTTTGCTGATGGATGGTTTGAGTGGAAAAAGGAAGGCGACAAGAAACAACCTTACTTTATTCACCGGGCAGACGGTCAGCCGATTTTTATGGCGGCGATCGGCAGCACACCATTCGAACGTGGAGATGAAGCAGAAGGTTTCCTGATAGTGACAGCTGCGGCCGACAAAGGGCTGGTAGATATTCACGACAGGCGGCCTCTGGTACTTTCACCAGAAGCCGCTCGCGAATGGATGAGGCAGGACATTGGAGGGAAAGAAGCTGCGGAAATTGCGGCCGACGGTTCCGTGTCGGCTGATAAATTTATATGGCATGCCGTAACGCGTGCCGTCGGGAATGTGAAAAATCAGGGAGCAGATTTAATTAAGCCTGTTACTTAACCTGAAGCAGATCCTCATAGCGAGTCGTGTATCGTGGTGACAGCATCTCTCTCTTCATCGCCCATTGTTGCTGAATCCCTTGTCCGGCGAAATAAAGTGCCCCTCTGCCTTCCTTTGCATTCAGATGGTCGAGAACTTCCATCAGCTTCTCGCTGCCACGACGCGGCGCATTATCATCGAACAGATTCAACTGGGCTATGCCCTGACTGAAGAAGTCTCCCAGCATGACTCCTGCTTTCTGATATCGGTGCCCGTCTTTCCATATTGCATCCAGGCTTCGCGTCGCTGCTGCAATAATGTCCCGACTGTCCTGTGTCGGGGTGAGCAGCTTCACTGACGCACTGTTACCGTAGTACGGTTCGTTCAGCGCAAAGGGTGACGTTTTGACAAAGGTCGATATGAACCGGCAAAACTGATGCTCGCCACGCAACTTTTCCGCAGCGCGCGACGCATAACTGCAGATGGCCTGCCGCATAGCGTCATAATTGGTAATGCGTTCCCCAAACGACCGGGAACAGACGATTTCCTGCTTTACTGGTGCAAACTCCTCCAGTTCAAGACAGGGCTCTCCACGAAGCTCGCGCACTGTTCTCTCCAGGACAACATTGAAGTGCTTCCGGATAAAACGTATATCAGTATCAGCCAGCTCAAGAACCGTTTTAATCCCCATGGCCTCCAGCTTCTTGCCGATACGCCGCCCGATACCCCAGACATCATCAACCGGAAGTGCGGACATAAGTTTGCGCTGGCGTTCGAGGTTAGATAAATCCACCACTCCCCCCGTCTGTTTCTGCCATTTTTTTGCGGCATGATTTGCCAGCTTGGCCAGTGTTTTTGTCTGAGCAATGCCAACGCCGACCGCCAGGCCAGTATTTTGATAAACCGCATCTTTTAACTCACGCCCAAAATCCTCCAGAACGCGGCAATTCCTCACACCGGAAAGGTCACAGAAAGCTTCGTCTATCGAATAAATTTCGCATCGTGGTGACAATGCCTCCAGTGTGGCCATTACCCTGCTGGACATATCTGCGTACAGTTCATAATTGCTGCTGAAGCAAACAACACCACATCGGCGGAATAAGTCCTTTTGCCTGAAATACGGGTCTCCCATTTTCACACCAATCGTTTTGGCTTCCGCGTTACGGGCAATAACACAGCCATCGTTGTTTGAGAGAACCACAACCGGCCTTCCCTTCAGGTCTGGCCGAAATGCAGTCTCACAACTGGCATAAAACGAGTTCACATCAACCAGAGCAAACATGTTCAGCTTGCCGCTTTCACGATAAACGTCACAACGCCAAAGATATCAAGCGTATCTTCGCTGTTTATCCTGATGGGTGCATAAGCACTGTTTTCAGGAATAAGCATAACGACCGGGTTTAACTGCAGACGTTTAACAGTAAACTCGCCATCAATGGCAGCAATCACAATATCTCCATGCACAGGCTTTCTTGATCGATCGACGACCAGCAAATCGCCATTACCGATACCCGCACCGATCATGGAATCGCCAGATGATTTTACGAAATAGGTCGCACTTGGGTGTTGCACTAACAGCTCGTTGAGATCAATACGTTTCTCAACATAATCCTGCGCTGGCGAAGGAAATCCGCATGGAACCAAATCGCCAAATAAGGGAAGCGCAACGATCTGACGTAGCTCGACTGGTGAATAAAACTTCATAATAAACTCACTCGCATTGATACTGTTTATACATACAGTATATACTGTCATTATATACAGTAAAGAGGAGCTAAAGCATGTTCGTGGAACTCGTTTATGACAAAAGGAATTTTGATGGTCTTCCCGGTGCAAAAGACATCATTCTGGGCGAACTGAGTAAGAGGGTTCACCGGATTTTCCCCGATGCTGATGTCCGGGTAAAACCGATGATGACGCTGCCGGCGATCAACACTGACGCCAGCAAACATGAGAAAGAACAGATAAGTCGGACTGTTCAGGAAATGTTTGAAGAGGCTGAGTTCTGGTTAGTCAGTGAATAAAATTCTGTCCGCTACAGCTTGATTGTAAAAACGTGCTGTAGCGGGATCATGACACACTGGGCATGTTAACTGGCCTGTTCCCCCGGAGGCGTAGGCCAGACAGGTTTTGACGTATCAACCCGCATCAACATCACACGGTACTTCTTCCATTCAGTTAAAGCTGCGGTTTCTTCTTCCGTCGCTATACCTGCATCAACAGCATCCTGTCGCCATGAAATTTCTGTATCAGCGACTGATTTCAGCGACCGCCGTTTCTGCTCTGCGCGTTCCTGCTGCTCATCTTTAGTTAATTCAGGGTACGGAACCAGAACAGGAAAACCATTATCATCGGGCTGAATCTGACCATTAATTTGGCTGTCTAAAATTCTCTGGCCTTCGTCGTTGCTGATATGTACAAAACTCCCCGGGATTTTGTCATCGGGAGTGTTGTCGCCATAAAATCCGTTATTCAACGCGCAATACTTCATACAACCCCCTTACCAATTGCGATATAAGAAAATGTGGTAGCGATCCCCGAAGATTTAGAGTCAGCAGAAAGAATTCTGGCTCCTGCTGCCGTGCTATTTGATAAATCCCACCCGACAGCGTTCACCCCTTCAGGACCTGAAGAAATATCCGACGGCGCAACCAGATATGGTATGCCAACAAAAGCGCGTGGAAACTGAACACTGCCTGTTCCGTTGCTGCCCGTTGAACCTCGCCCCCATACAACCTGGAAATCTCCTAACTGGAAAGAACCAGATTCAGAAACGCTTTCCCGCAGACCAAGGTTTGAGAGAGCCTCTGCAACTGCCCCATCAGCTTTAATATCGGCAAACGGGTGAGCGCGGCTAAGCAGTAATGCCTTCACCGCCGTCAGCACCTGGTTACGCTTTGATTTATCCAGGGCTACGCCAGAAGCTTCAACGATCCCTGCAAGTTCCTCCTGAATGGAATCACAATAATCATCATCAAGATCGGTGGCGGGTGTCCCTGTTTGCGGGTTTCCGCGAGTAAAGCCATTCTTCCCTGCACCGAATTTGTCTTTCTGCGCAGTGGGTGTATCAATACGATGCATAATGTCTCCGGTTACGGATATTTGAATAAAACGTAGGTATGGGACGGACAGAGTTTATTGATTACGCACTCTGCGACGGTGTCGCCCCAGTAGCGAATTGGCGTTGTGCAATCATCAATGCATGTCATCCAGGTGGCATCGCTGGAAGCGGGCATGTTTACCTGCCAGTAATATCGCCATTCCGTTGAGTACACGGCATCTGTGCATGCTGATGTGCATTTAAATGGGCCTTTGTTATAGCGCGTGATTGTTGCGCCATACTTCCCCAGTGCTTCCAGTTGCCTTAGATAGAAGTCTTCGTTGATTCCGCCGGTTAGATTTACTTTCGCGTCCAGCCTCTGCTGTCGTTGCCGTAATGTTTGCGTTCCTGTCGGAATGCATTCATCAGGAAGTCCACAGCATTTTTCCCAGCGATTGATCAGCTCGGTGGTAGTTCTGGGGTCAAGTTCCAGCATAAGATCGTCAGCGCGCTGGTGAACCCTGAGCAGCGACGGTGCAGCCCCTTTTATCGCGACATCTTCAGGTGACCATGCAGGCCCCGGTGGCAAGAGAGCAGAGAGCAACTGGACATAATCATCTTCACTTACGCCCATACGATATCCCCCATGACAGCCAGTTCATTCTTCGCGATCGGTGTATCGACAGCAGGTGAAATCAGCGTGTGGCTGCGCTCCCCTGCGGCAATCGAAATTGCTTCGTTGATACGCGATAATTCCAGCGTCCCTTCGGGATAACCATCTCGCAACAGGAACGAAAGCAACTCAGCTTTAACAGCTGCGCGGGTTGTTTCGTTGTCAGGATTTAAATCGATGGTGAAGTCGATAATTTTTGGCGTGGCTTTGAACACATAGAGATCGGAACCGGCAACCGGTGCTAACGGCTCAATGTGATCCTGTGCCGCCGCAACCGTCGTATCATCAAGAATCGGGTTAATCAGGTCGCTGCTGGCTATCATAACGCCAACCGTTCCCGTCCCCATCCAGTGTCGGTAAGTCCATGCGCGTGTTACGCCAGGCACTTCTTTTGCCCAGACAACATAATCACCGTCAGCGCCGCCTTGCGGGGTCCAGTAGTAACGCTCCAGAACCCGTGCCCGCCAGACCTCAAGGTCTTCAATATCAAAACCGCCAGCGATCGTATCGGCCATGCCGCCGGAAGGAAGTCCGTTAACCGGCGTAACCAGTGAGAGCGCCTCACCATCATCCATATTTCCGGTCATACCTGTCATGCTGCAGACAACGGGTACACGAAGCACGCCACCGGAACTCGTTGCGTCTGCCTGAGCGATGTACTGGACGAGGTCGTCACGCTGAATTACCGATCCTGCACTCACTTTGAGCCCGTTCGTTACGCCATCCCAGCGCATAAAACCTGATGCGGACACAGCCTCTTTTCTCGGGCAGCGTTTCATCGCCGCATGCCGATAAAGCCATGACTCATCGCAAAGATCAGGCAGCATATTCATCGCCAGATAATCGATATAGCCATAAACCGTATGCAGCGCCCCGGCATAAACCCTGGCCCTGACATCTTCATCCATGCGGCGAAGTTCATCATTGATGTCAAGGCGTGCAAAAAGGTCGGCGCGGATCATACTGATGTTTTCGGCCAGCGTTGGCCGCTGAAATTCACTGTCCGCCATTGGTGATCACACTCCACAGGTCGTTAAAAGAAATCGTTACCGGACCATCCCGGCGCCAGAGGACGATCGTATTCCCCAGCTCATTAATACCGGTTCGCTGGATATCAATGTCGATACGAGATACCACACCGTCATCCAGCATCCATTGAAGAGCTTCACGCAGATAGTTGCGCACGGTATTCACCAGGGCGTTCGTGAGCTTGCTCCGCTGGAGTAGCCACAATTTCGAACCATAACGGTCGTTCGCGACAACCGGCCAGGTATCGCCCCACCACCCCATCGGAACATCAGCGTTATCATCAGGATCGGCGCGGCGGTGGGTGAATAAAGAAATCACTACAGCGCGGGTGAGCGGATCAAGCTGAGAACCGGCGCTTACCCGTTTCCCATTTACCGTAAGCCAAAGTTCCATCACACCCCCATTTGTTTATCAGGTGTATCGGTGTTATTGCCCTGCCCGTTTTCTCTGTGTTTATGCCCGTTATAAGCAATACGCATCGCCGACATTGTCTGGCCAGAAGTATCACAGAGGTCTTTGATCTGGCCCGTTGACTCAATATCCATTTCAAAGCGGGCTTTAGGCGCGTTTTTAAACGTAATCACCTTGCCACCACCATCAACAACAATCCCGGCGCGTGTCAGCGTGACTGACTGCCCCTGGTCATCGTAGAGAGCAACCTCCCCCGTTTTGAGCCCCTTCATGCGATAGCGACGATCAGACACGGTGATCGCAACGGCGTGAGAACGGTCACCATCAGGAAACAAAACAACAGCCTCAGCCCCCGCTTGTGCACGAGAAGTGAAGCCATAGGGTTCAAGGTGCTCAATACCCGCCTTTTGCTGCCCAGCCAGTAACTCAACATCTATCATCTGGCACTTAGAAGCCGCATTGATACTCTTCACCACAGCGCGGCCAATGAGTCCTAACAGTTGCCTTTGCAGACTTTGCATCACGCTCATCAGAACGGGTCCTCTTTGACTTTCCGTTTTTTGCCACGCTTCTTGCTGTCATTTTCAGGTTCTGGCAGATAGGCATCCGGCGGCCCGACACGTAGTTCGGTTATTGTGCCGTTGTTGTCTTTAGTGAATGACACTTCAGAAATGAGCAGCTCGCGGTTATTGAAGCCACAAATGGGGTCATAGACGATAACGCGCTGGTTTGGTTGCCACAGTGAACCGTCACCCTGCCGCCAGCCCCACACTGTGTACGTGGTTTCATCGGTACGTGCAGCTCGCTGGCGCGCCTCGAATTCAGCACGCGCAATACAACTGGCTCCTGTTGACTGCCCCGTCTGCTGTACTGCCATGGGACGATAGCGACCAATTGATGCGTCTGTTGTTTTTGCGCGAAGCGCCGTTGTTGTCGCAGCCCCAAAATCATCATCGTTTCCGGCACGCTGCCCCGATACCTGGTAGGTTGAAAAACGTTCACGAATGCTTTTCTCGGTATCGCAGGAAATAACGTTTTTACCCAGCACCAGAGCTGTATGAGCCCGCGTGCTACCAATACCGCCGATAACAAGCCTGCCTAGAGTGTCGTCGTAGGCCAGCGCCTGCTGTTGTCCAAGCATCTTGTTGAGGACTTCGATGACCGTTTCACCGTGATCGGGTTGTACACCGGGAATGGCGCCACCCGGTGCACCAGCGTTTACAACCGCTATACCGAAAGGTCTGGCGAGCGCCGATGCTACCTGAACGAGGGATTGTCCATTGAACTGAGTCGGCTCAGCGGAACAATCAATCAGATCGGCAGTAAGGCTGCGCCCGCTAATTCCGACGCTAATTGAATGCGCATCGTAGCGGACAGGCGTAGCTTCAATCCAACCGGTAACCACCAGATCATCACCAATGAGCACCTCTACTTTGTCGCCGTTTTTAACGCGAGGCTGAAGCGATGCAACACCATCACCACCGGGCCATTGCCGGGTGATCTCCACGCTGAAATCACGCGCCAGCCTCTCTATCCCGGCACCAATTCGAATTGACGTCCAGCCGCCCCATTCACGTCCGTTAACCCTCAGCGTTACGTTATCGTTCATCGTACAGGAACCCTCAGTGGAGATACCGGCACAAAGCCCGGGTGAGCCACAGCATTACGCCTGACAATGTCAGACTCCCGTGCAGCGTTATCGAACCAGGTCGCTGCCAGAACCAGTGCCGGAGTTACCTCATCAGGCGTCCTGATAACTGTCTTTTGGGTCTGCACAAGGCGGTGTTTTATGTCGTTGTTAAGGTCAGACTTCACCCGGCGCAAAGCCAGAAACAAACGGTCATCGGTAGTACGTGATAGCTCTTTATCAATAGCGGTATTCAGCGTGTCGCGGATATCAACGAGGTCATCCCACGTCGGCACATCAACCACTGCCGTTTCATCTGGTACATTATTCAACTCAGGATGAGTCACAGAAGGCCAGCCAGTGGGCTGCTGGCTTTGTTCGCCTGTCGTGATAACTGGCGCGGGTAACGTCGTGACAGCATAAGCCGCTTCGCTTATTGCTGTTGTGCGAATCGCACTGGCAACATAATTACTTTGCTGCTTCTGGTTCTGCGTCGTCCTGCTGTCCGTTTTCCATACTCCACGCGGAGCCAGATCGCTGCCCAGGGATATGCCGGAGAAATTTTTAATCATTGTGTACAGGTCGCTGGCATTACCAGCGAGCCGGTTCCCCGAACGCCACATTTTCTGCAACTGGTCAACAAAGCCTTTACCTGAAGATGGCGGCGGGAGCAGAACAGAAATATCACCCTGCATTAGCCGTGTGGCGGCGGAAATACCGGAATCCACCATCGACATTTTGTCAGAAACATAGCCAAGCATGCTGGTCGCATCGTCAATCACGCCGTTCTGGACGAAATCAGGCATTCCGTCCATGCCAAACTGGTCGAAGTTATCGCTGATGCAGTCATCAAGAGCAGAGCAGGAGGAAACCAGCGTGTTGGCCGTAGCGGCCCCTGATGTCGGATAAGTGAGTTCACCAGCCTCAACGAAACGAAGATCAAAGCGCACCATGCGCCCTTCACTGCTCGATGAACTCACGTTAATTTCGCCATCGACGCAAACGCTCATCTCGCCATATGCTGGATGGATAAGGGTCCCCGGCCCCGGCTTATTGAGAGCCTCAATTAGTCTGTCACGTTGCTCATAGCAGTCATCGCCGATGACATACCCAGAAAATTTAGGTCTTGAAGTTGCTTTACCCAGGTCTTCCGTATAGGGCTTATTACGGTTCACAAATTCGTGTGTTTCGACGCGCCGCCCAGCGGTTAGACTCTCGTCTTCAGTTTTGAACGGAACGCCACGAAACGACGCATCCACCAGCCGATCTTTCCACGCCATATAAACTCCGGGCATAAAAAAACCCGCCGCAGCGGGATTTATTTGAATGTAGAGGAAATCATGAAGGTTTTACTATCTTACAGTTAATCCATTTTATCCCAGACTCACCGTTTTTATTAACACCAGTCCTTACCTCCCCCTTCTTTAATATATCAACAAAAAACTGTCCGCTTGGCATTTTAAAGATATAACTCATACCGATAACTTCATCAGACATAAAATTATCATCAGGTGACATGGTGACAATTGATGTTATTTGGGCAGGGGTTTCTCCTGAGTCTTTAAAAACAAAAGCTCCAACTGACTTATTAATATCATAGGAGACATTCGAAACTACAATTTTCCCACTAGCCGACTTGATCGGGCAATCAATATCAATTGATGCGTTTATCTCACCATTTCCATCAGCTGCAGTTTTAGTCTCATTAACAAATGAGGAGGCAAGACCATCTTTCGCAATTGCTAAGTGCGGCAAAGCCATCAGCAGCCCAACAGCTAATAAATTGTATTTCATTTCCATTCCCTGTTTTGAGTGCTTGCATTCACGCTAACCATCATACAAATGGCTCTATTGGTCAAGCATGATCACCCACCCATTCCAATTCTCCCAATTCTTGTGTAACCAACATCATGGTTTACATCGATGCCAGAAGACTTTGTGCCAGTAACATTCATTCCGGCTGGAGCATTTTTAAAGTCTACAGTCACTGTTGCTTCTGGCTTGCTGTGGATTTTATTTATGCTGTATTGATTATATTCTTGGTATGGTGTGCCTGAACCATACATCCCATACCCACCAGCGCCATAATGCGAAGCATTCATACTAACGCTGGCATCGCTAGCGCCATCAGTGAACCATTCAATGATCGGTTTTAATTTTTCCCACATGTCCTGGAACCACTTCACGACAGGGCCCCAGTTATTAATAATCAGACCTAAGGGAGTCCAGCCGAACACGGTTTTAAAAAGCTCCCAACCAGTAGCGAAGTAAGGCGATATTGCTTCCCACATGTTTTTAAAGAATGGGCCGACAACATCCCAGTTCGCAATTAGTAACCCTGCTGCAAGTGCAATACCTCGGATAATTAAACCTATTGGCGAAGCGCTAGCGACGAACGACATAACTTTCAGAGCCATACTAACTCCCGCCACTGCGACGCGAAGCGCCACAAAGCCAGCAGCAGCGCCAAGCAACGCACGAACCATGGCTGGGTTTCGTGATACAAAATCCGTTGATTTCTGAATAAGAGGCATTAGCCCAGAAGCGCTAGCATTAATCTGTGGTAATAGCGCATTACCAAGCGCCACACCAGCATGTGTAGCCTGATTTCGTAAGAGTTGTAACTGGTTTGCTGTTGTTGCCGCACGAGCTTCATACTCTTTTTGCATTGAGCCGGTATACTGCGACGCATCTCCAACCATATTGAAGTTTTTCTTCAGTAGGTCGAGGTTCGTTAGCAGCGGTGCAATTGCGCCAATAGACTCCTTGCCAAAGAGCGCGTTCAGTGCTTTCGGCTGCCTGGCCTTATCCAGTTTCGAAATACTTTCGAGAACCTTCAGCATTGTGCCCTGGGCGTCTTTTTGCATATCAGCGGCGAGCTTCTTGGAGTTAAACCCAAGGAACTGGAATGCTTCCTGCTGCTGCTTTGAGCCACCAGTAATTGCTAGCATGAAGTTCTTAATACCTGTAGCTGCAACTTCCTGCTCAACACCAACACCAGCTAAGGTTGCCCCTAACGCTGCAATTTGACCTGAAGCAATACCGGCAACCGCGCCAAGTGGCCCAATACGGGTGACGATGTCAGATATTTGCTGAGCATTAGCTGCGCCATTGTTCGACAAGTAGTTAATTTTATCCGCAAGAGAAACAACTTCCTGTTGAGTCATCTTAAATGACGTTCTCCACTTCGCCATCATGTCGCCAGATTGATCCGCAGACTGGTCAAAGGCGACCCCCATTTTCAGGGCGTCCTCAGCAAATTGCTTCAAATCTTCTCGCGCGATACCAGCCTGTCCGCCGGCCGCCACCAATTTTGCAATATCGTTCGCGGCCATTGGCAGGCGATCCGACATTTTTAAGATGTCTTCCCCCATTTCAGCGAACTGCTTTGGTGTATCAAAATCGACAACTTTGCGAACATCAGCCATCTGCGATTCAAAATCAATAGCAGCTTTCGCGCCTGCAATAAATGGGGCGGCAAATGCGCCGCCACCAATCAGATCACCTACAGAAAAATCACCCAAGCCGCTGGATTTAATGCCCTTCTGAAAACCTTTAATTTTCTTCTGCATTGAAGACAACGCAGGAGAGAGTTTGTCTACCCCAGTAATAAGGGCTTTCAGTTCAAATTCAGCCATTTTTATTTTCCTGAATTATGCGATTGGCCTGTTCTGCAAATAAGCCGAGCACTGAAAACGGTTCGTCGAGCATTTCAAGGGGATTGATGCGCCAATATTTGGCGCAATCAAAATAATGATTCAGGAGTTGTCCTGCGCTGAGTTCCCGAGGAAAAAACCCACAATCTCCCAACTGATAGTATTCAGATCGGAAGGTTGCATTTCATCAACTGAACTTGGTGGAACACCGGCCAGCCGTGAAATGTATTTGGCAATTACACCTGCATCCATTTTCACACCAGCATCACCACTTGCTGTATATGGGAAGCCGAGCTCACGAACATCCTTTCCCGTCGGCTCGCGCAGTTCCAGCACATGGAGCTCATCACCATGAGCACGAACTGATTTACTGAGTTTAATTTCTTTCATTATTGGTAATCCCCTTCTTCACCGTGGAATTCAAGATCCGCCGTACCTTCTTCGGCGTTGTGGTTTGCTTCTCCGTGCAGCCAGGCTGAAGACAAGACATAAACCTGACCGTTTGCCAGTTCGGCTGTAATGGTCATCTGGTCTGACGTCGTCACCTTGTTGACCGGGAAATCTTTCGGCACCTTAAACGTGCCCTTAACATATGGTGCGCGGTGAGTCTCTTTTCTGTCGACGTCACCAGCCATGCCAATGACATCATCATTGACCTTCGTGTTCATCGGCACCTCAATGCCTCCGGTCAGTGACAACTGCTGACCGTCAATTTTGAAATAACAGGTACCTGCAATGCGCGCCATTATGCGGACTCCTCTTGATACTGAAGGCGGAACTGGTTAACGACCGCAAACACTCGCAGCTGGTTAACATAGTCAGGTGGGAACAGAGTGTTGAGCCGGTTCGGGTCAGTCGCGTCACGCTCAACAATGAGGTATTGCTTGAACAGATCATAGTTCTCCACAATCCCGGCACGCTCCATCTGACGATAGGCCGCCAGCAGTTCCCCTTTGATAACAGCCGGGGTAACAATCGCCTGACCAGGACCGAAGCGCGTACCGTCGTTCGCCAGTTTATGACGGCCATATTTGCTGGTAATAACCGATTTCAGCCTGCGCAGGACATAAGCGCTGGTATGCAGCGTCTCGCTGTCGAGATAGCTGTTATCGGCAACACCATAGGCGTTTTTCCTGTACGTTGTAACGTCGCGCTGAATGCGCAGCGTGCCGCTTTCAACGTATGACGTTGCAATCCCATGCGACAGCAGAGACTGCTGTTCGGTCATCGTGAAGCGCTTCCCTTTTGGTGCCGGTAGCATATCCACGAGTTCACCTGTCTGGGTTGGACGCGCCGGATCGTTACGGATAAAGACCGCATTACGTGCGGTGCGACTGGCTGCCAGTTCATCTGCCGGAGTCTGAGTTTCTTTCTCGTACCCGGCCAGGGTGATGTGCTGTTGGTTAAGCTGATCGCCTGCGGCAACCAGATCAGAAAGCGTTCCGAGTTTTGCGGTATAAACGTGGCCATAAAGCTGGCGCGCATAGCTCCAGCGACCGCTGGTATCGTTCATTTCGCTGACAAATGCATTCACCGAAGCCAAATCGCTGAACGGATGACCAATATAATCAAACGGCTCATCGGCCATGGCGGCAATAGCACCGTTGAGTACCGGAGCCCCCGTTCCGGCAGTGCCTGCGGCGACGGCTACAGCTATGCCTGCGGGCAAAACCTCCCCGCCACCGTAACCGTAATAATTCAGAACCACGGGGATGTCATTCCCGCTCAGCCCTTTATGACGCGCTGTCAGAGTGACCACGCCAGCAGCAGACGAAGCGATAACCGGCAATGTCGGATCAGCATTGATTGCATCTTTAATGCCCGATGCCACAGCCTCAACATCATCACCGCTTACAACTGCTGCCTGAATACGAGTACGCCCGACATAAACATTCACCGTGCCGCTCTCAGTTGCTGCGCCAGTTACGGTCAGGGTATACGTGGCCGCCACTCCTGCCGCTGGCTCAGGGACAGCAATGATGTAAAGCTCACCAAAAGGATCTGTTTTACGATACGCAGCAACCATGCGTGCAAGCTGACTACCGGGACCACAAACCTGTTTCGCATAATCAGCAGATGGCATCAGTACCAGCGAATCAGGCTCAATTGCCGCACCGGTGTTTGCGTGACCCAGCAGCAACGACGGCGCTGACTCCTGACTTGTATTTGCCGCCGAATTATCCATCTCAGCATAAAACAGTGGCACCAGCGTATTTGCCGGGATAGTGCTGAAACTAACGGTCATTGGTTTCCACCTTTTTCTGTTTAACTTTGTTCACGCGCCTGATATCGCCAGCGGCTTCCCGGCGCAGCCAGTAACTGCTTTCTTCAACATTTCGCCCTTCAACAGGCAAAATGTCGCCTCGGGCAGGGTCAGGTACTGACCGCCCGTTTTGGGGTTTTACAAACATGGGTTTCCTCAGGAGGGAAGAGTTATCTCTGTGTGATGCTCGGGCTCCCCATCAGGGCCATGTCCCGGATCGATAAAATCAACATCAATCGCCAGCGTTTTAAAATCAGCCAGATCGTTCAGTTCATCCTGCTGGCGGGTGTCATCTTCTGACAGCTCATTCAATACAGTGAAGTCGAACTGGTAGCTCAGTTCATGCCGGTTCACATCAAGCAACGTACCACCTGCATAGATGATCGGGTTTCCGCACTCTTCAGGATTCCAGCCCAGGAGCGCTTTAAACAGTGACTGTCGCACATCGTGAACAACATCATATGAGGCAAACTGACCGCGTTCATCCCGGCCATTGCTGACAAACACAATGACGGCAAACCCTTCGGTTAAATCCTGCCAGTAGTCAGTCTGGCTCTTCTGTTCCCCTGGCGAATCATCGCCGGGAACAACATAAGCCGCCGGCAGTTTCATCTTTCCGACTTCCGGCAAGTCCTTAAACTGCGCAGCACCTGCTACACGATTCTGGAATTCCGGGCAACGCGCCCGTAGTGCTGCAATAATCGGGGCCAGTTTCATCAGAGTCGCCTCTCCGGTTTGAGTGATAGCCTCAGTTCACGCGTCAGGTAGTAACGCGTCCACGGGTTGTTTTTGTTGAGTGTCTCAACCATGAAATTATTACGCGGGGCCAGACGCCAGCCGCTACCACCAGAAGCACCACGGTGATGACTGCGCCGACGTTTTGCGCCACCGCGCACACCGTAGAAGAGAAATGCCGGGTAAAAATCGCCAGTGATGAGCCGGTTACCCTGCCCGTTCCTCTGGTTCGGTGCAATACGTGCCATAAAACCGGGTCGCCGCCCACTTGCTTTTGGCACCATGTAGCCAATGGATTTTGCAAGGCGGCCTGTCTGGTATCCTGGGTTCTCACCTGGTTCAGATCGACCGCGACGCATCACCAGACGGCGTGCGTCGCGCATATGGCGCTGGCCGATGGTGACAAAGGCACGCCGGACACGCGCGCGGTTGAAGCGCATTTCGTTCGGCTGCTGAAAATCAACGTGTAAAAAGGGTTCCGCCACTGGAATTCCCCCCGGTATTTTCTGTAAATGAACCCAGTTCGGTGCACTCAAGAAGCAGAAACCGTCGTTTACTGTTTAGATCACGAACACGTTTCACGCGGTACACCTCATCTCCCTTCACCACTTCAAAATCGCTGGTAATTCCGCGGCGCCAGCGAATGGTGATGTAATGCGTGATCACGTTATCGGTCTGAGCCGTTTCCAGGTATGTCGTCGCGCTGGTCTGGATTACCTTAGCCCAGACCGGAAATACCACCGGATATTCAGATTCGGTACCAAAATCAGCAGAAGGGACATCAACCCGTTTTCTGAGTATCACCCGTTTATCAAGCTCCCCCGGATCGGGTAGCAGGTATGTCGCACTTGTTTGCGCCTGTCTCAGTTTCATAATGGGATGAACCGATGAGGACCGACGAGCCAGTTGAAAGACTGTGGCATTTCTGTTTTTTCAACCTCGGATACCGATGAGCGGTTCTCGTAAAAATGCGTTACGAGAAGCAGCATCCCAAGCTTGATATCGTCGGTTAAAACCAGTCCATCGGGATCATTATCTGAAACACCTGAATTAGCATCGTATAGCGTTCGATTCAGAAAGCTTTCTGTACGCTTCTGAACCGCACCGCCCAGAAGTGTCAGCAGCTCATCTTCATCGTCGTAATCGTCCTCCAGGCGCAACTGACTTTTAATTTCTTCCAGTGTCAGAAGCATAAAACCTCCGTGCCCGTCAGATGACGGGCATAAAAAAACCGCTCTCGCGGCATCATATAAAACAGGATGAATAATTATGCTTAGGCCGGTTTACCCACCAGCGCTTTGATGGCTGCCGTATCTTCCAGCACACAATCGAAGCGGTGGAATGCCAGGAACGCCGTCTGATCGTATTCTGCATAACGCTCAACCAGGCGCTTCAGAGTCATATAGGAAACCCGGCGAACGATGAAGCGGTTAAAATCGCCCAGGAAAATAAACTTCTTGCTAGCTGCCGCAGCATCAATTGCCTGATCAATTACATACGGAATACCCAGAACTGTCGCAGGGGAGCCACCAACAACATCAGGAAGCCACAATGGACGTTTCTGATCATCCACCATCTCTTCAATCACCTGAAGCGTCCCGTCGTTAAATGCCCAACGGAATTTTGGACCACCACGGTAAGCCGGATCGATTGCATGCTTCAGGCTATTCATTTCCTGCCAGGTGAATGTAGCTGCTGCTGCCGCAGAAACAGTACCGGTAACTGAAGCCGCCAGCCCTTTTGGCTGCAACGGTGCGCCAGCCCCCGTGCCCTGCACCAGATATTTAGCTTCGCCGCGGCCAATACGTTGCGCAATACGCCCCGCAAGGTATGCTTCGATATCTACACCACTGTCCTGCAGCAGTTCGTTAGAAACGCGGATGATTTTGGATGACAACTTCTTAGCACCCAGGATCGCGGTACCGAACGTCACATCACCTTCACTGGCCGCGTTGTTTTCTGCGAGCAGTTCGCCTTCTTCAGCAGTACCGTCAGAAGTTGACCAGGTAATATCCTGACCGTTTGAGGTATTAAGAATTTGCGCAACGCTCACGATTCCGCCGTAGGCTTTCATTGAATCAATGATGGTATTACGCATCTGAGTTGGGACGGTATAGCCACCTTTATCATCAGGTGTGGTTCCCTGAGCACGCAGTTCTTTAATTGCCTGACGCTCTTCAGCGGTCAGTTCAGCAAATCCGTTACGCAGGAAGCGGTCAAACGCAGCGGCGCGGCGTTCATCAGCCTGTTTTTCCGGTGTAGTCTGCTGGGCGCGCAGTTCCGGCTCCTGATCGTCAACATAAGTCTGATCCTGGCGTCGAAGTTCTTCCTCACGCCCGATACGCTCATCCAGCGCCTGCAATTGACTGCGGGCATCATTCCATTTTTTATTCTGCTCTTCAGACCAGACAGTATTTTCCGGAATGCTGTCGTGCAGGGCGCGCATCTCTGCGGCAATGGTGTTACGTTTCTGCTTCAGTTCGTGCAATTTCATGGATTTTCCTTACGCGTTAAGAAGAGTCAGCAGGCGCTCACGCGCCATTCGTTGAGTGATGGCGGTCTGTAGCGCACCGCTGTCGCGCGCCTCCTGCCAGGCTTTCATGGATCGGATGCCAGAATCAGCCTCCTGGTAGGCCGGATAGGTCACCGGACTGACGTCAAAGAGGCGTGAAAAACGATTAATTTCGCGAATGACTATCCCTTCGTCGTCCTGATACCAGTTCTCACCATCGTGCGCTACGCGGAAAGCAAAAGACGACTGGTTGATATCACCGCGCATCATCGGGGCAAGTACCAAATCGCGAATGGTCTGAGTATCCGGCGCCGCGATGTCATAGCGCAGGCCTTTATCATCGACATTCACGTTTAACGTTCCTGACGAACTACGCCCCAGAATAAAGTTCGGGTCATGGTTAAATAACCCCCGGATATCGTCGCCAAGCACGTCATCGAAAGCGCCTGGTTTGATAATTTCGCGAAACCCCCAGAGGGGTTCTGAGCGACTGTTAAACACCGAGCCGTAACCGATAATTCGCGTGGGCTGCTCGCCCTGCTGCTCGGCACGGACCTCACCGCTGTAACAGCGAGTCTCGCGATCACTCATCGGTTTTATCCTCTTCGGTTTTGGTTTTGTTTTTCTTGAAATCGTCTGCAGGGTTAGCGGCATTAACGCTGACAAGCATTTCGTCCAGCCCATCGACCGGGTTCATATCTTCAAAAGCACGGGCTTCATTGCGGCTCATCCAGCCATCGGTGATCGCGAAGTGATAGAACTGCGCGCGCTCCTGCGGTGTACCGCGCAACAACCCAGTAAGGTTAAAGCGAACGTAATAACCTGCTGCCAGTTCTGCCCGTGTAAACAGCCGACGGTTAAGCTCCTGCTCCCAGTTCGTCACCCAGGGCATCATTGAGTAACGAACAAACTGAATGGCCTGTTGTGTTATGTTGCTGAAGGTGGCTTTTTCGAGGTCGTTAATCATGTGTGCCGGTACGTTGAAAATCCCGGCTATCATTGAGCGATTTAGCTTGGACATGTCGATGATCTGCGCGTCAATTGGCGATACAGTCAATGCCCTGTAATCCAGATCCGCAGGCAGCAGCATGGTTTTGTTTTCCTGGCTCCGTAGCGCCAGCGCGGCTTTTTGCCAAACCTTTTTGAGCCGTTCCCATCCTTCGCTTTTAATTTCCCCCTTCACCGTGACGATGCCAGCAGGCCTTGCATTCCCACTAAAGAAGCTCTCCGTATACTTCTGACCGCTCATGCCCATACCGATTGTTTCAGCATGCTGCATCACTGGACTAAGCCCCATTTTCTGGTTATTACCCAGCGCGCGAATGTGAACCATATCGTCAGGGCTGATGGCGAAAGCGCCTTCTTCGTTGTAAACCCCATAAGTGTAACGACCACCGGTATTAATCAGGGTCGTTTCCCATGGCATGCAGCAATCCAGTGCAGTTACTTCGCCGCGGCGGTTGCGTTTCACCCAGGTGTACCCATTCCCCCAGCCGAGGATGTGGCGTTGCTTCAGCTCGCGCCATTTGTAACTGGTCTGCCAGGTGTTTGGCTCATCATGAACCAGATAAAACGCAGGGTGATCCCGTGCGGGTTCAACCTTACCATTGTGCTTACGCATAACATGCAGTGGCATCTGGGCAAGGTTGGAAGACAATACATAGATACAGGCATACACCGCCGCCAGTTTCATCGCAGTCTCAGGACTGACATAAACATCTGCCCGGAACAACCCATCAGTATCAACAGCATCCCCGGTAATCGGGGTGGAAGGATTTTCCAGTGACTCACTTCTGAACATAGCATCAAGCAGCACGCGTCCCCCTTCTGGCTATAGCCAGGGCGCCGACCAGCAGGAGTCCGCCGGAGAACATGAGAGCCGGGGCCAGACCAAACTGCAGGTAAAACCCAGACGTGAGCAGGCCGAAACCGGCCATACCGATAACATCAGCAATAAGTGATTTCATAGAATTAAGAGATCATCGTCCGGATCAAGAGATGAGAGGAAATCGCCAGGCTCTTTAAGCATTGCCCGTCCGATCGCCATTATCAGCGCCACCGCGCCGTCGATTTTATTTTCGTTCTGCTCCTTGATAGGCTTCACAACATCATCGTTCCCCGGCAGATATTTCCCCACCACGTTGCTGATACACCAGCTCATTATCGGGTTGCCGTCGTGATGAAAACGCCCAGACTCAATGGCTGCTTCCAGCTCTTTCATTGGGTCTGACATATTGGTGTAGTTCTGAACGATAGTGATCGGATTAAGACTTTCATCAGCCAGATCATGTGAAAGCCCCGTCGCGCCGAATGGGTCAATCGGTGACTCACTGACCGGGTTGAGTTTGTTTGCCGCTTTGGCCTCTTCAAGGATGTAGCGGTAATCCACTTCAGCGCCATCAGTAACTGTAAGCAGTTCCATTTCAACCCATTTCTGAAATCGCTCCGCAGTACGACGATCTTCGTTCTTTTCAACACTGAATACTGTGTCGTAGGGAACCCAGAAGCGGGGAGCAACGCTGTAGTAATGTGTCTTGCCGTCAATTTCCCTGGTGAACAACCGCGCCATACTGTTCATATCCAGCTTGCGCGCCAGGTCAAAAGCCAGAACACATGGTTGACCTTCGAACATTTCCAAGGTCAGGGTTTTATCTTCGCAGTTCTGCCAGGATACCAGGTTGAAGAAAGCTGCTCGGGCAGCAACCCAGATATTGAGATGCTTGGTTTTGAACACGCCAGCCTGGCGAGCATTATTGATAGCACGCTGTTGCTGGCTTAACAGAAAGTCGCGGTAGACTGAGACACCCATATTCGGGTTGGCTTTCTCAAGCACCTTTGGATCAGTCCAGTCGTCACCTTCATCAACCGTATAGATCACGCCAAACAACTCGTCGTTGGGTACCGTGCCGTTTAGCATTTCAATCACTTCACGTCGTTTGTCGTAGCATGGACCTTCGATGTTGTAACCTGCTGTGGTGATCGCCCACATCAGCGGTTGTCGCCGCGCCCCCATACCAGTCAGCATTGTGGTGTAGAGCGAATCTGTTGGGTGTTCGTGATACTCGTCAACAATCGCACAGTGCGGTGAAGCGCCGTCCCCAGGGTTACCAATCAGCGGCTCAAAACGCGCGCCATCTTCTGGCCGGTTCAGGTTGGATGCATTAACTTCGATCCCGAACGCTTCCACCAGCAGCGGTGTGCGCTTACACATCAGACGAGCGGGCCTGAATACTTCCCACGCCTGCTTTTCAGTTGTGGCCCCGGAATATACTTCAGCGCCAAACTCGTTATCACAGGTAAAACAGTACAGCGCCACACCCGCCGAAATGGCCGATTTCCCGTTTTTACGCGGTATCTCCGTGTAAACCTCGCGAAATCGACGAAGCTTCGATCCTTTCTGGACCCAGCCAAAGGCGCAGCACACAATAAACAGTTGCCATGCCTCCAGGGTGATCGGCATCCGCTTGAATGCCCACTCTCCTTTTGTATGTGGCAACAGCTGGATAAATTTCGCAGCCTTTTCTGCCATGTCTTTATCGAAGCGGTAACGAAATTTCTTACTCTTTTCAGCCGCCATGTCATCGATATGACGCTGACAGGCCTGAATGACAAACTGGCACGCCGGAATTTTCCCCCGCACAACGTTGCGGGCGTATTGATTCGCGGCGTTTACGTTGGGGTACGATTTCCGGCTCATGAGTTGATCATCTTCAGGAATGGGTTAGAGGTTTTCTTCTGTCCGGCAAGGCCAATCAGTCGCTGACGACTGCTGGGGTCAAGGCCAAGCATGGAGCCGGTAGAACTCATCTCCGATTCCTGCTCTTTCTTTGCGGTTAGCTCAGGGTTTTTTATCTTCCCCCCCATAGCACCAGTGATAGACAGCCCGTCTCTGGCGATATTTTTAACCGCCCTGCGCCAGAACTCGTAGGCAACACACCAGCGCTCAAGTACGGCAAGATCGGTAACACAGAGTAGCCCCTGTCCACATAATTCTTTCGTGGTCAGTTCCCACATGACGGCCGCCATTGGCAGACCTTCATCCTCAGAAAACCAGTCAGGTGGTGCCACGCCTTTAATCGGTGTGAATACAGGTTCCTCTTTATTCAGGGCTCGTTTGCCGGGGTTCCCTGCCAGCTCCTTGCGCGCCGTTGGCTTGGGGCGACGCCCGGAACGCCCCGCCGTTCCAGCCATAAGCGACACTCCTAGTTAAATTTCATTTTTCGCGGGTATAAAAATACGAGGAGGCGGGCAGTCCGGAAGGCACGCGGTCGCAGAGATTTGACCTCCCCCTCCCCTGCCTGATGATGACAATTATTCTCATTTGAGCCGTTCACGGGCAGTCTTCGCTGCGTGACACGACCAGCACAGGCTTTCAAGGTTGCTGTCTTCATCAGTGCCGCCGTGGGCCTTCGCCTTGATGTGATCCACACAGGAAGCCTGCTTCACTATCGCCTGCCGTAGATGGTTCTGACACAGCCCTTTGTCGCGCTTAAGTATCCGCTCCCGGATGATTTCCCACTTTGTTCCGTATCCACGCTGCTGCCGGGATTGTCCGGGTTTGTATGATTTCCATCCTTCGCCTTTGTGGGATTCACAGTAACCTGATGGATCTGTGGTGGTAGAACGGCAACCACGGACACGGCATGCTTTTGGTGTTCGAGGTGGCATATTAGATCCTCTTAACTAATATCACTATTACCAAAAAAGTTAGGCAATTCGTCAACCTATGCTGCTATGCCTAATCGTTATAATCATCTACTCTATGTAGGGTTAAATTGCCGATTTAAGAGGACTATTATTATGCTTTCAGAAATTGTTGACCGTTTAATCACTCTCACTAGGGATCGTGACCCTTCTGTTGTCATTGCAGCCGCCTTGGCTCTAGGCGAAGGGGCTCCAGACACAAGTGATGTTGTTGAATGCCTGATGTCTCTTACAGAGAACTATGAACCATCAATAAAGAGTGCTGGAGCTACTGCGCTTGGTCGTTTATATCGCCGTCGCAGATAATTCCGATATTTAAATTTGTGACATGATTGAACCAGCTAAAGAACCTCGTCAAGGCAAGGTTCTTTAGTGTTAAATAGCCCCGCTATTGCGAGGTCTGGGGGATTTTTTGCGGACAATTTCGTAGCACTGATTTGTTATGCGCCAGAATGTCACGCTTCGTCTGTTTATCCAACACAGCAATATCGTGCTCAGTGAGGTAGATGATGTTCACCCAGTCACAGGCCGTGTCCGTTACTTCAGGTTTTGCGGGTATATCTTTCGCGCAACTCGCGGTCAACATCGTCATCAGGAAGATGATTAACAGTCTGCTGTACATCCCTGGCTCCCTTTGTTGTTTCTACCCGGCGTTCGGCTACCGCTTCAGTAGCTGCTGCACGTTCTTCAGTGTGTTGTTGGTCCGCTTTTGCTTCAGCAATATTGGTACCGCGTGATTTACCCAGACCAAAAGCACCGGCAATTGCAGCCAGCACAGCAACGGCCAGGCCGATAATCATTTCAAGTCCCATAGTGACCTCATACTAGTGCGGCTTTTGCTTTGGCGTAACGTTCACGGCGGTCTTTGATACCGTTCTGCCCGCCGTTAATAATCTGCGTTACGCGTTCCACATCACCCGAATACATCAGGCAACCGCGTAACGTGAAGTACCACGCCGCCGAACGGGCCGCATGTCGCTCCTGCGTTAGCAGTTCCGGTGTACTGACAAGGTCAAGCTTCAGCGCTGCACCACATTTGGTGTAATTCTCACGACCTGTGATTTGCAGCAGGCCGCGACCGCGATATTTCCAGCCGTCACCCTGGCTGTTATTACCCATGCGGTCACCGTAAACCAGATTAGCTATTTGTGGCTGGTGAGCGACCTGCTTACCATCGACACGCCCCAGCATTTCGCACTGATACGACGTCAGACGCTTACCAAAGGTTTTCTTCAGCCCCTCAACCGAGTAGTTGAAGTTCTCGACCAGCGATGTAAAGCCATTAGATTCGTGCCCGACTTGTGCAATGAACATGGCTTGATCATTAACCGCTGTAATTCCAAACTCTTTCATTGCCGCATCAATGTGCGGAAACCAGCGCGCAGAAACCCCGGCGCTGATACCAGCCGCCTGCTGAAATTGTGATTGGTTCATTATTGCCTCAGATGATCAACCAGCCGCGCTACGTTGCCTCTGACGGCGACCAGCACGGACAGGAAAATAATGTTGGCCCCGATAGTGGCCCACGATGAGTAAGGGTAGATACCGCACAGATACGCCAGTGGAACGGCGCTGTAGATGACCGTAAGCAGCCACGCTAAGCGGGATATCCAAGGTCGATGCCGGGAATCACCGCGACGGTAAAACATCAGGGTCAGCACTACCCCAGCGCAAAGCAGCGCATTGATTGTTGCCGATGGGTCATTTAGTACCACCTGAACCTCCCCGGCGCGTTATCAGCGCCACCAGCGAGCCGACATCCTGATTATTCAGGAACGTCAGGATTTTGACGGCTAAAGCAGAAACGATTACGGCGCCAATGGCATCCAGTGGTTTATCACTGTATCCGGTCGCCTGAGCCAGCTTTGAACCCACCAGCCCGGAACAGAGGATCCCTGCGATATACGACACCAGAAAATATGCCAGTCGGCGCGCTGCACTCAGGTCTGCTGCGGTCGCAATGTAAAATACAGCTCCGGCAAATGCGCCAAACACCACGCCGTAATCGGTTCCGGACAGAAATCCATAGACACTGGCACCCGTCAGGACACCACCAGCCAGCCCAGTACCGGAAATCGGATCGGACATTTAGCCCCCTCTTAATTGCTGTGAGTCCTCTCTGTATGAGGGGAATAAAAAAGCCCCGGCTAATGCCAGGGCTTGAATAATTCAATCTTAGATATCAAATGGGTTTTGTTTTAACCCTAGCGCTTCCTGCTGCCGCCAATGTAGCCACTGTGGCTTGCCCATCTCAGCTTCTTCGGCTGTGGCATATGTCCTTAGATAAGAATACTCAGTCATCGCGATGCTAACGCCGGTATCAGGAAACAATCCATAGTAATAGTTAATTTCATCACAGCTATACCCTGAGATGCAAATTTCCTGCACAAAGCTTTTTATTCCATCATTGGAATTATGGCTAGCTGGAATATAACGTGGTGTATCTGAGATATGCATAGTTTCACCTTTATAGAGACTAACCGCACATCCTACGCGCATCACCCGGCGGGTGATGAGTGTGTTTTACCCTTTTCCAGTAGTGTAACCAATAAAAAACCCGCTCATCGGCGGGTTTATAAAACTTTGGCAACATATCAAATATGCTTCAAATATGGCTTATTTTGTTGCATTTTGCAAGCGCGTTTGAAGGAGATAGTGAAATTTACTTCACATTTCTGCCATTTTGAGGGCTTCTTCTTCCTCATAGTATTCAAGAGCCATGGCCAACGCGGATTCATCAAGCTGGGTAAAAGCGGCCTTTAACCCAGCCCAGTGCCCTGAATAGATGCGCAACCATGTCGAACGGTCAACGCTAACCATGCGGGCCAGCGCTGCACCAGCATAGTCTTTATAGGTTTCATTATTTCTGGCTGCTGCAATTTCCTGCCCTGCAAGCCATACCAGGCCTATAAGTTTCTTTACTACGCGCTCCTGAAGCAAGGTTTCACCCAGGCATTTCTGATAAGTCTTCCATACGTATTCGCACATCATCTCCTGGTGTTTATAGCTCAGGTCAAAGCCGTAGCAGTACCGCAGCCAGGCCTGCTGGTATCCACTAAGCGCAGAAACTGCCCGGCGCCACGGCGCGGACTCAAATTCCGCATCTTTAATCGGCGGCATTGGCCTGCGGCGGCTGCGCGTTTCCAGCACATACAGTGGCGCGGCCAGCGAGTTAACAAATCGAGGCCCCTTCTCTCCCTCGAGTTCGACAAGATGAATGCCACGGCGCGGGGTGGCATTTTTGTCTGCTGGTGGGTGTTCACTGAAAGCCTCAAGCTGCCCTTTTGTTCCCCCAGAGAGGTCTGGTAGCGCGCGGCGCAATTCTATTCTTACAAAATTAAGGTCTTGTTGATTCATGCTTCTTTGCGCTCCATACACTTAAGCTTTCGCAATTACGCCTATCGCCAGCGCCCGATCCATAAAACGCAGTAGCAGCTCAAGCTGCGTACCATGCTTCTGCTCGAATGCCGGTACATCGGCGTGTAACTCGTCGTGGCACTCTCTGCACAGAGGGATCACGAAGAGGTCATGGGCTTTTGTTGCTGTACCACCCATACCATGCCCTACGATATGGTGCGGATCATCTGCTGGCCGTCGGCAACACTCACAGGGTTGTGTTTTTACCCAGCGGGTGTAAGTCTCATTTACCCAGCGGCGTCGCTTTGGCCTGAGCATGAAAGATTCTGGAGACTCCGGATCAACAGAGAGCGTGAGGATCTTCTTCGCCTTCTCCTGCACGAGGCTGGTTGCAGAAGCGGAAGGCACAATGTCGCTTTCCCTCATAACCGAGCGGATCTTCTCATCCGGAAGGCGTAGCCCCTTGTGCGCAACGCTTTCCGGAATAACATCAGCCAGGTCGTTTCTGACCATCCACCAGCACAGTTCCGGAAGCGTCAGGACATGCGACTCGGGAAAACCAGAATCACGCTGAATGACTTCCAGAATCCAGGATACCAGGTTTCCTGCCGCTATACCTGCAAGCTGTTCGGTATGCTGCCCGGACAAAGTGTGATCGCAATGCCAGCACAGGCGAATACTTCCTGGTGGGTGCCGCATTGTTGTGAAGTTCTTGTCGTGCCACGATGAATGTGGCCACTGGCATTCAAACCGATTACTCAACCATTGCTCAAGTGAAGGAAGCCCACCGGCACGCTGAATAACCCGATCATTCTCGAAGACCTGCCGCATTACCGGATCATCAGCCAGCGGCTGAATGGCGGCGGGAACAGCTCCTGTACTGAATGACGCCATTTCTTCTGGTTCAGGCTCAAGCAGAACGCGACCGCGCATGAAGAGGTGCATTAATTCCGCGCCGGGACGAAACAACACAATCCCCATGCGATGGGCGACTTCAGGAGTTAACAAAGCCCTCACGCCGCCTGCCCCCCTGCAATATGTTCAGCCCACAAACCACCAATCCAGCGTACTCCCTTGGCAGTGAAACGCGTCTGGCTGAATGCGTGATTGGATGTGCTCGATGTTCCCGTCTTAACTTCAAATCTTCCCGCGGAAATGTGCTGCGCCATGGGGGTAAGTGTACCGCCGAGGCGATACAGGATATTGCGTTCGATAAGGAACAGACGAAACTCAGTTTCTTTTGCGTTAAGCAATTTGGCTACCTGCCGGAATGACATGGAGCCTTTTGCAGAGCAATAACGATCAACAAACTCCACTTTTGGCGCCGCGGCTGCCAGTTGGATGGTCAGTTGCTCTTTCTGCTCGGCTAAATCAGCAGCCAGGCGAAGCGCTTCCGGCAATGAACGGGGAACACTGACACTCTGCCCTTCTTCCAGTTCCTGCCAGCGATCGACGACCGCAGCGGTAAATTCAGGTGATAATCTGGCAACAATCACCAGAGAGTCGCGTTTGTTAAAACGATACTCCTGGTACACATTACCGTTATGCTCAAAATCGAACTGCGCCAACGGCGCGGTTAAAATTCCCGCAGCAACAAGACGCTCAGCCGAGCGTTTCACGTCACTGTGTTTACTCTGAACCAGATCCGCAATATCACGGCTGGACATTGTTACTACACCATTCACGATTAACTGGCTCATACTTTTCTCCATATCAGGCGGCTGCACCCGCCGGTTCATATCTGCTGATCGTTATCTCTACCCGACCTTTCGGCACAACGGGTCCCCATTCCACCAGCATGCGCTTAATCTGGCTGTCGTCTTCCCAGACACCCGCATGCGTCAGCGCGTCAAACAGGGCTTTGTTGTAATTATCGATATCCCGGCGGCGCGCATCCGGCGGGTACAGGGTGATTTCTACTGCTGCAAGTTCAGTCGATGGCTTTGGAAGGCGTCGTAATTGCTCAATGATCGCCACGCAGGCAGCGCTCTGGTATTTACGGCCATCAGCGCTAATGAGGTGACGACCGGCCAGCGGCCCCTTGTTAGGGGCGCGCCAGTATGTGTTCACGCTCGGAGGAAAAGGCAGGATCAGTTTCACGCGGCCTCTCCCCTCATACTGCGAACAAGTTCAGAAGCTGCAGTAATGATTTCGCTGGTGGCCGTCCGCTCCAGCCAGAGTTGATTGATATTGGCTTTCAGTTTGTTCTGCTGTGATTCATTCAGCATGTCAGCGCCATCAACCTGGTCGAATACAATTCCAACCTCCAACGGCCAGATACGGGGCTCGGGAAGCGGATCCGCCACTGGTTTAGCTTTCTCACGGATGTGCATGCGGATGTGGCGAATATTGGACCAACCGGAAACATCCAGGCTTCCCATAGCTGCAATGAAATCAGCACTGTTCATGCCATATTCACCGGATGCTTCAAGGGCAACAGTGCGAATACGTTCCGACATACCCAGGCGCGCAGCAGCGTCATCGAATTGAATCGACAACAGCCACTCATCCACACCGAACAAAATACTCTCACGAATAAGCAGCTTCGCTTTGTCGATCGTTAATGGTGATACCTGAGTGAATTCCGGTGCTTCGACAGAATCCGCCGCCCAAGTATGCCCAAACTTCGATTCACTGAATGTGTATTCTTCTTTATCGCCGAACGCAGCTCTAACACATGCCCACGCTTCGACACCGCTGATATCAAAAATATCTTTCTGGGTGAGTGGCAACTCTGTTTCTGGCTTACCGGCTACTGTTGGTGTGGACGTTGCTGGTTGAGGTTTGCTGGTGGCAAATTGTGCCAAAGCCATAAACGCACGCCCTTTTGCCTCCAGTTCTGTACGGTTGATATAGCTGAAACGCTCGCCACGCCATGACTTATCGAATACAGCTATGGCACCGGCAAAAAACGCGCTGGTGGGCTTCTGTTTTTCGTCAGCAGGTATAAACCACACAGGCAGATCGAACCCAATGCGCCCACGGATGAATACGATGTGATCGGCATCTTCCGGCCACCACGTTTCGCTCGGCGCAGCTTTTATCAGGAATACATAACGCCCGCCCTTTTCGCGCTGGGCTGCTGCGTAGTTCATGATGTGCGTCATGCCGGTGATCGCCTGTTTCTCGTGGTACTGCGAACGGCTATACGGTGGGTTGCCATAACCAGCGCCACCCAGTTCTGCAAGACGTTCAGACCAGTCCTGCGTCAGCGCATTATCTTCGGCGGTGTACCATGCCGGGCACTTCGCGTTGTCGTCGTCAGCAAACAAGTCCAGAACTAATGGCCCAAATAGCGCATTGATACCCCAGAAAAGCAGATCCGGTGTCCGCCACTGATCGCCTACTTCTTTCAATTCGTGGGCTGGTTGGCTACGTAGTGCCGCCAGCGCCTGGCAATATTTGTTTAACTGCATCCTCTGAACCCCGCAGGAATCTTTGTATCAACCGGACCAAAAGCCATCACATCGCGCTTTTTCGCCCCCCAGTCAGCGCGTTTAGGCCGTCCCTTCTGATCCCAGCGGGTAGCGCTTTGCAGATAGCTCTCGAATTTCTTCGGGCCGAACAGCGTTTCCGGGCGCATGTACTGGTACTGCTCGTCGTTCTCGTGCCAGTGCTCATGCTTCAGGTCGATAACCAGTTGCAGGTCTGCAACGCTGTATCCCTCACGCAGTCGGGCACGAATGTTCTCCAGGGATGTTTTTGATTTCTGATACCGGGATCCGCTTATCTGGTTCAAATGGGACAAAACCAAAATCGCCTGGTCAGTAATCACGACTTCAGGGTCTGGTTGCGCCGCAACCGGACAAGAGGGTTTTGAAGTTACTTGTGGATCTTGTGTTGATTTTACTGACGGATCCCCGCCAGATTCTGACGGGTCAAAACCGCCTTTTTTGCCAGATTTCGACGGGTCAGTTTTTGAGGCGTCAAAATTTGATGCGTCAGATTTTGACGTGTCAGAATCTGACAGTTGAGAAAATGCGGCAGCCTGAAGTTTCGCCACATTCAGGCGGTACACGTTTGACGCATTACGGTTACCATTACGGCGCTGTGTACGCGTGAGCCAGCCATCTTTTTCAAGCTTAGCGATTGCCGTTCTGATAGTGCTCGGCCCAGCGCCAAGCTGGCGAGCGATAGTTTCAATGGACGGCCAGCACACCCCCTCATCGCTGCTAAAATCAGCCAGACGAGCCATGATCGCGACACTAGACAACTTCATGCCCGACGCCGCGCAACCATCCCATACGTAGCCGGTTAATTTAGTGCTCATGATCGTCCGTTATCTCCCTGAACTTTTGCCTGAAATGCTCAAGTGGGCTGAAGCATTCGTGTGGGTAGCCATCACGCAGGTAGATAACGCGCTGTGTTTCTGGCTCCCAGCGGATAACACGGACTGGCACTCCACGGTGGTCTTTGAACCTTCGGTTAAGTTCGCGCACAGGCGTTTTGCCCTCCGGTAGTAGACCCCCACAATTACAGAGGCCTGACTGTGGTTACATGACACCCAGCGATTTGATACTTTGCATTCATACCGAAACAGCGGAAGACCCGGAACCGGGATCATTCGTAGTTGCGGTAAGTGAGGATTTACGATTAAATTGCTCATGCGGATTATTTCTCCATACTCGAAGAGTTGTTCGCCAAGGCGCCCGGAGCTGCACACTCGCGGGCGTCACTCTTTTCAGCGACACAAAAAACTCGGTAAAGCAGCGTGACGTGCTCCTGGAACTTCGCGATCACCTGGTAGCTGTTTTCCTCAATCTGGGCGCGTTCCTCTGCATCGATAACCCCGTCAGCGGTTGCCTTACGCACGAAGGTTGAATGACGACCAATCCACTCGATAGATTCCATCAGGCGCTGGTTAATATCGGCGTTATCCAAATCATCAACATCTGCCAGCGGTACGAATACGCCCTGAGAATGGCGCGCAACGGCATCAGCAATATGAGTCGAACCACCAGCACGCTGTAGAACCATCGCCCAGCCCAATGGGAAGATCTGATCGCCGTCAACTCTGAGGCGGTTAAACAGCGCGTTTTCTGTTACCCCCAACCATTCCGCCGCTTCGGCGTAGCCACCAGGCAGGTCGGTAATCGTTTTTTTAATTGCGACCACCAGCCAGGCTGGCTGACGTTCAACTTTCCAAATAGGTTCATTACCCACGGTTAACCCCTTAATTTTGTGGTTTTGTATCTGTATTCGCACCTGTACAGTTCGAATATCGATGCGGGTAAAGAATTTCTAGCTCATTGATTTTTCCTGAGAAGAAGCTGACTAGTCGCTCAGCTATATCCAGGGAAGCAATTTGCTGTCCTCGCTCTATCCGACTTAGATTTCCCGGGTCGATATCGACACCTTTTGCGACATAGGAAAGAGTCATACCTTGCGATTTACGCAAGATTCGTAACGGTGATTGCATATACCCTCCTTTAATTGCGTAATGCGCATATTAATTGGAACATACGACTTGCGCAAGTTGCTTTGCACATCACGCAAAAACAACATGTAATAGGCGCATGAATATTGGAAACCGCATAAGAGAACTTCGCACTGCGAAGGGCCTGAAAATCGCTGATCTTGCAGAGGCTGTCGGTGTCGACGGCGCAAATATCTCTCGCCTTGAAACCGGCAAGCAGAAGTCATTTACTGAACAATCACTTAGTAAATATGCTGAAGCTTTAGGCGTTAGTGTCGCTGAGCTATTTACTCCTAGTGGAAATGCAACTACTGTATATAAAAACAGTATAACAGCCCCACATATTGGAGATGACTCGGTGTTTAGAGTGGAAATTCTTGATGTTAGCGCTAGCGCTGGCGGAGGCTTTATTCAAGGTAGCGACGTTATAGATGTCATCAGATCCATCGAATACAACAACGAGCGTGCTTTATCCATGTTCGGTGGTCGGGCAGCTGAGCAAGTGAAGGTAATCAACGTTCGTGGCGATAGCATGGCAGAGACTATTGAGCCTGGCGACCTGATTTTCGTTGATATTTCAATACATGAATTCGACGGCGATGGTATATATGTATTTGGTTTTGATGACAAAATATATGTTAAGCGTTTGCAGATGATACCAGACCAATTGCTAGTAATATCAGATAACCCAAAATATCGAGAGTGGTCTGTCGATAAATCGAATGAGCATCGTTTTTATGTCTACGGGAAAGTAATGATAAGCCAATCCCAGTCATTTAAACGCCACGCCTAGTCTATATATCCTTTCAGAAACCGCCAGTCAGGCGGTTTTTTTTCGCCATGACAGTTGCATTTTACGCAATTTATTACTTGCGCAATACGCAATTTGGATTTATCGTTATTCACATCAACAGCGAACAGGCAGGACGCCCACGAAGTAGCCGCCGGTGGCATATGAATGACCGGATGATTCGCAGGCAACAAAAAAGCGCCCATCAGGACGCTTCGCTCTTTAAAAATCTGGATATCCCTTAACACCAAAACTACTGCCGTGCTTTCGGCCTTGGCGTGGGCATTGGCCGAGGCGGGACGTAACTATCAGGCCTTGGCTCCTCATGAATTGTGCTGTGTGCTTTCATGTTAGCCCTTATTATTTTCCAGGCCGGGGCGGCATTGGCTTTGGTGGAACATGAAACGGCTCAATTGGTTTGCTCATGCGTACGATCCTTGTGCTTATTATTTTTTAGGCTGAGGTTTCACTGGTTGTGCAGGTGGCTTTTTCGGTGGCATGTGGTCATTTGCAAATTTGCTCATCTGTTTTTCCTCAAAGTCTTTCTTTCGCGGCGAGTCACCGGCTAACAATGACATGCACTTCTGAAAGAAAGTTAGATTGTAAGTGGCGGGAAGACTGAAATAAAGACAGGCTTTTAGATATGCCGCGTTCTCCAATGATCGCCACGGGTTGTTGTCTGTGTCCTGGGCTTTAATGAAGCGGTCGGTTAGCTCTGGATCTGATAAAGATGGTGACTCAGCCAGTAGCCTTTTGTATTGCTTCATTTGCTCTTTAGAAGACCCCGCCTCCTGTCCGAAATGATAAACAAGCTGTAGAACTGAAAGGACCGATACAAATACCCCAAAAACGAAATAGTTGTTAAATGAAGAAAACACCGAGAAGCCTACGACAATAAGCACCAAAGTAATTAGCTTATCTATTCTCGTAAGCAGGGTGTAATTCATTCTTTCCAAGGTATATGAATAATAAATAGCAAAATTGCAATCGTCCCTACTCATTTATCACCTCATTTTTCAACTTATTCCCCTAGCTTCGGGGGTGGTTTAGGTACTTGCCGGGGAGGCATATGCCTCTCCTCGTAATCATCCGGTTTACTCATTTCATGATCCTTTTGTGTTGTTGGGGATATCCAGATTAACCGAATCCTTGTTGTTGGGGAATAGCAGGATCCACCGCGCCTGATGTGGTTAAAAGCAGGCCAAAGCAATAACAAGTAACTCCCTGTTCTGGCGGCCCGGTGTTTTCCCGTTTGTCCGGTAACCGCCAGCCTTTTTCAGGGCACTACAGAAAAGGGCATCACCGGGCGACGGGCTCATAACCCAATCCACCCGGGCAAAAGAAAGCGGTCTCTGCAAGCCGCCGACCAATGCAGGTGCCTTTCTCTGTTGTGTATGGAGAAAGTTCGGCGGTTGCAGCCGCCTTCACGAGGGTAAAAGCATGAGTAATGACCGCATGACCGTAGTGCCAGATTTTCTTGGCGAACTGGATGCCGGCGTGTTCATGAACAAAATCGCGGCAGCACTTAACACCACCGCGCTTGGCGTTCTGAACAACGGCAACAAAGGCAAAGTAGTCCTCACATTTGATTTTGAGCGCATGGGTAATTCCGTTGAAGAGAAGCGCGTCAAGATCAAGCACAAGCTGAACTACAGCACCCCTACACCGCGTGGTAAAGCCTCCGAAGAGGACACAACCGAAACCCCGATGTGGGTCAACAAAGGCGGGAAGCTCACCATCCTGCAGGAAGATCAGGGTCAGCTGTTCGGGATCACTGGCGCGGTGGATGGAAAGCTTAAAGCGGCTCAGTGATCCGCAACAACAAACTCACTGATACCACTTTGATCATCAGTTAATAAGGAATTTTTATGTCTCAGTTAGACAGCGGTACCTTCAAGCAGGTCAAAGACCTGGTTCTTTCCGGTTATCACCTGAATGATATTCATGGCCTGGCTTGCCCGACCGCATTACTGCCAGAGGGTACTGGCGTTGAAAGCCTCGAGCGCTTTTCTCTGGAGCGTTTCCGCTTTCGTGGCGCAATGACCACAACCAGTATTGACGACTTCGCACGTTATTCTAAAGGTTACGCCAGCGACAGTGAGCCAGCTCGTTGCTTCATTGACGCTGACAACATGACCGCCCGTTCAGTGTTCAACATCGGCACCCTGGATAATCCCGGCCACGCCGATAACGTTGCTTCCATCACCCTGAAGAAAACCGCCCCGTTCCGCGCGTTACTGCAGATCGATGGCCAACGTCTGAAGCAAAAACAAATCGCTGAATGGCTGGAAGACTGGAGCGATTACCTGCTGGCGTTTGATGCTGATGGCAATACGATGCAGATTTCCCAGGCCGCTCAGGCTGTGCGTCGTATCACTATTCAGCAAGCAACACAGCAGGACCATGAAACTGGTGATTTCGCTGGTAAAAAATCGCTGATGCAAAGCGTTGAAGCAAGCAGCAAAGACGTAATGCCTGTGGCGTTCGAGTTCAAATGTGTGCCGTATGAAGGTCTGGGCGAACGCCGCTTTAGCTTGCGTAACAGCCTGCTGACCAGCGACGAACCCTGCTTTGTACTGCGCATCGTCCAACTTGAAGCCCAGGAAGAAGAGATCGCCAACGAATTCCGCGATTTGCTGATCAGCAAGTTCGAAGGTGAATCAGTGGAAACTTTCATCGGTAACTTTAAAGCCTAATTGCTCTGCATTAAATCCCCGGCGCCACGGGGATTTATTGAAGCGTAATTCCATTAATTATCGCCATCCGGCGAGGGATTCGTGCAACCAAAATCTGCGCGGTGCAGCGCGCCAATATGGAGAAAACCATGAGCTACATTCAGACATTATCCGGTAAAAAATTTAACTACCTGACCGCCACAATCGACGATATCGATGTTGAGGATATCGCGACTGCTCTTTCCAACATCTGTCGATTCGCTGGGCATCTGCCAGAGTTCTACAGCGTGGCCCAGCACTCTGTGCTTGTAAGCCAGATTGTGCCGCCAGAGTTCGCCTTTGAAGCGCTGATGCACGACGCTGCGGAGGCATATTGCCAGGATATTCCAGCCCCGCTCAAAGCCTTGCTGCCTGACTACCAGCGCATAGAAACTTATATTGATGGTCTTATCCGCTTTAAATTCGGTATCCAGCTTGAGCAAGCTGCCGTCGTGAAATATGCCGATCTAACCATGTTAGCTACCGAGCGCCGTGATCTGGAAATCGATGACGGCTCGAAATGGGAAATTCTCGAAGGTATTCCCTGCTCTGATCTCGTTCAGGTTATCCCTCTCCGTCCTGGTCAAGCCTATGGCCTGTTCATGAACCGATTTAACGAACTGGTGGAGCTGCGCCAATGCGCCGCATGAAGGTAAAAGAACTCGTTGCGGAGGCTTTTGCCTCCGTTGCTGAACTGCCACCAAAGCATGCACCGCTTATGCGCGAAGTCGCCACCAGACTGGACGCTACGTTCGCAGCATTAAAAGAGTCTCTGGTGCAACTGGAACAGGAACGTAAAGGTAAAACGCCATGACCGTATTTGAATATCTCCAGGCTCACCCCAACGCCACCAGCGCTGAAATAGCTAAGGGTTTAAACAAAAAGACAGCTTCGATCGCTGGCGCATTATCGCAACTCTATGGCACCGGCCGGATCGTGAAGTCTGGTGTTCGCAAGGGCATTCCAACATACCGTGTTAACGATATGCCGTTTGGGTGCAGTAACAGCCTAACCATGATGTTTAACCAGCTATTGAATAGCGCCAGACAGGGAGCAGCCCAATGAAAGCACTCAACAAACAGGCGTTGCGTGAAGCGGCGGAGAAGGCGACAGCAGGGAAATGGGTTGTTGAACTCGGCGATGAGGTTTACGCCGTTGATGGCAATGACAGCGAGCAAATTGCCATGGTGTTCAGTGACAACGGACGGAGTGATGCTGTATTCATAGCCGCAGCAAGTCCCGTAGCAGTGCTGTCTCTGCTAGATGAAAACCTCCAACTACAGCGCGACAAGGATTCCCTTGAAGCAGTTGCGATTGCTATGCGTGACGATATGCGGGATGCGCGTGAAAAGCTGGAAGCAGCAGAGAAGCGCATAGCAGAACTCGAACGTAGTGAGACGCAGCTTATCAATGAGCGCGATGATGCAGAATCAGCCATGAACGATGCCTATAAAGCCGTAATGGGTCAGGCACCAGAATGGAGTAATTGGTTTAGCTTTGCTGATGCAATAGATGAAATTGAGTTGGCGTGCAGACTTTGGCGCAACCAAACAGAGGACGTAATCCAGTTCCGCCAGCGCATAGCAGAACTGGAGGCGCGGACGGTCAACCTACCAAAGCGCAGCGTCGGTGAAGTCATGCACATGAGCGGATTTAGCCGTGATTATGCTGAGGGTTGGTGTTCTGGTAATGACAATGCGATCCACGAAATACGCGCCGCTGGCATCAGCGTAAAGGAGAAGTGATGGGAAAGGTAACTTTTGTTGTCGATTTCAAGGATGGCGCAGAGACTGTTGTATCAGCGGCAACCGAGATTCTCGGTGGGCGTCTTTCGGCTGTTCTGTGGGCCGACTACCGCGATGATTTCTTCTGTCCAGAACAACGCGATGTAGTTATTGAGGCCTTGAATGAATTGGCTTGTGATGAGGTCGAGGAAGACTGCCATTCAGAAATCATCAAAAAAATGGAACTCATGACACTATGACCACTATTACCAGATCCACCAAAGAGCAGTTACTCAAGCGGCTGGAAGAGCAGATGTCGTCAGCACGCTATGCACTGGGCTTTGTGCAGGATAGTGAAATCCTGCGAGATATTGAAATGGATTTGCGTCTTGCTGAAATCGCAAGGGCATCGCTTACCGCCGAACCGATTGGCGCATTCCACATTTCAGATCAGCAGGTGGAAGGAACCTCGGATTATATCAAGGATGGTGAGTGGCCCATCGATAACGGCGTCATTGAGGTCTACACCGCACCGCCAGCGCCGGAACCGATGAAAGACCATCAAATCCGCGAACTGGTAAACGACCTGCGCGATATTGCCGTGGAGTATCACGGAACACAGCAATTGCGAGAACGCATAGCTCGAACCGTCCGCTCCGCCATGCTTCAGGCTGGCAACTCTCCGGTAACTCCAGATGGTTTGGCTTTGGTGCCTAAGAGGCTAACCGCCGAGAACGGCGCAAAGGGTGTGCTGTCCGGTGAGTTTTCAGAAACGAAATTTATAAACTGCCCAGAGTGTTTTGGTGATGATGAATGCGAAACATGCGACAGCAGCGGTCGAATTGAGATAACAGTGCCAGTCAGTTGGACGAACATCAAAGCCATTTGGGCTAAAGGTGTCGAGCATTTCGAAGCAGCACCTCAGCAGGAGAATGTATAACGTGAACAATTTAATGATCGACCTTGAGTCCATGGGCAAAAAACCAAATGCCCCTATCGTCTCCATTGGTGCCGTGTTCTTCGATCCGCAAAGCGGTGAACTGGGTCAGGAGTTTTACACCGCCGTTAACCTTGAAAGCGCTATGGAGCAGGGAGCGGTGCCGGATGGTGACACTATTCTGTGGTGGTTAAGACAAAGCTCAGAAGCACGATCAGCAATCTGTGTTAATGATGCGATGCCGATATCGTATGCCCTATCTGAACTGAGCCATTTCATTAATCGGCATTCTGATAACCCCAAATATTTAAAAGTTTGGGGCAATGGAGCTACTTTCGACAACGTTATATTGCGCGGAGCATATGAGCGTGCCGGCCAGGTTTGCCCGTGGCAATTTTGGAATGATCACGACGTCAGAACCATCGTCACATTAGGCAGAGTTGTAGGTTTCGATCCTAAGCGTGATATGCCATTTGATGGGATAGCACATAACGCGCTGGCTGATGCCCGCCACCAAGCGAAATATGTTTCAGCGATTTGGCAGAAACTAATCCCAACCACCAGCAACAGCTAAAATTTTCCCCGGGTGCAGCCGGGGTAATGGAGAAATATATGCTGAGCCTCGATTGTGTTCCCATCTCAACTTATTGCAAAGAGACTGGCGAAACCCCGGATGCCATCAACAAACGTGTGCAACGTGGAGTATGGCGTGAAGGGGTTCAGGTGCTAAAGGTCGACGGCGTTAAGGAAAGATGGATTGATCTTAGTGAGGTTGCAAAATGGGCACGACAGAATCGCCTAAGCTCCCGCGCGGCGTAACCATCAGGAAACACCGCAACGGCGAAACCATCAATATTACCTTCACTTATAAAGGGGTTAAATGCCGTGAGCCCCTTTCTAATCTGGACGTAACCCCAAAAAACATCAAATACGCCGAGCGCACACTCGGCGAAATCCATAACAAGATCGAGAGGGGGACATTTGTTTATGCAGAATACTTTCCCCGTTCTACCCGGTTAAAAATTTTCGGCAACGCTGCCGCAGGCAAAACGGTGAAGATGTACCTGGACGAGTATCTGGTTATCTGTGAAACGAGAAAACTATCCCCTTCAACAATTGGTGGATATAAGAAATGCCGAAGCGCGCTGTCATCACTTCATATTTTTCCTGCAAGTGAGTTGACGCCGGCCGCGCTGAAGACATGGATCCAAAACCAGAAAACAACATTAAAGACTATCCGAAACCAACTGTCATTCCTGCGTTCTGCTTTGGATGAGGCGGTGACGGATGGTGTGCTTCAGATTAACCCTGTATCACTGGTAACAGCCTCACGGTACCAAAGTGATAAATCAGAGGCAGAAAGTAGTTATGTGGTTGATCCGCTATCACCAGCAGAAGTAGACGCTTTGCTCTCTGCTGCTGGCAATAAGCAGTGGGAGAATCTTTTCCGGTTCGCGATACAAACAGGGCTGCGTAGTTCCGAATTGTGTGCTCTTCGTTGGCGTGATATCGACTTTATAGGGATGACGGCCCATGTTCAGAACGCCAGCGTTGTTGGCGTAATCAAAGGGACCAAAACCAAAGCTGGAACACGGAAAGTTGAACTGACTACCGAAGCAATAGATGCTCTAACTAGTCAGAAATCTTTCACTTTTATGAAAGATGATACGGTCTTCGAAGACCCCAAAAGCAATAAAGCATGGGCTAGCGCTGATGCTATTAGGAAGAAAGCGTGGGTACCTACATTACGTAAAGCTGGAATTCGATACCGTAACCCCTACCAGACCAGACATACATTCGCCACAAGGCATATCAGTCAAGGTACAAATTTGTTCTGGCTCGCCACTCAGATGGGCCATAAAGGTCCAGAAATGTTGTTTAGGCATTATGGTCGATATTTGAAAGAGTACGATAATAATACTTCATTACAAACATTGAATCGCAAACAAAACTGAAGAATAATCTCATCTCTTGAATTGAGTTGAGATGCGAAGATGACCCCAGATAGATTGATAGCCTTAGTAGCAGCTATTGCAGCATTGGTATCTGCAATAGCTGCTTTAATGGTTGTTGGGCAGGCCAGTTTACAAAGAAAACTATCGTATAAACCACAAATTGTATTTAAACCTCAGTCATTTACTTACAAACTAAACAATAATAAAAATGACATATTTAACAGAATCCATCTAAAAAGAAGCAGTAACACTCACCTAAATAAAAGTAACATAGCCATAAACATTGGGCTTGGTGCAGCGTTGGATGTAGCCATTCATTGGGATTATGAATATCAAAAGTCAGTGGATACAATAAATTCATATTTTAGTAAATTAGAAAAATCAACTAAGATTTCACTATATACCAATGAATTAATAATTGATGATGCAGACCCCGAGATTGGATATCAATTCGCGTCGCGTTATGGAGAGGACTTTCATGATTACATCCTATCATCCAATCAAAACCCTGCATCAACAGACATACTAATCCCATTTCCCTGCATATCTTTAAATTGTGCGATTTTAATCCATTCACTAAATGCAGAAGGTAAAATAAATAGAGATTTACCAAAACTCACACTCGCAATAAGTTATAAAGATATAGGTGGCAGTAAATTTAAAGAGGAATACGATATAGAAGTAGACTTTTACAACATAGTCAATAATGGAGATGATATCTTGATGAATGGGAAAATCATTTTCAATAAAATTGGTATAAAGGAAAAGACAGTAAAGGGACTTGAAGGTATCCGCAAAAGATACGCCGAATTGATTAATGAAAATGATTTCAATAAAAACAGTATGTTATAGACTTTCGGACGCGTGTTCAACTCCCGCCAGCTCCACCACTTTTTAGTAAAATGACGTCTACTCAAGTCTACTAAGGCCGCATTCCACAAGGGTTTGCGGCCTTTTTCATGTCCAGTGAAGTCTACTGAGAATTGCTAGAAACCACTCCTTATGGCACCCTCCTATTATCCCTCGTCGATGAGGGAGTAAAAACGAGGGAGCAAAAATGCCGAAGGTAGCAACAAAACTCACTGACACAGAGATCAAAAAGGCCAAGCCCACAGAGAAAGAGTTCACGCTATGGGATGGAGACGGCTTGTTCCTGCGTATCAAACCAAGTGGTAAGAAAATCTGGCATCTAGCCTATGCCGCTCCAGTGTCAAAGAAGCGCTCGAAAATGAGTCTTGGATTTTATCCGCACTTAACGCTTGCTCAAGCAAGAGCTTTGCGCGACGAATATTTATCTTTGCTAGCGAATGGTATAGATCCACAATCTCATAACGAACAAAAAGCTAACGCGCTAAAAGATGCGGCTGAACACACACTGCAGACAGTTGCGAAGCAGTGGCTTGAAGAGAAGGTCAAAACTTCCGGCATCTCAGAAGATCACGCAAAAGACATCTGGCGCAGCCTTGAAAAAAACATCTTCCCCGGTCTTGGGCATCTTCCAATTAAAGAAATACGTCCAAAGCTTTTAAAACAGCATCTTGACCCTATAGAACAGAGAGGTGTGCTTGAGACGCTACGCCGCATCATTTCCCGACTAAATGAAATATTCCGCTGGGCAGCAACAGAAGAACTCATCGAGTTCAACCCAGCGGATAACCTCGGTCACCGTTTCAGTAAGCCTAAGAAGCAAAATATGCCAGCTCTACCTCCAAATGAGCTACCGCGATTCATGATTGCTTTATCTAACGCCTCTATCCGTCTTGAGACGCGTCTGCTGATTGAATGGCAGTTGTTGACTTGGGTTCGTCCCGGTGAAGCCGTTCGGGCGCGTTGGGGAGATATTGATGTAAAGAATAAATTTTGGAACATCCCGCCAGAGTTCATGAAGATGAAACGGCCTCATAAAGTTCCGCTTAGCAAAGAAGCACTACGCATCCTCGAAAAAATGCAGCCAATCAGCGGGCATCGTGAGTGGGTTTTCCCCAGCATCAAAGCACCTCTTAATCATATGCATGAGCAAACAGCTAATGCCGCCATAATTAGAATGGGATTCGGAGGTGAACTGGTTGCTCACGGTATGCGTTCTATAGCCAGAACAGCCGCAGAGGAATCTGGTAAGTTCAGAACAGAAGTTCTTGAGGCAGCTCTCGCTCATTCAAAAAAAGATGAAATTATCGCTGCTTATAACCGTGCGGAATATTTAGTTGAACGTGCCGAGCTAATGCAATGGTGGAGTGATTACGTTCAAGCACAAAAATATAAGTTTATGGTTGCTTAAGATGGATGATACCTAACTTAACATATTATGTTATAAAAATCCTCTCACACTGATGATTAATCATCAGTGGAGATCTTTCAAAGTATTTATATACTTCTGAACACCTTCGTTATCTATGAACCCTTTCCCATTACCATTAATATAAGAAATACTCTTCCAGTCCATATAAACAGACATTATAGAAACCAAATTAACTAACTTTACAGGCATCATATTAACAAAAATATCAAGATAATAGTCTCGGTGTTCTTCTGGGCACTTTTCCTTTACAACTTTGAAAACAACATACACACACCTTACCATTGAAAATATAGACATAGAAGACTCATTATCTATGTTATCTATAAAACGTCTAACCTCAATAACTTCGCATTCTCCATTATCACTTATCTGTGCTTGAATAAAATCCCATATAGCTTGCTCGATTTCCGAGACCGCATTAGATGACTTAAACTCAGTATTATTTATAGTTATAGAAAAAGAGCTAAACTCTTCCCGCTCCGAAGATATGAGATTATAAAAGCTATCCTCAAACCTCTTTAACATGAGATCTTTTTCTTGCCTTCTTTCATCTTTAATCAATATTTCGTTAGCTTCCCTCTGTAATTTTAGAGAGTTTATAAGCATAACAATAGTTATGAATGTGAGAAGGGGATTTAATACTCCACCAACGAAATCACCGAAAGTTCCCCAATCCCCTTTATCATCAGAAAACCCCATCCACTTCTCTTTATTTAGGAGATCTAAAGGGTTATCCCAATGATTAAAGTGAGAAAAATACAAATACCAAACAACCAATATTATTAAAACAGTAATCAGTTTCAAGGTAGACATCTTCATTTAAAGGACTTCTTGTATAATGTAAGTTTTAAGTTCGCCTATGTGATTTCTTAATTCAATAGCAGAGATTGTTATTGGTATGAAAGCATCTCTACCGCCCCTGTTGTTAACATCAAGATTCCTTGAAAATTTATTTTTTTGGCTTTGAAGAACATGCTCCCAATTTAAAGCATGCCTAAAAGCAATAGAATCAGATTGCCTGTCAAGTAAAAGCCTACCTGTTCCAGTTAACATATTAAATCTTGTTATTATGACATTTTCTTGTACTGGTTGAGGAGACTCATGTTCAATATTTATATTATATAAAGTAGCCGAATCCATTTTAGCTACGATAATTTTCCTTTGTGGAGTTCTCCTTCTTAATAGGACATTATACCCTTGTTTATCAACAGTGCGATGCATGTTTTCAATAGGATCCTGAATCCTATTCAGGAGAGTTCTCTCTAAAGGTTCAAGCTCATTTACAAGATCTATCGAAGCTTGATTAGTTAGATTATGAACCTCTCCCATCCCTTTGGAGATGTAATAAGACATAACATCAAAAAAAACAGTTTTCCCAATTTCGTTAAATCTGGTTATTTTTTCTGGATCTTCTATCCTGACACAAAATTTCTGTCCAAAAGAACCATCGAAAGTATGTTTAAAAATATTCCTAAGCCCATGTATAGATGTTGATTTTTTAGGAACCGAATCATCTAATATTGTGCTTGCTGTAATTTGTGTTATATCCGAAGCCCCACTGAAAACTTTTATGCCAGAAGTCATTTCTAGCTCTTCAAAATCATCTTGCCCATGACCGACTACAACATCCATATCTAGATTAATCATTGAAGTTCTCTTTATGTGTTGATGTTGAGTGCTTTTCACTCAGAAATATCTTAATTATGTCTAAAAATTTCAATCATGCCTATATGTATTACAAAAAATTTTTCCGCAGCCTTACCTTGCCTCCAAAAGGACGCAACCAAATGATTAATAACAATAAAAATAAGATAACCGATCGTCGCAGGCAGGATGGCTCACCAAGTGCACCATCCCACAACGCGAAGGATATGTGATCTGACCGTCGTCAAGAACAATAGCGGAACCCTCAAAAGGGAACCCCCGCCATTCTTCTTGACGTCCTAAATATTGGAGTTGTCATTTAGTCTTACTGGAGAGATTGCGGCGTTCCATGAATAACTTATAACGTTCATCAGCTTCTTTTTGAAACTTTTCAGCGTCAAAAGTATCAGTTTTTATTTTTATTTTTTTCTTCAACCCTTCATCTAATAGTTTATTTTCTTTTATCCTTTCTTTTTCTGCCAATATAAGTTCATAGTACTTTAGCTTAATATTAAAACTTGCTTTTGCTAACTCGTTAGCGTCAAAATCAATATTGTATTTTTTAAGAAGCTTTAATATATAATCTATAGTCATTTTCTTCACTTGTCTTTTTATTTTCCCTTCATTCTCATCTTTTTTTATACTTCCGCTTTTTAGCCACCGTTTAAACTTATATCCGTTATAATGCTGCCATTGATAGATCTCAGCAGCGTAAATAACTGAAAGCATACAAACAATAATAAATAAAATCATAAAAACTACACATACTAAATAATACATATTACCCACCACCTTTCTTTCTGTATTGCTCTTTTATTAGTGCTACGTGATATTTTTTTGCATTACTTATACTCACATCTGCTGAGTTTTTAGCAGAACGAAAAGCACTTGAAACAACAGACGCAATGATAGCAACTAAAAAAGCAGCAACAAAAAACCCCATCGCCGGCCCCATGAAACTAGCCCCGCCATCATCTACTGCCGGTTTTGCTTTTGCTAACAATGATAATATGCTCATATACTTCTCTCTTCTTCAATAGTTTTAATCGCTGCTTCTATTCTTTGTTTTACAAAGTCTCTAAACACATAACTGACTATTCTCGCATCTTCGCCCATATCTAACTCATCTTGTTTTTCAAAATATAAATCAGCGCTCAATAACTTTTCGCTTTTAATATTTAACATTTTGCTTGCAAGTGATATTCTAATAATGTTTCGTATCTCTAAATCTAAGCTCTCTCTATCGTGTTTATTCAAAAGCATCAAAGGATGAAAATCTTTTTTTCTTTTCATTTCTTGCATGTCATTATCGAAATCTATCATTAGAAAATGCAAGCAAGTGAAAGACGTATCATAGAAATTTAGGCGGTTCATCATGTCCGCCGTTCCCTCTTTTCGAGGGTTCGGGTTAGGTCTTAAGTTATTCATCTGCTTTACTCCTTTTCTTGTTGTTTTTTAGCTTCCATTCATTCAATCTTTTATCGCCTTCAACTTTTAAGAACTCACGCTGATCGTGTATTCTTTTCAGTATTAGATTATTAGTTAACGATCCTACTAACAAAGAAATATCATTAGCAAAATCTAATGTCTCGATGTTATTTTCTCTAACTATTCTTATTAGTTCAGCGCCAATTTTTATTTTACGTGCCGCCTCTTTTTTCCTTTCCTCTGCCTTCATTTCTTGCTCCATTCTAGTCAATAAGTTTGCTTTTTGCTCAAGCTCTTTTTTTACTTTATTATATTTTTCTATATTAAACGCCATTTTTCGCACCCCTCTTTTCTTTCAATGTAATAAAAAACGCAATCAATCCAGCTATAAACAAAATCGGCAGCGTAAAAATAAACCCTAACAATAAAACAACAGTAAAACCAAAAACACCGGACATTTCGTATAAATGACCAAAAAATGCATTTTCATTTTTATACTCAATCATTTTCTGTAAAACAGATTTTTGTTCTTGCTCTTGTTCTCTTAAATAATCCTCTCTATATTCGTCATCTTCACAGCTCAAAGGGATTTCTATAGTGTCATCATTTAAATACTCATTATCATCATAGTCGTAATCATTGTTATAATTTCCAATCATTCCAGATCTCCCCCTAACGTGTCATAAACAACAGTAAAATCGCTTTCATGAGAAAAAAGATTGTAAGTTATAAATAAGCTCGTTCTACATATAACATCCGTATTTTCATCTTGTAGCTTTCTAATAATCAATCTAACAAGTTCAGACGCTGCCACTTCTATTTTTTTATCATTATCATTCATATTTCACCTCTTCTATTTTTATGTTTTTCTGTTATATATATTTTAAGTAATATATTTATTTATTTAAGTAAAGCGCGATATATGTATTTTCATTTCCAGAGCGCGATTTTATAGATAAAAGGTTTACGTATAGCGGCTATTTTAGTTTTACTAAAAACTACAATAGCGCACTTATACATTCTTCGAATGTGCGCGCCCCATAAATGGGGATTTACTAACGCATAAAAATAAAAAGTAATATTCGCTTTATGCTCAATATTACTTAATCGATTTTAAAAAAAGCAAATATATTTTGCTTGTTTTAAAAAGTATGTGCTTTCAATATCAGGAGATAAAAACAATGGCAATATTTCATATGAGCGCTCAAACAATAACACGCAGCAAGGGGCATAGTAGCGTAGCTGCGGCAGCTTATCGCCACGGCGAAAAGTTAATAGACGAACACACAGGAGAGATCCACGACTACAGCAAAAAGAAAGGTATTTCAGACAGTGTGATATTAATACCTGAAAGCGCAGACCGTAATTTTTTAAAGCCTGCATATTTATGGAACACGATAGAAAAAAGCGAAAAAAGAAAAGATGCGCAGTTAGCACGCGAGTTTAATATTGCGCTTCCTGTCGAAATGACAGACGAACAAAAAAAGGCGTTAGCAATAGATTTTTGCCAAGAGAATTTTGTAAAAAATGGAATGATTGCTGATATAGCCTTCCACAAACTCGATAGCGACAACCCGCATTTTCACGTAATGCTAACTACTCGCCTCCTTACTCCTGACGGCGCGGGGTTCGGTCAGAAGGAAAGGAAATGGAACGATAAAGAACTGTTAGAGCAATGGCGCAAGAGCTGGGCAGACGCAGCAAACGAGCACATGCAAAAGGCTGGCATCGATGCGCATATCGATCACAGATCACTGAAAGAACAAAAAGCAGAGTTTGACGCTATCCTGCCCCCTCTCAGAACGGTTGAGCAAGAGGCGCAGGCAATCAGCTTAGACAGACCGCCGACTATCCATAGAGGCCATAGCCGCAATCCAGAGCGACAAGCACGCTTTGACGTGCTCCAAGAAGTGAAAGTATCACAAGAGGCAAAAGCACTTAACCACATTGAACAGAAACAGCTTAAGCCCTCGCCGTTGGCTCCAGCTTCCTCCCCTGCCGCATCTTTGCAAGATGCTACACAGGGAGGCAATGAAAACAACCCGCAAAATAGACTCGGCGAAGTTGGCGAATATCTTCAATCTAAACTCAATAAAGAAGATAAAGCAGATCTTAATGCTGATAATGAAATCAAAGTTCACACCACTAAAAATAATAGTAAAAGCAGTTCAGCAGCGGCTATAGGTTCAACATCAAATATTAATTTAACCGATGAGAAAGTAGATAAGAATCTACACTTAACAGAAGCACAAAAAGAAGAGTTAGAGGATTTAGAAAATAAAGAAACAGCAGCGAAGAAAAAAGCTTATCTGATGGGCGGCGCTGTCGTTCCTGAATTTTCTCAAGATAACAAAACACAGTCAAAAAGTGAGTTTAAAAATAAGCTTCATATAGCAAAACTATCAATATCATTAACTGAACAGAGATTTAATGAAGAACGTGAAGCATATGAGAACAGAAGAAACCGACCAATAACGCGCTAAATATTTTGCTCATTTTTCATCCCCAATGAATGACTTGGAGTTATATTACCTTTAACCAATTGATAGTATTGGTTTATTTCCACCTGCCGTCGTATCGTTTATATCGATCAAAATCGATATAATGATAGTTTATACCTATCATAATTATATCATCGATCGATTAAAACAATTAAAACACCGATCGATAGGCACTTTTTAATCGCTAAAAACTATCAATATTAAATAATTGATCTGTAATAACGATCATTTTACTTGAGAGCAGCCCTCCTCATGGTATGCTCGGAGCGTGGAAGACCGGGCGAATCACCTTGGTATCTTCATGATTAAGCTAAAAACTATCGCTCTATGAGGAATGAAATTTTATGAAAACCGAAAACATTATTTTTCTTTTTTGGGCAGTGATTTTTATCCTGATTCTCTGCCAACTGTTTTACTTTGGCCCTAAAAAAAGAAGATATCTCAATACTTATACAGAGGTATTAGATGGTGATGTCCTCTCATATGAATGTCAAAACACCGGTGTAGTCATTGATACTAAAAAACACACAGTACGTATTTTCAATACAGATAAGGACAGCACTTTCAAATACGACAACATCAGGGAAATAAATTATACGCTATCCGAAGCTGGAAAAATTTATAGCACAGGTAATAATCTAAACTCTATGATAAAGTCCGCTGGAGCTAACAGTAATGAACAAATGTTAGCTAATCAGCGTTCCGGTATTTTTATACTGACAGATGATATAAAAAATCCTTCATGGAAAATCAATCTACCAATGAAAAACAAAACATCATCGACCAATCACGAGATCTGCGATCGCTGGCTTCTCATTTTTAATAAATACGTTTTATAACCTTGTTATGTTTTATTATTTATATTTGGAGTTGATATGAAAAGATTGATTACGGCAGCATTTATTATTCTTCCTTTAGCGAGTTGTACCGTTTATGGAAACAAATCTATTAAAGACGAAACACAGCAGAATATAGCCTCTAAGATTATCAAGGGTAAAACTACTCAACAAGATATCCTTCGTTTTTATGGGGAGCCTCAGACTAAAGAAACTAACGATGGTAAAGAAATGTGGGGCTATTCCGTTATGTCCGGTGAATCCCAGATTTCAAATTACATACCGGGATTAGCATTATTAAAGAACAGCAGCACAGCGCACATGAAAGATCTTGAGATCTGGTTTAAAGGTGATGTTGTTGAACGCTATACCTTTAGACAAACGGCAAGTAAAACTTCTCGCGGTTTGTTAGATTAATCTAAATCGAATACCATTTTATCTATAAAAGAAGTTGGCGTAATCTGACTTCTTTTATATTTTATCCATGATCTAACTTCACTTATATTTCTATTAGCTCTTCATTAAATAACACTTTACTTTTTATATTTGGGATTTTATATTTATTTTTATTAAAATTTTGTACTAGTAGTACTAATTAATTAATTTAAAAGTTTTTGGTTTTAAGGTTTTGGGGTTTGTGTTTTAGCGGGGCGGCTTTCAGCCGTAGTAGTTTTCCTCCGAAGGAGGAAATAGTTTTTCTTTAAGCATTCCCCCCCTACCCCCCACGCCAAAAAGGCTAAAATAGAGAGACAGGAGATGCTCATTGCGCCTTGAAAATATTCAGAACGTTTCCATCCTGATACTTCCCCCACGACCCGCGCAAACACAAATCATGAAACTTTCAAACGACTCTCGTTTTACTAAAGAGTCTATACTACAGTTTGTAAATTTTTTAGATTATGCGATTCAGGTTGGCAGCTACGCGTCATCCGGCACTGCCACAATAACATAAGAATTGCCAAACACTTGAGGAACCTTCATTCTTATACCCGATACACAGGATTAGCGTTATTGCTTTATTAAAGATTAAAATCTTCTGGAAGTGGTATTTAACGTAAGTTAAAAGTCGGCGAAGAGTTTTTAATTTTTCGTATCTTTATATTATATAAATCCATTTATAACATCAGTCAATAGATAAAATCAAAAATATTTAATAAAATGATTAGATGATAAAATAAAAAAAGACCAGTTCAAAACCCAGTCTTTTATTTTAAATAAAAGATATTTTTCATATGTAGCTCTAAAACGCTCTATACGCGATTTTGAGAGGTTTTCACTTTTAATGATGAATCTGTCAGGAATAAATCAAAAAAGCATTTAATAACATTCAGGCGGCTTTATTTCTTGATAAATAAATCTTTTCGTCAATCCACGCATCTATTTCACTTTCTACGAACCCGATTGCACGATCACCGATTTTTATAGGTGAAGGGAATTCGTCACGACTAATCAAACGATAAATCCAAGCTTTACAAAATCCTGTTCTTTCCAGAACTTCAGGTAGACGTATAAAGTTGTTTTTTTCTTTCATTTATCTCTCCCATTGTTTTTCGACAGAGGCTATTATTCGAATATCGCTTATGACGATCAACAACTTTTTTAGCAAAAAGTGCTTTTTTTGTTGACTATTTTAAATTAACAGTCATTCAATCACTTTCGGAAGTTGAACTCATGAGTTCAACTCCTCACCGCTAGTCATGACATTCAAAATGTGATTGATTTTTAGCCACAATACTTTTTTATCCCTTTATTGCACCTCAATGTAAAATACAAATCATTAATATATATAATAATCAAACAATTAAAGAGTGGATTACAGGGACGCCAGCCCACCAAATCATGATCCGGATACGTCCGGTGAAGTACAGAAAGCCCGCACGGCACAAGCCCTGCGGGCTTTTTTGTGTCTGTCGTTGTCCGAGAACATCCGGCTAAATCCGGTGATTATTGGTATACGTTTAGGTATACGGTAGGATGTATACCTAAAAGCGTATACCAATTCATGAAGGAGCGGCCGCAGTGGCACGGACAACACGCCCCCTTACCAACACCGAAGTTCTTCGCGCTAAAGCGTTAGAGAAGGATCTAACTCTACATGATGGCGATGGCCTTTTCCTGATAGTGAAAACCAGCGGGAAAAAGCTCTGGCGTTTCCGTTATCAACGTCCAGCGACAAAACAGCGGACAATGATGGGGCTTGGTGCTTTCCCCGCCCTTTCACTGGCTGATGCCCGAGGGTTGAGAGCGGATTACCTTGCCTTGTTAGCTAATGGCATAGACCCCCAAGTTCAGGCTGAAGTTGTTGAAGAACAGCAGCAAATCGCTCTGGACAGTATTTTTTCGACGGTCGCCGCTAACTGGTTCCAGCTCAAAAGCAAAAGCGTTACCCCTGATTACGCTAAAGATATATGGCGTTCACTGGAAAAAGACGTATTTCCAGCTATCGGGGAGACCCCTGTCCAGCAAATCAAAGCCCGAACACTGGTTGAAGCCCTTGAGCCAATCAAAGCTCGTGGGGCGTTGGAGACTGTTCGTAGGCTGGTGCAGCGTATTAACGAAATCATGATCTACGCCGTCAACACTGGCCTGATTGATGCCAACCCGGCATCTGGTGTCGGAATGGCCTTTGAGAAGCCCAAAAAACAAAACATGCCGACACTGCGGCCAGAAGAATTGCCGAAGCTGATGCGTTCTTTAGTCATGTCAAATCTGTCTGTTCCGACTCGCTGTCTCATTGAATGGCAACTCCTGACGCTCGTGCGCCCTTCTGAGGCTTCCGGGGCTCGGTGGGGAGAGATCGATCTCGATGCCAAACTTTGGACGATCCCGGCCGAACGGATGAAGGCAAAGCGAGAGCACATTGTTCCTTTATCTACTCAGGCATTAGACATTCTAGAGGTAATGAAACCTATTAGTGCGCATCGTGAGCATGTCTTCCCAAGCAGAAATGATCCAAAACAACCAATGAATAGCCAAACAGCTAATGCAGCTTTAAAGCGGATTGGTTATGGAGGCAAGTTAGTTGCACATGGATTACGCTCTATTGCTAGTACTGCCATGAATGAAGCTGGCTTAAACGCTGATGTAATAGAGGCAGCATTGGCTCATCATGATAAAAACGAAGTCCGCAGGGCATATAATCGGAGTACATATTTAGAGCAAAGAATAAAACTTATGGCTTGGTGGGGGAATTATGTAGCAAATAGATAGCTCAAAATGTACCTTGAGCTATCTATTTTAATTAATTACAGGTTAATAATTCGTTTATATCTTTGCTCGAAAGCAACTTTACCGCCTTCCATAATATCACAGATGGCGGTTCTAACTTCATCATCCTGAAGGCCCCCATTAGAGACAGCAAAAGTACTTCCGGAGTTTTGTGATAAAGCTACGACATACTCAGCATCACCATTCACGACTATATTGGCATTATGTGTAATTACCATAACTTGCCGAGATTTCTTCGTTTCCTTGAGTCTTTTAACAATAAGGTTATAAATAAGTCGATTATCTAAATCATCTTCGGGTTGGTCTAAGATCAAAGGGTCATTACTGTATGATAGCAAAAATGCTAGAACAGTTGCTGCTTTCTGTCCCGCTGAACCTTGTGATATGTCCCTAAATTTATTTCCATCTTTAAATTTTATTTTAATCTCATCATCTGGGAACCAGCATTTTAGACGATCGATTACATCTGTAGATAGAGAATTTTTCAAATCATTAAATCTTTTACTTAATTTAACACCCAAAACTTCATCACTATTTCTTGTCACAAATGGAGTTTTAAAATCATCAATAATTTCAATCATTTTCTCATCACTTGTTTCTTTAGTTACCTTGTTAATCAAGGTAGCTAAAATACCTTCACCATTATCAATTAAATCAGAGGCAAAAGTACCGTCATTTTTAGCAATAAGGTTGCGAAAAGACTCATCAATACTACCTAAATTACCAAATGGGATAACATCAACTTTTATATATGTATCATCCAATCCCAAATCATTCAAAAAACGCTCTCTTCGCCGGGTAAGGTCGGTGCGAAGTGCTACCAGTTCTGAATATATTAATATGGAATTATTATTTTTCAGTCTAACGCTTTCTTCATCTAAAGATATCTTATGTAATTTTTCATTTAAATCCTTTTCTGAAATAATCAAATCATGGTATTCATTAGGATTATTAACGCCACTATCTTTAAGGTTTTGCACAAGCTTAAGATATTCTGACTCCTGCATATCATGATGTGATTTCAATGAACTAGAAGCATACCAACTATAAAAATCATTTAATTGATTTACACCATAATCCAACCATCCCTTCACATTCTTTTTAACATCTGAAATTGAACTATTGGTTCCAGACAGTTTGTCTGCAAACTCACTATACATACCTTGTTGATTGGAAAATTCAGCACTATCTAAATGTTTAAGTGATGTGGACTCAAGGGAGGCATATAAGGCCTGTATAGCCTCTTTATTATTTGAAACATAGTTAGTTATATTAGTTCTTTCAATCATTGCGATTTGATATTCAGAAAATATCTTTGCATGACCAGAGTTAGCTATAGATTCAATTTTTCTTTTAACATCTGACAACTGCCCTATCAAAGTACTCTTGATTTTAATATTTTGTTCAAGCTCTCGAATATCACTCTGATTTCTTATGTATCGTCTAATACAATCATCCCAAGATAATTTCCATGTAAAGTAATTAACTTGAGTCGAACCATCAATTATTTTCAATAAAAAATCAGGGGAACGTGATATTTCATATATTTGTTTTTGACTATATATATGAATTGGGAATCGTGATTCAACATCCCCGTCCTCCTCAATATACCCATCACCATCCACTCTAAATATCTTTGTGTTGGATGTTTCATTACTCCAGTGTAATAGGTATTTTTCACCACTTTTTTCATATAATATTTTTATATCACTATTACTTAACAAAACTCCATCATCATCACCTCTAGATGAAACCTTTGCAAATTTCTTAAAGTTTTCATATAACTCTCCATTCTTAGTCAAACTATTAAGTTCTTTTTCACGTGCCAAGCCTAATCTTATAAACTCGACTAAAGATGATTTACCACTCCCTCTTCCACCGATTATGCAATTAAGCCATGGGTGAAAATTAATATTAAATTCTTTAACCCTACCACAATACTTAGTGTTGCTAATTTTAACTTCTAGCAATCTATTTTCAGCATAAAGATTAGGATCACCGGGGTGTATATCAGAGCGTTTAATTGACTCATCTGCTTCATATAGAGCCAACTTCAATCCATTAATTGAAGGAGCCCCCATTTTAACCCATGTAAATGCTCGACCTACATCAGCAGGAATATGAGAATCTGAGCCAATAACTTCAGCCAGCCCTTTATTTAAAGAAATATATCCACGTAAGGGATTTGCAGTTGATTCAACTGCTTCATATTCATCATTTCTTGTAATTATCTCTACAGCTGAACACTCATCTAAGACCTGTTCTAAAGTGTATCCAGAACTATGAACACTACATAATCCAGCTTTCTTATCTATATGAGCTGGTATTGCCACCCCTCCTTTTTCTATTATTTTTTTTATAACCGACTCGGGGCTATCCCCTGTAACAGCATCACTATCACCTTGCGTCCCCTTATAGTTTATTGATCCAATAAGCTCTGATATTTTATTAGAGCTTTCTGTTGGATCAAAGATACCTAAAATATGAACATTCCCATTTGAGGTTACTTCAATACCTGGAAATACGTAAATAGAATAATTTTGCGCTCTTAGCGCAGCGGCCTCTTCTTTTAATTTATCAATCCATCCACCACTGTTATGGTCTGTAATAGCTACGCATTCAACACCTTTTTCTACAAACTTCATCAACCATTCATGAGGTGTCATCAAATCCTTAAGATTCTTGTCCCCTCGCCCATAATCGAAAGATGCTGGTGTGTGAGTATGGAAGTCAAACTTCCACCACTTAGAGCCGATTTGCTGCATGATTAAAGTCCCTTATCAAGATGACAAAAAAAATCATAACCCTCTCGTTATTCGCAATAAAAATATCAAAGATAAACTCATCTTACTAAAGAACATTTTTATTTCTGCGCGCAATGCTCTCCCCGCCACGCCTGCCCGCTTAAGTGGTCGCTTTTAATGCAGATGCATGATCCGTCTCAGGCCGCGCCGGTACTGGCGCGGCGGGGAAAATAAAATACGGGGATTTGCATGCAAAACCATGCACCTTATGGATGCATGGCTTTTTTCGGAAAAAATAGCGGAATTTTCGCGGATTTTTTCGCGTGCTACCGTGCGGCCAGTTCTGCACGTCGGCGGGTGTAAATCAGGTTCTGTGCCGGGGTGAATTTCTGGCGATTATCATCCCGCGAAGCCGCATCAGGCCTGAATCTGATAGCCGTTAAAATGTCGTTGTCCTGCGCGGAATAATTAATTTTTTCACCTGCGGCCAGCCACACCGACAGGGCTTCACGCAGATAATCAACCGAGTGCTGCATGGCGCTCTGTTTTACTGCGGGAAGCTGTTCGTTATACCCCATCAGCTCAGGTGCCAGCGTGGCGGCCAGCTCCGCGCCGTGCTGCCGCATAAAGTCATGGAGCCGGTTGCGGATGCTGATGTGCTGCACCTCCTCATGTGAGCGGATATAGCGACCGGCGGCCTGATTAATCTCCCATTTTTTCACGTCGATATCGTCGCGCAAATCCTGCATTCTGCGCGGAATTTGTTCGTCACCGGCAAGGAGCTGTTCACGGTATTCAAGTTCAAGATCGGCCAGTTCGGCTTTACGTTTCAGCCAGGTGTTTTTGTTCGTCTGACAGGCCTCAAAGGCCTGCTGCAATGTCACAGTGGTCACGTGTCTCTCTCCTGATTAATGCCGGAACGGCGAACTGTAGCAGCCCTGCACCTTACGCGGCGGCGGTGGCGCCACCGGCGCGGGGTCGGGTTTCTCCGGTGCGGCACGTATCACACCGTCAACCGACTCGATGGTGCGGAAAGTGGCCGAACATTCGATATTGGTACACTGGTGATAACGTTGTTTGACGTTTTCCGACAGATACCGGCTGGTACGGACATGCGCGGTCTTTTTGCAGAACGGACAGTGAAACATAATTCAGCCCTCTGCCTGTTCGTGGTCTTTTGTGGCCAGTTCAGCGGCAAGCTTCATCCGTCTGGCCGGGCTTCTTAACAGCGCCATATCAACCCCGGTTATGACCGGGCGATTCATGCCGGTTACGGACAGGACCGGCTCCTGCTCCATATCAAAATGATACAGGGCTGACTGCAGATTCAGGGCATCACCCAGCTCGCGGGTCACGGTCGCACGCGGCGAGGTTTCTCCGCTCATTTCCAGCGACCGTATACGCAACAGAAAGGCACGTAACAGTGCGGGGCTGATACCGGCCAGCGCCTTCTTCCACTCGCTGTTGGCGTATGTGGTGAACGCTTTTTCATGGGCGCTGATATAAGCCGTACCGGAGGAGCATGCGCCAAGCATGGCGTGGCTTTTGTCTTTCTCCAGCTCGGTAATCAGACCGGTGAACTCATCAGCCAGTTCGCGGCTGGCGATACGTTTACTGTGTTCAGCTTTCAGTTCAGGAGTGAGGTTGCCGCGCAGAGTTCGAAAGCGGCTGCGCCAGTCCTGTTCGGCCTGTGCACTTTCACTGAGCGCGGTCTGTCGTTCCTGCTCACAACGCTGAATGGAAGCCTCAATGTCGCTGAGTTTACCCATGCTGGCCGTGTGTGCGTCTTTTGCTTCGTTAAGTGCGGCCAGCGCACCGGCAATACGTTGTTCCGCGCCTTCATCCTGTTTACTGATAACGGTCTGCATGGCTTTGATAATGAGTTCGGGTTTCATGTTCAGGCTCTCCGTGTGTTCAACCTGAAATGATTCTGACGCCTCCTGCACAACAACACGATTCATTGCCGTTGTCAGAGTGCTGGCACAAACAGACCTTAAAATCAGGCTGGCCAGAGAAAGGTCGCAGGAAAACCTTACTCACCGTTTGTTTTTTTACTTATAACTATTCACCACTGTTCACCTTAAATAAAAAGATAAGTAATACAGTAAGTTAAAGGGTGAACAGTTGAGGGTCTGACTGTTCACCGTCTGTTCACCACTGTTCACCTCCTGTTTTGCTCTGGTTATAGCATTTAGACTTTATTTTGATTAAAAACGAAAAATATATAACTAAAAGAAATAGAAATTGCTGCATTGTAATGCAGTGATTTGCATATGTTTGCCAGCGTTTGCCTTTGTTTGCCAGAGCGAAAAGTCAATGTTTGTTTCCCCGAAAATCTCACATGACCTGAGGAAAAATATAGACATAATAAGGAGCTACCCGAAGCCGGACGGACACGACCGGCACTGTATGGACTTTGTGAGGTAGCCCGATGCACACCGCTTTTTCTTCCCCGTCTTCTGCCCCTGCCGCACCGCTGATGCCGGTTTCTGATATCGTTCACGAGCGCTTTATCCGTCTGCCCGAAGTGATGCATCTGTGCGGCCTGTCCCGCTCGACCATTTACGACCTCATCAGCCGGGAAGCCTTCCCGAAACAAATCTCCCTCGGCGGAAAAAATGTGGCGTGGGCGCAGTCTGAAATCACTGCATGGATGGCGGATCGCATTGCCGAACGTAACCGGGGCTATGACGCATGATGATGACCGTTCAGCAAACAGCCCCTTTTTCTGGCTTGCTTCTTTTCGCCGTTTCCAGGTATAGTTTTCCCGCTGTCGCAAAATCGGCAGCCGGGCGTGAGAACCCGATTTACTCAGTGGCGACACCGGACGCGCCATGCGTCTTTTTTTGTGTCTATGCCTATGTGCACCTGTTGTTTACGCATCGGTTCTTAAGCCGTTGCTGTATCTGCGTAATGGTGGCTCAGGCGGGGCAGCCTTCGGGCTGGCCGGTACCCATTGAGGCCGGTTTCTCACCCCCGTCTGGGCTACCACCCGAGCGTGAGAACTCCGGTGGTAGCGTTAACCGCTACTCAATGGAGGTTGCCCTTATGGCTACGACCCTCACCCCGTCACACCCGCAGTTTGTCTTTGTGTTTGCCGCTGTTCGTCGCGCAGACCGTACCCCCCGTATTTGTATGCTCCGCACCGTTGCCGGTGATGAGCACGCCGCACGCCTTTCTCTCGTTCGCGATTACGTTCTCTCGTTTGCTGGCCGTCTGCCGGTTGCAGAGGTGCGCGCATGAGACACACCACCATTACCGCCCGCGACCTCGAATGCCTCGAGCACATGCGCAACGTCGGCCAGCTCGTCAATGAGCTGATGCAGGTGCAGGACTGCGCCACTGTTCGTCGCGACCCTGCGCAGCAGTTGCAGCTCACCTCCGTGATTTACCTCATGACCGCCCAGCTCGACGGCGTGGTCGAACGCTGCAATCATCAGTGACTGACCGGGGAAGGTAATGTATGAAAAAGCCATTACCGCCCGTATTACGCGCCGCGCTGTATCGTCGCGCCGTGGCCTGTGCATGGCTGAACCTGTGCGAACGCCAGCACCGCTACCCGCACCTCACCCTCGACGCACTGGAAAGCGCCATTGCCGCCGAGCTGGAGGGCTTCTACCTGCGCCAGCACGGCGAGGAAAAAGGCCGCCAGATTGCCTGTGCACTGCTGGAAGATTTAATGGAAGCCGGACCACTCAAAGCCGCGCCGTCGCTGTCCTTTCTCGGGCTGGCCGTGATGGATGAGCTTTGCGCCCGTCATATCACCGCACCGGTACTGCACTGAGGGAGAAAACAACGATGAAAATGAACGTAACAGAAACGGTAAAACAGGCGTGCGGCCACTGGCCGCGCATTCTCCCGGCATTGGGTGTGAAGGTTATTAAAAACCGCCATCAGGCCTGCCCGATTTGTGGCGGTGATGCCTGTAGCGATCGCTTTCGCTTTGATGACCTGGAGGGGCGCGGCACGTGGTACTGCAACCGGTGCGGTTCGGGTGACGGACTCAGGCTTGTCGAAAAGGTGTTCGGTGTAAATCCGTCTGAGGCCGCCCGGAAAGTGAACGCCGTGACCGGCAACCTGCCGCCGGTTGCCCCGGAAGTGATTGCGGCCGCAGAGGCTGCAACCAGTGCCGACCGCAAAGCGGCGGTCGCGCTGGCCGTCAGGCTCATGGAGAAAATCCGACCGGCCACCGGCAACGCCTACCTCACCCGCAAGGGTTTCCCCGCTCAGGAATGTCTGACGCTCACCGTCATACATAAAACCGGCGGCGTGACGTTCCGCACCGGTGATGTGGTTGTCCCGCTGTATGACGATACCGGCGCACTGGTTAACCTTCAGCTTATCAATGCTGACGGTCTCAAACGCACCCTGAAAGGCGGTCAGGTCAAAGGGGCATGTCATGTCATCGAAGGGAAAAAACAGGCCGGAAAACGCCTGTGGATTGCGGAGGGTTATGCGACCGCGCTCACCGTGCATCATCTGACCGGGGAAACCGTCATGGTAGCACTGTCCTCCGTGAACCTCCTTTCTCTGGCGAGCCTTGCCCGTCACAAATACCCGGCCTGTCAGATTGTCCTCGCCGCCGACCGTGACCTTAACGGCGACGGCCAGAGTAAAGCCGCTGCGGCCGCAGACGCCTGTGAGGGCGTTGTTGCCCTGCCGCCGGTATTCGGTGACTGGAATGATGCGTTTATACAGTACGGCGAGGAAGCCACGCGGAAAGCGATTTATGACGCTATCCGGCCACCGGAGCAAAGTCCGTTTGATACCATGAGCGAGGCGGAATTTACCGCCATGAGCGCCAGCGACAAGGCTTTGCGGGTGCATGAGCATTACGGCGAAGCGCTGGCCGTGGATGCGAACGGCCAGCTCCTGTCCCGCTATGAAAACGGCATCTGGAAAAATATCCCTGCCGCCACTTTCTCACGAAATGTGGCTGACTTATTCCAGCGCTTACGCGCCCCGTTCTCATCCGGGAAAATTGCCTCGGTGGTGGAGACCCTGAAACTGATTATTCCGCAGCAGGATACACCGGCACGTCGTCTGATTGGCTTTCGCAACGGGGTACTCGATACCCAAAGCGGCATATTCAGCCCGCACCACAAATCGCACTGGCTGCGCACGCTGTGCGATGTGGATTTTACCCCGCCGGTGGACGGGGAAATGCTGGAGACGCACGCGCCGAACTTCTGGCGCTGGCTTGACCGTGCGGCCGGTAAAAATCCACAAAAACGCGACGTGATTCTGGCTGCACTGTTTATGGTGCTGGCGAACCGTTACGACTGGCAGCTCTTTCTCGAAGTCACCGGTCCCGGCGGGAGCGGCAAAAGTATTCTGGCCGAAATCGCGACCCTGCTCGCCGGGGAAGATAACGCCACGTCAGCCGATATCGACACACTGGAAGACCCGCGCAAGCGTGCCTCCCTGATTGGCTTCTCGCTTATTCGTCTGCCAGACCAGGAAAAATGGAGCGGTGACGGCGCAGGGCTTAAGGCCATCACCGGCGGCGATGCGGTCTCGGTTGACCCGAAATACCAGAACCCGTATTCAACACATATTCCGGCGGTGATTCTGGCCGTGAACAATAACCCGATGCGCTTCACCGACCGCAGCGGCGGCGTCTCCCGTCGCCGGGTGATTATTCATTTCCCGGAGCAGATTGCCCCGGAGGAACGAGACCCGCAGCTCAGGGATAAAATTGCGCGCGAGCTGGCCGTCATCGTGCGCCAGCTTATGCAGAAATTCAGCGACCCGATGACCGCGCGCGCACTGCTCCAGTCGCAGCAGAACTCCGACGAGGCGCTCAGCATTAAGCGCGATGCTGACCCTACATTTGATTTTTGCGGCTATCTGGAAATGCTCCCGCAGACCAACGGGATGTTTATGGGGAACGCCAGCATCATCCCGCGTAATTACCGTAAATATCTCTATCACGCGTATCTTGCCTATATGGAGGCTAACGGGTACAGGAACGTGCTCAGCCTGAAAATGTTCGGGCTGGGGCTGCCCATGATGCTGAAAGAGTACGGCCTGAATTATGAGAAGCGACACACAAAGCAGGGGATACAGACCAACCTGTCGCTGAAAGAGGAAAGCTACGGCGACTGGCTGCCGAAGTGCGACGACCCCGCAGCAACATAACCTCACTCAGACCGGCAACAGCCGGTCTTTTCCTTTCTGGCCATTGCCACAAGGTGAACAATCCACTGTTCACCCTTCACCGTATATTCACCCTGTATCACCATGAATTTATTGATAAAAAACCAGAGGTGAACAGTGTGAACAGTTAAATACAAAAAAACTTTTTATCACCCTGCGCATCTCCTGAGCGGGCGGATCCAGAACGAGCAAAAATCACAAAGGTGAAGAGTCGACTGTTCACTCTTCACCAACTCATCACCACCTAACCACATGATATAAAATGATAAATAACCGAGATGAACAGTGTGAACAGTTAAATGCAAAAAAACTTTTTTTCGATGCGTTCTATTCAAAAAAACAGGTTTGCATAACCACAGTAAACACTACAGCAAATCGCCATTGGTATACGCTTAGGTATACCAATGAAAGTTGAATTAATAAATATCCAACAAAATCAAAATATTGAGAAATATTTTCAGACTCCGCCAGCCCACCAAAATTCTCCATCGGTGATTACCAGAGTCATCCGATGAAGTCCTAAGAGCCCGCACGGCGCAAGCCCTGCGGGCTCTTTTGTGCCCGTTACAGACCGAGAACATCCAGCCAAATCCAGAGAAAATTGGGCACCGCCTCATGTGAGCGGATATAGCGACCGACTGTCTGATTAATCTCCCATTTTGTCACGTCGATATTGTTGCGCAACCCTTGCATTCTGCGCAGGCTCGGTTCATCACCGGCAAGGAGCTGCTCGCGATATTTCCATTCAAGGTCGGCCAGCCCACCAAACACCGGTGACAAGCCCTCGGCGTAAGCTGAGGGCATTTTGTATCTGTTCGGTTTAACCCTAGCCCCACGAAAATTGGATTAGAACAACACCAAATTGCATCTGGACAACATATCATCTGCTTACTGTCATTCAATTGGGTGAATAAAATAGAATGAATACATCCGATTTTAATATATATATCCACAAAAAATAAAAACCGCATGGCACAATAGAAAAAAATCAAAACATCTAAAAAATAATGGTAAAATTCTTAGTAAATTTAATAATAAATAAGAAACCACGAGCCATAAAAATTTAGCTTTAGTCAGCCAATAACAATAAGTTAGACCATCATTGATTGCATTAATAGAACGTTTCAGGGACAATAAAAAACTGTTCTCCATTTTAAATTCATGCAGGAGGCATGATGGAGCAGCTTGATAAACAGGTCATACCCATTCGTCAATTACTTTCTGTTAAGCAATTAGCGATTCCGAGTTACCAGCGCCCTTATCGCTGGAATAGCAAAAATATAGCTGACCTTTTTTCCGATCTGGGATCACATCGTGATAAAACGGCCTATCGACTAGGCTCCGTTGTTTTCCATAAGCACTCGGAAGAAGAAAAAACGTGGCTGGATATTGTTGATGGTCAACAACGAACCCTGACCTTAATGCTGGCAGTCAAAGCATTGACAGAAACTCGCCTGCACAACCTCAAACGCAAAGACCTGGTCGAGCAACTTACCAAACTCAAACCTGATGTCGATGCTTTTATGGCACGTCAGCGTTTTACCAGTCTGGATTCACAAGCCAATCTTCGACGTAATTACCTGGAGTTACTCAGGCTTGTTGAACGCACCGAGTTCAGCGAAGAACTTATCGACTTTATGCTGAACCGCTGCGAAGTTGTCACTTTCGTGTTGAATGAAGTTTCAGAAGCATTTCAGTTCTTCGATTCACAAAATGCACGCGGTAAAGATCTGGCTCCCCACGATCTACTTAAAGCCTTCCACTTACGTGAGTTTTCCTCTGATGAAGCTGGGCTAAAAGCTAAAGCCGTCGCTCACTGGGAGAGGTTGCCTAGCGAAAGGCTGGCAACGCTCTTTGCCAATTACCTGTTCCGGGTTCGTCAGTGGGCAGAGGGTAAATCAGCCCGCTTCTTTGGCAAAGGTGAAGTTGACCTGTTTAAAGGGATCAATATTTCTCAGATCGCGCATTTCCCGTATGTGGGTTCATTGCGGATCGCCCACCACTATGTCGATGATTACAACAGTCAATACCAACGCAAAATTGACGGTCAGAGCCTAAGCTTCCCCTTCAGTCTGGATCAGATGATCATCAATGGCCGCCGTTTCTTTGAAATGGCCGAACATTATCAAAAGCAGGTCGCCGTTATTATCAACAGAGAAAAAGATGCTGATGAGAATAAGCCAATTACTCTATTGAATGAGGTGCTGGAACCCTGCGCAAGCAATATTCTATACACCCTGAACAGCTATGTCAGGCGCACCCGCACTGGCGATCGCTATGTCCGGGCGATGTTCGATTGCGCTCTGATTTTTTATATTGATAAATTCGGGACTCAGGAACTGTCTCTGGCGATAGAAAAATGCTTTATCTGGGCATATACCTGCCGTATTGGTCAGCAGGTGGTTCAATTAGCTACCGTCGATAACTATGTGCTACATAACAACCTACTACGTACTATCCGCGATGCACGTCACCCCAAAGATCTACATGCTTTCCCCCTGCGCACGCTCGGCATCCAGGATAATAAAAATAATCGCAATGGAACTGAAGATGAGCTAATCATGCTATTCAGGAAGATGAGATATTATGAGTAATTCCCACGTACGGCCTTTTTTTATAAACGATTTACTTAGCGACCGCGCAAAATATTTGATTCCAATGTACCAGCGTAATTACGCCTGGGGCCAGGGCGAAATCACTCAGCTTTTACAGGATGTGCTGGATTATCAGAAAAAATCCACTTCCGCCAGGCACCCGCAGACTTATTACATCGGTACATTAGTGGTGTTTTCCCGGGGTGATGACTGCTATGAAGTTATTGACGGGCAACAACGCTTTACAACGCTCTCCCTACTTGCTAACTGGCTCAAATGCCACGCAGATAAATCTGTTGATATGCAGTGGTATCAAAAACTCAATCTCACTTTCGAAAGTCGTCCTGTCTCTACCCTCACCTTCGAAAAGTTATGGCAAGGCGTAGATGTGCAACATATGCGCGGTGACGATTATAACGAAGGTTTGATCAGAGGTTACGAAATGATCGGCAAAGCATTGGCTGAGCTTCAGCTTAAAGGCCGCGCGTTGAAGGTGTTTTGCAAGTATCTGTTCAATCACGTGCAGATTTCTCGTATCGAAGTGCCAGCAGATACCGATCTTAATCATTTTTTTGAGGCGATGAACAATCGCGGCGAACAGCTCGAAAAACACGAAATCGTCAAAGCGCGTCTGATGAATGTCCTGAATGGGATTAGGAATACCAAAGAGCGGCACAAAAGTCTTGATACTCTGGCCAGGGTATGGGATGCGTGTTCGAATATGGAACGTTACATCCAATACGGTTTTACGCCAAAAGAACGTCAACAACTGTTTGGCAAAAAGCATATACATCAATTTAATCCGACCAGTTTCTCAAATTTGGTTGAATTGCTGGATCAAGCTGGCTCATTTCCAGATACCGACGCCACAGAAGCGCAACATCAACGCCAGGGGCAAACTCTGGAAGAAATATTGTGTGACACTCGTCTGGACAGTACTCTCCAGCAAGAGGAAGACAGCGCAGGCTCAGAGCGTTTTAACAGCGTGATAAATTTTTCAAATTTCCTTCTTCATGTACTCCGTCTTGTCTGCAGAGACCCGGGTACAACTGAGGGAGTGCCACTTGATGACAAGCAACTCGTTGAGCAATTTGAGTCACGCCTGCTGAAGCAGGAAAAGCCAATCGCCGCGGTAAAATCTTTCATTTATAGTTTACTGAAATGCAAATATCTTTTTGATCGCTATATTATTAAGCGAGAATTCACTCAGGGCACTGACGGATGGAGCCTGAAACGCTTGTATCAATACTCGCCCCAAAGTGTAGGTTATGTTAATACCTTTGATAATAACGAGGGAGAGTTTGATGATATAAACCGCCAGGTCCTGATGTTGCTATCAGCTTTCCATGTCTCAACGCCAACACTGGTTTATAAACACTGGCTCAATGGTGCGCTGACATATTTGTTTGATGAGCACAGTCCGGAAGATGAAATTGATGCTGGAGACTACCTGGCATATCTTGAGAACATGGCTCGCCGCTTTGTCTTTATGCGATTTTTAGCCCAGGATGAAACTGTATCATATTACAATATGATCTTTGGTGATGATGATTTTCTTCCAGAGATCATCTGCGACAAACGTTGGTCGCAGGCTATCAACGCTAAATTACGATTCGGGACTATCGAAAACAACTTTGTTTTTAACTATCTTGACTATTTACTTTGGAAAAAACAAAACACGAGTAACGATATTGCCCGCCGTTTTGAGTTTACCTTCCGAAGCTCGGTGGAACATTTTTATCCTCAGCACCCTATAGATGGCCACCCCAAAATGGATGAAGAGCAGTTACATGATTTTGGGAATCTCTGCCTGATTAGCCACAGTAAAAACTCGCGGCTAAGTAATTTCCAACCCCAGCAAAAGAGAGAACATTTTGAAGCCAGCCTGGCTCGTAAAGAGATCGACAGTCTGAAACTTCTGGCGATGCTCGAGCTGATGAAGCGCAATAAGCAGTGGAGCGAGAAAGAGATTATCAGTCATGGTAAGGAGATGGTAGCGCTGCTGGCCGAGGAAGTGGAAGAGATGTATTAATGCAGAAAGCCGCTCCCGGCAAGGTGTCGCGAGCGGATATAACGTTGTCGGCGTGTTATGGCGGTGCGGGCACCTATGCCGTCATTCTTTCATTGTTTATCAGCGTTGCCAGGCGCTTAATCTGTTGTCCTTCGCTATCAAAATTACCCTCATCAAGCCAAAGGGTGAACGCTTCGCGTAGCGCTGGGTATTCACTATCAATGATCGAATACCACGCGGTGTCCCGATTACGCTGGTGTACAACAACGGCCTGACGGAATATGCCTTCAAAGGTAAAACCAAAGCGTGTTGCTGCCGCACGAGAAGGCGCATTAAGCGCATCGCATTTCCATTCAACGCGACGATACCCCAGCCCCTCAAAAACATAATCTAACAGCAGCGACATGACCTCCGTTGAAACCCGCGAACGTTTCATGCGTGATGAATAGGTCACCCAACCCACTTCTATTACGCCATTCGATGCATCAATGCGCATAAGTGCCAGCGTGCCGACAGCCTGCATACTGGCCAAATCGATTACGGCAAAATGCATGGGGTCGGTCTGCGCCGCAATCTTCGTTAAATAGTTTAAGAAAGAATCAAAGGTCGCGAATGGCCCTGACGCGAGATAGGTCCAGTCGCGAGAGTCAGGCGTATCGCAATAGGCTTCATAAAGTGCCTTTGCGTGGCGTTCGACGTTAATACGCTCAAGTTTGCAATAATGACCGGTGATGTGCTGAGCCGCGGGAAATCGCGCACCTTGCCAGTCCGGTAACGCTAAACCAACGGGTTGCTGGAATTCATTAAACGTGGATGACATGCTATTTACCTCTCATAATAGAGTGTCAAATGACTGCAGAATAAGAGACATATGACGGGGTAAAAAGAACCACAATGGATGTTTTTAACAGATCCACATGGCAATGCTATACCGAATACCAGCACCGTATTGCTTATGCGCAATTAAAAAATACCGGTCATGCAACTGTGGTGGAAATAAGAAATACTGCTATTAATGACATTATTATGCGCCATCACTATCAGCATCAAAGCGACGCTACATGGCATGGGCAAGACGACGAATACCCTCAACAATAACCTCTGGTGGATGATTCGCAAAACCGATCAAAATCCCCTGTCGGGAGGTATCCCCATGATAATAATGACTCAATGATTGAATCCCCAGCCCCAGCATTCTGGCTTTCTGTTCGACCTCATCGCCAGTCAACCCGTCATGCAACCAGCAGACGATATGCACCCCAGAATCAGAAGGCTGAACGGTCATTTTATCGGCAAGATAGCATTGAATAGCATTGACCAACGCCGTTCGCCGCTCGTAGCATGCCTTACGAACCCGTCGCACATGGCTGGCGTAATGTCCTTCTTCAATAAAACTCGCCAGTACCGCCTGCTCAAGATAACTGGAGCCAATATCGGAAAAATATTTTGTCACGATAAACTGTTCTTTTAATCCTGGCGGAACAACTAAAAAACCTAAACGAAATTCTGGGTACATCATTTTTGAAAATGTCCCTGAATATATTACCCGCTGATGCTGATCTAATCCCTGCAAGGCTTGCAAAGAGCGTGCGGCATAACGAAACTCACTATTGTAATCATCTTCAAATATCCATGCCCGGTTAACCCGAGCCCATTCCAGTAACTCAAGTCGTCGGGATAAACTGAGTGTTCCGCTAAGCGGGTACTGATCGGAAGGAACAACATAGGCCAGTTTCGCATGAGGGAAATGATCAATGCCGTATTGAACATTCATTCCTTTGCTATCCACCGGCACAGGTCTCACAATTGCCCCTGTTGACATAAATACCCCGCGCGCACCTTTATAACCAGGGTCGTCCAGCCAAACATCATTTCCTTTTGTAAGTAACGCCCGGGCAGTAATATTTAACGCCTGCTGAATACCGTTTACGATAATTATCTGATCTTCACTACAGTTAACCCCTCGCGTTGTTTTCACGTAGTGAAAAATTGCTTTTCGTAAGGGATAAAAACCGCAGGGGCTGGTATGAGAGCTGAGTTGATGCCGGGATTGTCTCCAGACTCGTCCCAGTAACTTGCCCCATAATGAATGAGGAAAGAGATCAGTACAGCCCACACCGACGGCGAACAGACGGTTCATTTCACGCCCTTCAACATCACCAGACCATAGACCACGAACGGATACGATATCCGCATTTAGCTGCCCATCGGCGGGCAGTTCATCTCCTTGCTGCGATTCAGGATAGAGCCCGCTGATGCTGCGGTCAGGAAGACTTGGCGTGACAAAGGTTCCAGCGCCTTTGCGCGTTTGAATATACCCTTCGTCTAACAGTCGGTCATAACCCGCAATTACCGAGTTCCGTGAAATTGACATCATCTCGGACAGCCCCCGGGTTGAGGGTATCTTTGTCCCTGGCGGCAGACGGCCTTCTACGATTGCGTTGCGTAGCGCATGGTACACCTGTTCCTTAATAACGCCTTGCTCTAAGAAAAGCTCCTGAAATAAAGGTGCACTATTTTTTTTCATTGCACTCACTCTTACGTTAAAAGTGGATCCTGGAAATATATGCAAAGTGTCTCTTTGCGGTGGCTTAAGCAATATTTAGGATAACCGCCATAGCAAACCACTCTGACTAAAATTATCAGGAGACCTATGAGTAACCAAAACACAACTACGCCGATTACCATCGAACCCGTCACCCAGCAAGACTACGCGGACTGGCTACCGCTTTGGATAAATTACCAGATTTTTTATCGTACTGAAATTTCAGACAAGGTCACACAATTAACCTGGGGCCGTTTTCTCAATCCTGTGGAGCCTGTTTTCTGTGCTGTCGCAAAATCTGACGGTAAAATTGTCGGTCTGGTGCATTATCTCTTTCATCGCTCAACCTGGGCGGAGTCTGATTATTGCTATCTGGAGGACTTATTCGTTAGTGAAGAAACCCGGGGCAAACACATCGGCAAGCAGCTTATCGAGTATGTTCAAAAACACGCCCGCAAGCGCCATGCTGCAAGATTATACTGGCACACACATGAAACAAACCTCCGCGGTCAGCGCCTTTATGACTGGGTTGCCAGCAAGAGTGGGATGATCGAGTATCGTATGTAAAATAAATAATACCCATTAAATCGGGTAGTTCTAAGTAAACATCCCCCCGTACTGTACCTTCATTTTTCAACACTTCGTCTGCGGCTCTGTTTCGCAAAGCCGCAGAATCCGAAATCGTCAGATTTCCGAGGCCAAATACCCGCTACGCTGAAAAGTGACATATTCATATATATTCTAAACTTGCCATCAATAAACAAGCATTACTTTTCAACACGTTGTACATATCTTATTACTCATGATTTTTATTCCCACATAAAATTACCCTACACTTGTTTCTACATCTCTATATTGATGGAGCGTTATCTAAACAAGCCGCCGGGTTGCATTTAATTGATGGAGTGCCAATGCAATTGTTCTAAATGTAGTTTATTCACCAGAGAAGTATATAAAAGAGCCAGACCATTAAATGCCGAGGTTTTAAATTACCTTGACGTCTATACAAATTGTGTCCCTAATAACAATGTTATACGCACCTATCCTGAACTGGATGAAATAAATAGTAAGACATCTTATTTTTGCAGTTTAAAAAATCCGCTATTGTTTTCCTTAGAGAGAACGATTAACGGTTTAATTTAACAGCATAACTATAAATCCTGTGGCTCTGGAACAGCAGAGCCACAGACATTTGACACTAATCAGGCTTTACTGGGTATTGCACCTACGGCATGCGAACCTTTTACGGTCAACGTCACCACGGCGGAACATAACAGTGCGGCGATCATAAAGATAAATGCACTGTTGTAACTTCCGCCGCTGCTTTGGATCAGCCAGCCAATAATCGGTGCAGAAACTACCCCCGCCATCTGACCGCCAAAGTTAACGATACCGGAAGCCCGCCCCATGATATTGCTGGGGATGGTATCCATTAAAATGCCCCAAAATGTCGCCATGGCAAAAAACATAAACAGCGCAGAGATACACTGATAAACCACCGCCATATCCGCACTGCTCACGCTGAAGGTCAGATACAGGAAGCCCGCCGCAATAACCGACGTCGCGACATACAACGTCTTGCGCATCGGTTTGAATTTATCTGAGCAATATCCGCCGATTAATGTCCCACCCGCGCCAAACAGGAACGGAATTGCCGCCATCACCCCCGTCTTCGCCAGTGAGAATTCACGCACCGTGATCAGGTAGCTTGGCAACCAGGTTGAAAACCCCCAGAAGGTGATATCAAACAAGAACCAGATACTGGCCATCTGCCAGAGCACCGGCATCTTGAGCACATCTTTAAACGCGATAGCGTTCGTATTTTGCAGACCACCCTGATCGTCAGCTGCTAAATCGGCCAGATCCTGTTGCGTAATCGCAGGGTGATCTTTCGGGTTGTCACGTGTGAATAAGTAGATACCCGCAGCAATAAACAGGCCCGGGATCCCCAGCACAATAAAGACCATGTGCCAGCCAAACGCCCCGATAATACTTGCAGCAACCACCACCGCCAGTGCGGGGCCTAAGGTATTTACCGTTGACTGAATTGCTGTAGCTCGACCGCGTTCTTTCGAAGGGAAATAGGTGGAAATCATTTTCCAGGAAGCTGACGGGAAGCACCCTTCGCCAATACCGAAGAAGAAGCGAACAGCCAGCATCAACGGCAGCGTTAATACCGCACCGGTTAAGCTAGTGAAGACAGACCACCAGGCAATACCAATGGCCATAATTTTACGTGAGCCAAACTTATCCGCCAGTAAACCACCGGGGATTTGGAACGCGGCGTAACCAATGAAAAAGGCGCTAATAATTAAACCTTGTTGGGTTGTATCAAGATTTAAATCTTTGCCGATATAAGGCAACGAAACGCTCATGACCATTCTGTCGAGGAACGAGAGCAGCCATGCCAACCAGATTAATGTCAGGACGGTATATCTTGCTTTCCAGGTCTTAGGTTTACCTGAAGGTAAAGATGTTTGTAGGTTCATTGTGATGTCCTTGGGGTGTAGTGATCTACCGCGGCCATAAATGGTCGCGATAGATCCATGCGTGTTTAGCGTTATTTATTAATATTGTTTTCTGATAACAGTACCGCTACAGGCATAACTTTCCGTGCCATTAATTAAGGCTATGCGTCCATTAACCATCACGATTTCAATCCCTTCCGGATACTGATTAGGTTCAACAAATGTCCCCTTATCCGCAATAGTATTGGGATCGAACATCACAATATCCGCCGCATACCCTACCTTCAGTAACCCGCGATCCTGCAGGCCCAACACCTCAGCGGGTTTGCCTGTCATCTTGCGGATTGCCGCTTCCCAGCTCAGGCATCCTTCTTCACGCACGTATTTACCCAGCACGCGCGGGAAGGCGCCAAACACACGTGGATGTGGTTTACCCGCGCCCATCAGTCCGTCAGTGCACACGTTTTGTTCCGGCCGGCAGAGAAATTTAATGACGTGCTCTTCAGTGCCGTAGAAATCGACCATGCCAACGGCATTTTCTTCTTCAAACAACAGATCGAAGGTGGCGTTGTACGGATCTTTACCGCGCAATTCCCCCAGTTGAACAAGGTTCAGACCAACAGCATCCTGATTTTTCTCTGTCTTGACGCTGGTGACAAAAATCTGATCCAGGCCTGCAAAATCAATGAAGTTATCCCAGCCAGGAATACCCTGCTGGATATCCTCTATCATTTTGGCGCGCAAATCAGGCGAGGCCAGACGCTCAAGTAATTTGTCCGTCCCGCCAGAGTGAACCCACGGTGGCAGGATCACGCCGAGCATGGTGCTTCCCGCCACGTACGGATACTGGTCGAAAGAGATACGGATCCCCTCTTCCTGGGCTTGCTCCAGCATGCCCAACATCTGGTCAATCAGCCCCCAGTTTTTCTTCCCACAGACTTTCATATGTGAAATATGCAACCAGACGCCGGTGGCTTTAGCGATATCGATCAGTTCCTGCGTTGAACTGATGATATCGTCAGCCTCACTGCGCTGGTGTACCACAAAGATCCCGTCATATTTCGCCGTGACCTTGCACAACTCAATCATTTCAGCGGTATCACCAAAAGCACACGGCATATAGATAAGCCCGGTAGAAAGACCAAACGCGCCGGCTTTTAGCTCACGCTCAAGGACTTCACACATCTTCGCCACATCTTCACGTGTGGAAGGGCGTCCATCCAGGCCCATCGCTTCCATGCGTACGTTACCGTGTGGCACCAGATACGCCAGGTTTGTCGCCGGATGTCGGGATGCCAACAGATTGAGATAACCGTCCGTGTTTTTATATTTCCAGTCAATTTTGTCGGTATCGCCGTCCAGTCCGGCAATATTTTTACGCCATGCCGGAATATACTCCTCCGGCAATGGTGCCAGCGCTACGCCATCCTGCCCCAGCAATTCGGTAGTAATTCCCTGGCGGATTTTCGCTGACAACGCAGGATTAATAATGGCTGACAGGTCAGAGTGTGTGTGAGTATCAATAAAGCCCGGACAAATAATTTTTCCTGTTGCATCAATAACCTGTTCATTGACGCCAACATCAATTTGACCAATTTCGACAATATGCCCTTCATCAACCATTACATCAGCAATTCGGCCTGGATTACCCGTTCCATCAATCACATTTCCGTTTTTAAAAATGGTTTTCATCGTTATTCTCCATTGCGGTGCCGCGAAGCAGCGCCACCTGTAAGGTAAGAGGTATTTATCTTTATTTTTTAACGGCGATAGAGTGTCTGGATGATGCTGTAATAGCCGCGGGCCGATCCGGTCAACTGATCGATCTCAATATACTCGTCGATGGTATGCGCCAGGTTTTCACGCGACGGCCCAAATCCGATGGTTTTGATCCCCGCTTCCCCCGCGTAGTGGCTGCCGTTAGTGCAAAATGAGTACTGAGTAATCGTTGGCGAGAAACCCGCTTCACGAACGCCCGCCAGAGCGGCCTGCACGAACTCGTCGGACTCGTCATAAACCCAGCCAGGGAAGAAACGCTCACCCTCAATGGTGGCGCCGGTATAGCAAGACTCCTTGCCAACGGCGTAAGAGACGCGGGCTTTGAACTGTGGGTCCTGAGCGGTTAGCTCCGCAAGTGCATTTTCCAGTGGCGCAATAACGCTTTCTTTGGTTTCGCCCACCAGCAAGCGGCGATCGTAAGTGGCACGGCAGTAATCCGGCACCACTGATGCGCCTGGATACGGCGACGATTTAATATCTGTCAGTTCCAGGATTCCGGGGCCAAGAACCGGGTGGGTTGGCGGAGTAATGGTGCGAATTTTGTCGATCAACTGCGCCATTTTGTACACCGCGTTAATTCCTGCCTGCGGGTTAGCAGAGTGGGCAGGTTTACCAAAGGTTTCAACCACAATTTCAGCACGCCCACGCTGGCCGATTTTCAGATTCAGTTCAGAAGCTTCGCCAATAATGACGTAATCAGGCTGATAGCGCTCACTGACCAGACGAGCGGCAATGCCTTCAAAACACTCTTCATGAACGATACAGGCGACGTAAATTTTCCCGGCAAAATTACGCTGATTATCCTGGCCGAAAAATCCTACGGCGGAGATCATCGCAGCAACAGCACCTTTCATATCGGTGGTGCCACGGCCATAAATTTTGCCATCGTCAATATCCCCACCGTACGGGTTGCGGGTCCACTTCTCCTCGTTCACCGGCACAGTATCGATATGACCATCCAGAACCAGCGTTTTCCCCGGATGATTTCCCACAATACCGCCGACGATATTGCCGTATTTATCAACATGGATGTCGTCGAACTGGTAATGCTGCATCATTATTTTTATGGCATTTACCACGCCCCCTTCCTGACCGGAATAACTTTTTTGCTGGATCAGCGCCTGGCAATTTTTAATAACTTCTTCAATACGTGTTGCAGATAACATGGGGTTTCTCCGTTAATACTCTCAATCAGGAAATTATTTATTGATGCCCGGGTACTGACCGCCCCAGACAATATCCAAATACTGTTGCGGGTCGGTATCACCTTCGGTACTTATCAGCAACACGCGGGAATGCTCATCCAGACCCAGTTGCTCACGGGTTTGGGCCAAATCCGGGGAGGTCATCAACAGCGCCAGAAGACCTGTCGTGACGGCCCCAGACTCACCTGAAATAATTTGTGGATCGCCCGCCAGCGGATTACCCAACATACGCATGCCCAGCGCCGCGACTTCATCAGGGCAGGAAGCAAATGCGGTGGCATAATCACGCAGTAACTTCCAGCCAATGCTGTTTGCCTCACCACAGGCCAGACCCGCCATCACGGTCTGTAAATCGCCGCCTACCGCAACAGCATCCCCCTCTTTTGCACGGGCTGAACGATAGAGACAGTCGGCAATTAACGCTTCGGCGACGATCACTTTCGGACGATTTTCGCCCCACGCGGCCGTCACCATGCCCTGCACCATTCCCGCAAATGACCCCACACCGGCCTGAACGAAAACATGCGTCGGGGCGACCTGATGGAGTTGATCAATCGCCTCCAGCATCAGCGTGCCGTAGCCCTGCATAATCCACTGCGGAATCTTTTCGTACCCTTCCCAGGCCGTGTCCTGTACAACGATCCAGCCATACTTTTGCGCCTGATCCGCGGTCATACGCACGGCATCGTCATAGTTCATATCCACGATTTCAGCGGTAGCGCCTTCATTGCGGATAGATGCCAGCCGCTGCTGTGAAGACCCTTTCGGCATGTAAACCACTGCATTTTGCTTGAGCTGGCGCGCCATCCACGCCACTCCACGCCCGTGGTTACCGTCGGTGGTGGTGGCAAACGTCACGGTCTTCAGGTCATGACGTACAGCTTCACTGGTCATGACATCAAACGGCAATTCGCTGATATCCTTCCCCACTAATTCCGCGATATGGCATGCCATCGCGTAGGCGCCGCCCAGCGCTTTGAACGCTTTCAGGCCAAAACGCTGAGACTCATCTTTGAGGTAAATATTTTTTACGCCCAGTTTTTGTGAAAGTGCCGGCAACGTATACAGCGGCGTTGGAGCGTATCCCGGAATAGACCGATGAAAATTCAACGCTTTTACCAGTTCCTGGCGACTAAAGGGTGCCAGCGGTGCGTTAGGGTGCTCGGTAAACGGCGTCTGGTTGATAAAAAATGATAAGTTTTGCTGCATCATAAAACCTCATTATCCTGGTAATTCATTCCCTGTAATCGGTGTAATACAGAGTTATTTACGCTATCGGTAATCCATAAAAGCAAAATGCTTACCAGTTTTTTAGAAAATGAGGGAAAACTTAAAAATAATTTAATAAATTCTTTTATTTCAATGTATTAATCAATTTTCAATAATAGCAAGGTAAAAACAGCCGTCGTTAGTTTATCGCCAGTTTTTGATAAATTCTCATAAATGATAAATAGTGTGATCACAAAGGATAAAAATAAAAAAACATCCAAAAACAATGCGGTAGATTGATTTTTCGCAAATCAATTTTGCAATAGTTCGCCTATTTATCATTTTCCTTGAGAAATGAGACACCTTACCGGAGAAGTATCATGATTTCAGTACTGAGCAATATCCAGGATGATATATGCAATTATGCCGACGCTATTTCCGGCATTACCGGGACTGATGTAGAAATCATTGATGAATCTTTAATGCGCATTGCTGGCACCGGTAAATACCGGCATATGCTCAATGAGAACGTGGCAAAAAATGGTTATATCTATCGGCATGTTTTGCAGGTCCGTGAGACGGTATTGATCAAAAACCCCGGTGAACATCCTCTATGTCAGCTGTGTGAAAAACACCATTACTGCTCTGAAATGCTGGATTTGAACGCCCCTATTTTTCTCAATAACCGCGTCATTGGGGTGATCGGCATTATTTGCTCAACGCAAACACAGCGTGACACTTTGCTAAGCCAGATCGATAAATTTGTCACGTTTATAGAGCAAATCGCCGTCATGATCTCCAGTAAGGTCTTTGAATGCCTGGAACGCTTACGCGCGCAGGAGACGCTCGGTGCCTTTCGTCGTCTGATTGATGCAATGGATCGCGGCGTTGTGGCCATCGATGGCAAGGGCCGCATCTGGCATGCCAACCATTCAGCAGATCGCATACTTAACCGTGAGGTTCAGGGATTACCCCTGACCATTGAAACGACCGGAGACAGTTTGTATGGCGATGAGGAAGCATGGCTGACGCTTGAAGGGCAAAAACACCATGTGCTGTGTAAACAAATCTCGCTCTCGTCACTGGATAACGACCGATTAACCATGGTTATCTTTCGCGATGCGTACGACTACCTGAGCACGATTGCCCCCTCACCCTATGAGTCTGACACACAGGTACGTCTTATTGGCCATTCCCCCTCAATGGAACAACTCAGAAGTACCATTAGCAAAATCGCCAACAGCTATGCCAGTGTACTGATCACCGGGGAAAGTGGTTCAGGTAAAGAAGTTGTGGCATTTGCTATTCATCAGAGCAGTCCGCGTAAAGCCGCCCCCTTCGTGACCATCAACTGCGCCGCTATCCCTGAACAACTCCTGGAAAGCGAACTGTTTGGCTACGTACGCGGCGCATTCAGCGGTGCCGATCCCAAAGGACGCGTGGGGAAATTTGAGCTGGCCAATGGGGGGAGTCTGTTCCTCGACGAGATTGGCGATATGCCACTGCATTTGCAGGCCAAGCTGCTCAGGGTACTGCAGGAAAAAGCCATCACCCGTGTGGGGTCTAACAACACCATCAATATTGACGTGCGGATTATTGCCGCAACCAACAAAAACATCAGCGCGATGGTCGAGAATAATCAGTTTCGTGAAGATCTTTTCTATCGCCTGAACGTGGTGCCATTGGTTCTCCCTTCCCTGCGCGAGCGACGGGCGGATATCGCCGTCCTGGCACAATATTTTGCCGATGAATTTTCGCTAAGCTACCAGCGACCACCGCAAAAACTTCCCGATGATGTTATTAACCGCCTTTATGCCTGGCACTGGCCGGGCAACATCCGTGAACTGCGCAACGTCATCGAGTACATTTTTGTCATGCGCGGAGAAGCCGCCGGGATCAACGCCAGCCATCTGCCCCCTTACCTGCTTACCGCAGCCGATGGCAGAAAAAGCACAATGATGGCGCAACCTCGCCAGCTTGCCCACCAGGGCAAACAAGCAGAGAGAGATGCCATTGAAAACGTCATGCAGCGATTTGGTTCAAGCGTTGAGGGTAAGAAACAAGCCGCGACAGAACTGGGGATCAGCATTGCGACGCTGTACCGAAAAATAAAACTGTACGGGTTATGATTTCCCCTTGCGTCCGCCACGGGCAATCAATGTCTGATGACGCCCCGCTTATCAGGCCTACGTCTTACAAGCTTTAGTAGGCCGGATAAGGCATCAGCGCCGCCATTGGGCAGTTACGGCTAAGCTTCTTAATCAAACACACCATTAATAATGGCGGTGACGACAGCGGTGCTCAGTGCAATCAACACCAGATTGTCACCGATAACCTGCCATTCATAGCCAGGATAATACGGGAGTTGATTCAGCATAGAGGGTGGGACGCTCTTCTTCGCAATTCCAGGAGGGAGTGGTTTTCCTCGAGCCAGATTTTTTGCAATACCCGGTGGCAGTGATTTATACCCCGTCAAACCATATCGGACAGCGTATTGCCTTGCCACGTGATAGCTGATGTCACTATCGACGTGATCAGGTTTGCCATAATTTTTACGCTGATCTGACTGCTGATTACCTTTGTGACCTGAATTTCCTTTCTGACTATTACCATGATTGCCGCTGTTACCATTCCCATTACCGTTTCCGGGGTTAGCAAATGCAGGCGTGACACATATCGTCATCGCGGCAACAGCGACTAAAGCCGTTGCTAAAGTACGGAGCATGGACATGATGATTCCTTTATCAGTGGTTACCTCTAAAAATGTACGATATGGCGTGAATTTGAGCCATTGCTATAACTCCGATTTGTACACCTCTGCATGCCAGTCATTCTGATGTCTCGCGCTTATTAGAGCGAGGTGGCGCAATCTCTATGTTCAGCTGTTTTGTGACCGTCTTCAGCGCCTTTAGTTTTGCTGGCGCCATGAATTTGACTGGCAAGATTTCAGCGAGAAACTTAAACAGTGCAAAATGTTTCTTTTTCCCTCGCCGCATAATCCTGGTGGAATGGTGTGGTCACGGGAAACGCTTGAAAAAATCAGTCACTATTGCCAGCAGGCCGGCGTCATCATTCTATCCGATGAAGTGCATAGCGATTTAACCCTGCCAGGTAAGCAACACCTGCCCTTTTTTACCCTCGATGACGCAGCAGGAAGTCAGTCAATCGTACTGACCTCTGTCAGCAAGACCTTCAACACGGCGGCGATCCAGGGGGGGGGATAGCCATTATAAAGAATGATGAACTGCGTCACCGGTTCTATCATTTTCTCGATAACTGTTATCTTGCAGAGACTCACTCACTGCAACAGGCAACGATTTATAGCGCCTATACCCATTGCGGTGACTGGCACCGGGAATTATTGGCTTATCTGGCTGATAACGTGACATTTGTTAGAAATGAAATCGAAATTCACTGTCCGTTGATCTCAATTGTCTATGGCGGCGCATCCTATCTGCTCTTTCTGAATGCCGAAAAAATGGCGCTTAGCGAGACGCAGCTAAGCGATTTTTTTGTCCATGAAGCCAGACCAGGCCTGTCACCAGGGTCACAATATGGTCCTGGCGGAGAGGGGCACATGCGTCTGAACGTTGGCTGCCCGCGCGCTTTACTGGTAGAGGCGATGAACAGACTAAAAGCGGCATACCAGAAACGGCTGAACGCATAACGCAGGCCGCTACGCTTGCCCTGCTTCGTCAGGGCAAAATGGCCCAAAGATATTGACCGAACTGCTATAAAGTCTTTCCCTTCTGTCGGCGGGTGTTAAACTGGAAAGTGTGATCTTCATCATAACCTGCTTAAACAGAGAAAAGAGACACTGCTATGCAACATATCATTGAGGGCTTCCTCAACTTCCAAAAAGAGATTTTCCCTCAACGTAAGGAACTCTTCCGCAGCCTGGCGTCCAGCCAGAATCCTAAAGCGCTTTTCATTTCCTGTTCTGACAGCCGTCTGGTGCCAGAGTTAGTGACGCAGCAAGAGCCAGGACAGCTTTTCGTTATCCGTAACGCCGGTAATATCGTACCGTCTTTTGGCCCGGAGCCTGGCGGCGTGTCTGCTACCATTGAGTACGCGGTCGTTGCTTTAGGCGTGACTGATATCGTTATCTGTGGTCACTCCAACTGCGGCGCGATGAAAGCCATCGCAGAAAGCCAACCCCTGGATCCGATGCCTGCTGTCGCCCACTGGCTGCACTATGCCGATGCCGCAAAAGCCGTGGTTGAAAAGAAAACCTGGGCTAACGAAATCGATAAAGTGAATGCCATGGTGGAAGAAAACGTAATTGCCCAGTTGAACAACATTAAAACGCATCCTTGCGTGGCTGTTGGCCTGCGCAACAACGCGATTCGTCTGCACGGCTGGGTCTACGACATCGAAAGTGGAGAAATTCGTACTCTGGATAAGAACAGCAAAACTTACGTTTCGCTGGCCGATAATCCACACGTCCATTTCGAGTAAAACTGCACTGGAGCACGGATGCTCTGGCAATCCTCCCACTACGATTTCTGTTAGTAGACAAACACCCCTCATGCGACTAGCTTTTAAACTAGCCATCAGTGTGGCTGTCGTGGAACCCGCAATAGATTAAGCGATCAAAAGGAGCAGGTACGCATGCGAACGAAAAATAACAGACTGATTAATATGTTATTTTTTCATGAGTCGTGGGATATTATGATCCTGAAAAATAATGGTTCGCATACCTTTCCCACTAACACACTGGAAATTCTGAACCGCACTCGGGCCCAGCAGCTCAAAAAGAAATATACCTTTCAGGCCGATCCTTTCATTATTGAAAAAGACAATAAAGTTTATGTTTTTTATGAAGCATTAAGCTTTCGTAATTCGCAAGGTATCCTGCGCTGCCGTATCCTTGATGCTAACCTGGTTGAGCTTGAGGATGTGAAACTCGACGGTTTTGATAACCTAAAATGCCATTTATCATTTCCTTTTTTATTTTACAACAACGATCAGCTTTTCATGATCCCGGAGTCTTCTGAAAGGAAAGAGGTTATCTTATTCCAGTCGATAGATTTCCCTACGCGCTGGAAACAGGTAAAAGTAATAGTGCCTGACCAGGCGCTCACCGATAACGTCGTCGTTTCGTTACATGAAAATTTTTATCTTTTATCCACCACGATGGAAGATAAGTTAGTTATCCATACGGCCAGTAATGTAACCGGGCCATGGCAAAAAATAGTGCCAACGCTTAACCTGTCGAATCAACACCCCCGAGGCGCTGGCGCACCACATTGCGTTGAGAATAGACTCTATTTTCTCACCCAGGAATGCACACCAGAGACGTACGGAAAGTCAATTTATATCAAAGAGTTAATCACACTTAACGCATCCAACTTTGATGAGCGTTTGATTGCGCAGATCAATGCCAGCATCAACCAAAGCGAGGGCGTCCACACGCTGAACTTTACCGATAACTATATCGTGTATGATAGTAAGATAAGCAAATTCAGCCTGTTTTCTATACTTAAAAAAATATCTTATAAATGCAGGGTGAAATACCGGAATTATTACTTTAACCGACGCCACCAATAACGTTTATTTATGCCGGTGGCATTAATGAATTAATGATAGTTTGCAAAAATATATCTGGAGACTGTATGGCAATTTTAGTCACTGGCGGTGCTGGTTATATTGGTTCACATACCGTGCTGACGCTTCTGGAAAGAGGTGATGACGTTGTGGTCATCGATAACCTTTCCAACTCCTCACAAACATCCCTGGACAGGGTTGCGGAACTGGCCGGCAAAGCACCCATCGTTTATATTGCCGATGTGCTGAACAACGATGTTCTGAAAACGATTTTCTCTAACCATAACATCACCGACGTCATTCATTTCGCTGGATTAAAATCAGTTTCAGAATCAATAAAAGAGCCGCTTGCCTACTATGACAATAACGTCACCGGCACGCTGGTTTTACTGCGTGAGATGTTAGCTGCGGGAGTGAAGCACTTTATTTTCAGCTCTTCCGCCACGGTATACGGCAACCCGGAAAGCGTTCCATTAAGTGAACAATCGCCAACCGGTGGTACCACCAATCCGTATGGCACATCAAAATTCATGGTCGAGCAAATTCTGGCAGACTTTTCCCGCGCACAGCCCGATTTCCGAATCACCTGCCTACGCTACTTTAACCCAGTCGGCGCACATCCATCGGGCAGGATTGGCGAAGATCCGAATGGTATCCCCAACAATCTGGTACCGTATATTTCTCAGGTGGCGATTGGCAAGCTGGAAAGCGTTTCGGTCTATGGAAATGACTATCCAACCCCCGACGGTACCGGTGTGCGTGATTACATCCATGTGATGGATCTGGCAACTGGCCATTTAGCGGCACTGGATTGCCAGGAAAAAGGTGCGGCATACAAAGTCATCAATCTCGGTACCGGTATCGGGTATTCCGTACTTAACCTGATCGCAGCCTTCGAGAAAGCGGCGCAAACCCGAATTAATTATAAGATTGTGGCCAGAAGGCCCGGGGATATTGCCGAATGTTGGTCAGACCCGTCGTTAGCACGAAAAGAGTTAGGATGGCAGGCCATCTACAATCTGGATGAAATGATACGCGATACCTGGAACTGGCAAAAAAACAATCCGGATGGCTATCACGTTTAATTTTTAACGCTAAGGAGCCTGATTGCCAGGCTCCTGACTACGGCAGACTATTTCACCGTGACCGCGGAGACGCGATACCAACCGTTGCTCTGCTTCCCTTCATTGGCAAAGTTAATTCTTGCCGCACCGGTTTTATCCACTATCGCCGCCTCAATAGCATACTTCCCTTTCAGCAGCGTCCCGGGCATCGGCATCGGGTAACTCAGTGAGTGCTTTCCGGGCAGCCAGTGGCGTATATCTTCCGGGGCATTCCCTTGTGCCACCACCTTATTGGCCTCATCAACCAGACGAAATGCCAGCGTGTAGGGCAGGTAAATCGGCGCGTTCCCCTCATTATACCAGGTGCTTGTCAGGGTGAATTCTTGTCCACCTTCCCAGACTGACTCGTGGCTCAGGGATGCTAAGCGAAACCGATAGCCCAGTTTTGTCAGTGCCTCGTCGACAATCGGACGATACTCACGAGGCACTGTTCTCGATTTCAGGTTAATCGTACTGGTATGTTGCTTCACCGCCCAGTCAAAAATCCCCTGCACTTCCTCTCGCGTATAGTGAAAAGTATTTTTCCAGTCCTGCATGTACGAGCAGATCTCAAAGCTCACTGGCGCATGTTTCCAGGCATCATTAAATCCTGAATAGCTTTTCCGTGCGGCCTGCAGCCGTTGCGGATAATCATCCGCCATATGATTCCAGGAAGCAGAAAACACGCGGAGATCGCCCAGGCAGTCCGCACGCCAGCCCGCCCCGCGCGCGACCGCATTCGCCAGACTTTGCCCACCACTCATCAACATGATTTTTGGCGTACTGGGGAAAGCAGTGAAATGCATCGTCACATAGCGGTCCAACTGCGCCGTGGTGTAGCGCTCCAGCAATGGCTTCAGCATCGGGAAGTTGCTGTTATGCCACTCTCCCCACGACCCCACCATACCGATATCCACGAAAGCCAGGTTCTCGTTACCATCATAGCGTTTACCCATCGCGTTCAGCAGGCGCTGGCTATATTCAATAAATAAGGGATCGTCTAAATCAGGGATAAAGGTTTTTTTGTCAGGCGTCCAGGTTCCCTTTACACCTTTGTTAATCAACCAGTCGGGAATTTGTGAACCGGTTTCCGGCTCAGCAAGCGCCATAAACCGCAGTCCGACGTTCATCGCCGGTCGATGCGCCGCGGCATACTTGAAAGCGTCATCAACCAGTGCAAAATTGTACTGGCCTTCGACAGGCTCAAGGTCACGCCAGTAAAAGCGCTCATATTCAAAGCCGGTGTCGGGATAATCCGCCAGTCCAAGCGTTTCACCATATCCCTGATGAAAACTGGCGATCCCGATACCTGGGTTTGTCAGTGGGCCCGTCATTGCCTTGGGGGTTACGGTCGTTACTGCGGCCAATACCGTCAGCGGACAGAACAGACACAACAGCGCAGAAAACCATTTACACTTCATCGCAGTGACGCCCTCCACAGGTTTGTTAACACTAGCGGTCTTTCAGGCTTAACCACCAGTCCCAGATACCAACGTGAAAATGTTGGAATACATCAATACCCAATGCGGACTTGATCATATACAGCGTCAGTAATACGCAGCAGGAGACAAACAGCGTGCCTAGCAGCAGCAAAAAAGTGAGTAACATGGTCGATAAGGTCGACTCCTGACGATGCCGCTGACGTAAGTCTCTGCCGAATAAAAAAACCAGATAAAAGCGTTTACCGAAAAATGGAAAACTTCTGCGAATATCGATCCGATGTCTTGATGCCAGCGTGCTGGCGACGATCGCTTTCTCGATCCCATCTTTTTGTTCCGGAGTCAGTCCCTCCGATATATGCTCATCAAGTTGCGCATAAAATCGTTCGATGACGGGGGGGCGATTCTGAGGACTGGTCAAAATTAACCTATATCTTTATCAATTGAGTGATAGACATTGACTGTTTTTCTGGCAATTTCCTGCCAGTCATAATTTTGCAAATATACACGATAGTCCACGCTATTTGCGCTGGCCCAGGCAGTTAATTTCTCAGCAAGACTGGACAATGAGCCGACCCGAAAATAGGTCTCAGACGGCAACTGCACTTCCAAATTTGCGGGAATGTCGCTCACCACCGCCGGGAGGGAATACGACATCGCCTCCAGAAGCGCAATCGGTAGCCCTTCATGGTAGGAAGGCATAACGAACAGCCTGGCCTGCGAAAACACCGCCTGAAGTTCATCTCCCCTTAAAAATCCGGTCATCACCACGCCAGGGGTATCAGCGGCAAGTTGCTTGAGTCGAATACTGTATTCCGTTGGGTGATCGGCATCGCCAATGAGCACTAGCGGCTGTTGCAAACCACTTTGTTTGTACGCGGAGATGGCATCATGCATCCCCTTTTCTTCCACAAACCGTCCGACCACCACGAAATAGTTTTTCGCCTCGAGTCCAAAGCGGGAAAGCGTGGCATGAAGGGTTTGATCTGACAACGGACGAGGCTTATTGACGCCGTTGAAAATCAAATGCGCATCATAGCGAGCATGTTTTTTCTGAATCAGTTGGTTAATGACCTCAGAAATCACTATCACCTCATTGGCATATCTCACCGCCCAGCGTTCGCCCAGCAGCAATATTTTTTTGGCGACAAATCCCCATTTTTGACGATCGTAATCAGGCCCGTGGTGGGTAAAAACCACCTTCTTACCTAACACGCGTAATAATGGGATCACCAAACCCGGCCCTATCGCATGGACATGCACAATATCAGAACGGTCGACACAGGTTCTAAACGCCGCTAAAACGGAGTGCACAATCGCTTCCAGTGACCGTTTTTTGGGTGCCCACAGCGCATAGGTCTCAACTTTCTTATAAGAGGATCGTTTGTAGCTAACATACGGCGAGCGGGCGATAACACAAATATCAACGTCAAACTGTTGTTTAATCGCCGGATAAAGATTCTGACAGTGGGTTTCCACCCCGCCCAAGACATCCGGAATACCGCGGGTACCAAAAACCGTTATTTTTTTACTCATTCTATGGCCTGCTCAGAAGTTCTTTATATAGCGCCTGTAAGGTGTCCATATGTTTGCTAAGCGCATATTTTTCACTCAGGCGCGCGCGACCCCGTAAACCCATGACACGTGCTTTATCCGGATCATCAACCAGAGCATCCATCGCCTTCGCCAGTTCCTGCGCATTACCCGGCTCAAATAAAATCCCTTCAATACCGTCGCGTATTTGTTCGGGGATCCCGCCAATGCGCGCCCCGATCACTGGTTTCGCGAAAGACATCGCCTCCAGCACCGCCATTGAGCAGTTTTCATAACATTCAGAGGGGAGGATCACCACACGGGCATGCTTAATGAGCGTATTGAGGGCATCCCCTTGTTGTACATAACCTAAAAACTCAGCTTCCGGGTATTTCGCCACTAACTCGTCATGCAACGGACCGTGCCCCACTATTTTCAGCGGAGTCGGGTTACGCATTTTTTGATGAGCGGCCAGCAACGTTGCCACCCCCTTTTCACGACTCAGGCGGCCGACGTACAGTATATAACCGTCTTCGACGACCTCATCGATGGGCAGGCTATCATCAACACCATTGACGATCACATCGATCCGCGATTTCGGCAACGTTCGGAGTAACACGCCGCGTAGAAAAACGCTGGGTGAAACAATCACATCCAGAGCCTGATAATTTTGGGCAATGTATTGCCAGGTCGCTTCTAACGAGAGCAGCAAGCTTTTAGAGGCAGAGCCTTCCTGACAGCGATAGCGGAAGGCATTGAAAACGGTACCGGTGATGCAGGCATCACACACTTTCCCATCGCGTAACATGGAGTATGCAGGACAGACAATCTTATAGTCGTGCGCCGTCAACACCGTTTTACAGCCAAAATTGCGCGCCACTTTAATCAACGCCGGCGTCAACTGATGGTAAATATTATGAAAGTGAACGATATCAGGGCGTTCTTTTTGTAAAAGCGCCAGCATTTTTTTGCAGGCCTGGGTGTTATGAATAAAGTTAACCGCGGTTTTGATGCCCCCCAACAGATTACTCTCTTTATGGTAATCGACATTGCTGACGAAATAATCCGCATAATCAGAGGGGAAATTTTTCTCATGCTGCATGGAAAAATCAATGACCTGGACACCAGCCTGTTTCAGCATGTCGCGTTCTTGAAAATAAACCGTTTCCGCGCCGCCTTTGATGAAAAAAAACTTGTTAACTAATAATACTTTCATGGCGCCTGCCCCGGTTATTCATGAATGATTTTACTGTTGGGCGGAGTCAGCGGATCGCGTACCGGATAAAAAATACCTTTGATCAACCCCGCTGAACGTACGATTAAATTAATAACGCTTTGCAGCCCATCTGTTAACGAGCGGTTTTGCACAATCTTCAACAAGGCAAATGCCAGTAAGGGTAGAAGCGCAACGGCAAACACATTGATATTAAAGGTGAGCAGCGCAACAAATAAGAGAATAAGGTAGAGCGCAAATACCGCCTCATTCCTCACGATGTTGAATGACTGGGAAAACCAGGGTTTCCCCCAACTACAACGCAAAAGCTCACCCGGAGCCTGGTAATAACCGCTGGTCCAGCGGCGCGCCAGCATCTTAAACGTCGGCAGCGTATGTGACGTATGGCTGAAGTAAGGAATATCCAGACGTCGCAGTTTATAGCCCGCTTCGCTTAAACGCAGACCCAGCTCAGCCTCTTCATAAGCGTGCAAATTACGGTTGGTCAGATAACCAATTTTTTCAATTGCCGACCGACGATACAGTCCGCCGCCCCCCAGATGATCGCTATCGCCAAGAGGATAGATTTTATTGATCCGCTGCTTACGAGACTTAAATTCATAGTTAACGGCATCATCCATTTCGACGGTACCGGCCACCCCGGCATAGTCCGGTTCCGCCTGCAAAAAGGCAACAGCCTGGTCAATGAAGCCATCCTCCAGCTCCATATCTCCATCCATCAGTAATAAATATTCCCCTTCGCTATACAGATAGCCCAACTGATGGCCCACCCCACAACAGCGATCGCCAGGATCGGTGAGTGACACTACCGTGACGCCTTTATTGGCTGCCAACTGTTGGGTGTTATCTGTCGACAGACTGTCAGCCACAATAATTTTATGCGGATACCCGACCAACTGACGCCGAATGCTGTCGATCGTTTTCTCAATACCTTTAGATTCGTTGAGCGTCTTAATACTCACGGAAATAAATGGCTTATTGTCCATGCCAGCCCCCTGCACTGCGAAGTACGGTTCGACGAATCACTAAGCTCGCCCCCAGCGATAAATAGAATAAGAACTGTAACATCGGCGTAATCATCAATATCTGGCTGTAAGGTAAGCTGATTAAACAACTGATAGCAAAAGCGTTAAACGCTGGCGCAAAGCTCAGTAACTGCAGATCCTGTTTATCCAACTGTTCAAGCATCAATATTGGTTTTGGCTGGCATACTTTCAGAATATAAATAAACAAGCCAATAAACAGCAGCGTGCCAATAATGCCAACTTCCCACAGCAGCATACTCAGCGCAGTCGAGTCTAAAATCAGGTTATAGATAATGTTCAAAAACCCAGGAGAGACCGTACTACCACTGTTTGTGGCATTAAGCCCGTAGCCAAATAATGTGCCCGACAGTCCCCATAGATCGTTATTTTTTAACCAGAACAGAAACGTTGTGAAACGCCCCAACTCTCCGGTCGACATGATGTAGTTCGGATCAAAAATATAGCTCAATGAATCAATAAAAATGCTTAATGAGCCTTTCGTCGGATCGCTGCCAAAAGCAGAAGAGTAGTACCAGGCCAGTATCATAATCGACAGGCCGATGAGCACCAGCATTCCTGCCACAATGATAAATAACGTCTTCAGGTTTACCTTACTGACATCTTTAACATAGCTCGGCGATATCCACACCCACGCCAGAAATATCGGTGACAGCAGGATGACAAACTTGACCTCACCAATGATGCATAACCCTATTCCAAGGATGATATGCAGCGCTGCGGATTTAAACGTCGTAAGCCCATGCTTATATTCAGAGAGTTTCAGCAACATAATTAACAGGCAAAATAACCCCATCGCCGCCGTATTGCCGCCACCCATTGGGTCTCCGCCAAATGTCCCTACCACGGAGTCCCATTTTTCATCTTCCCCGCGCACAGCCACACGCTGAGGAACAACCAGCAAAACCTGATAAATCATTACCGGGATTTGCGCATAGAACACCCAGTACAGATAGCGTGTCGCCCGATATATCTGCGATTCACGGCAAAAACCCAACAGCAAGCAAACCATCACCAACGATAACGCGATTTCGTTTTTGAAGGCCACTATTGCAACGGTGACCCCGCCCTGAATCAGGGTTGATGTTCCCGCCAGCACCAGAAAGGAAAAATACAGCGCAAGGATAATGGTTTCCTGTGCATCCAGACGCAGCGCCCCGTCTCGCGTCTGCATCACCAGTAATCCCACCATCAGTAATGTCAGGAAAAACGGGATCCACAACACGGACTGCATGCCGGTGAAATACTGCACCAGACCACACAGGATCAGCGTTATAAAGGTGTAGACCTGTAAATAATTTCCGGTATTCAGTGTCATGGCGTCACCGGCTTGTTTTTCAGGAGATTGGCCCGCTTGTTCATTTTCAGGTAAATGAACGCATAGCGAATAAATGTCAGTGAAGAGAACAATATTACTGATGCCGCATAATCATGGTAAAAATAGGGAACGACCACAAACGCCAGTAGCACAATCGCCAACTGTTCAAGTTGGATACGCAGAAAATAGCGGTGCGAACCAAAAATAAGCTCAATCACCGTTAAAGGACTTATCGCCAGCGCCGGGAACAAATAGGGCAGCATGTAGCGCGACGTTTCAATGGAGTTAATCCAGTCTTCGCTAAAACCCAGGCGCATCACAATGGGATAGAAAATAAAGACGCCTAAGGTACAGATAACCCCCAGCACTAGCAGCAGCATACGTACCTTCGTATACTCCTGATAATTGAAGGTGTTATTTCTGAAGTCGATGGACCATTTAGAAAAAATGGTATTGCGTACCGCGTTGCCGATAATCACTACCGGTGCCAGACAGAACCGGCTGACAACGGAAAAATACCCCGCCGTCAGCGCCGAAAACCAGAAGTTAATCAGCATAATAGGCAAGTTACTGCTCGCCATTGCCAGCACCTCAGCACTACCAACTTTGGTGATATGATGAATATTCTGTTTAAAAAATCGCAAATTACTTGCCGGGCGCAAATGCTGCGACGTCACCGAGCGAATATCAAACGAATGAAAAATACAGCTAGTGGTCAGCAATATCATGGCGCAGGCCCACGACCAGTAAAATGTCTGTACCTGGTGCGTGAGCAGTACCGAGAGCACCACCACCACGGAGACAGAAATACGCTGAAAGATTAGAAAATAAAAGTTGGCTGTCCGCAGCGATAAGTTTTCCGATATTAACGCCCACGCCGTTGAAAGCGTCAGCAAATAGAGAAACAGTATGTTCTGGTGAAACAACCACGCGGTCAGGACGGCATACGGTAACGCAATGAGCGCGCTTTGCAGCAAACAAAACACCACATTTTGCGCCAGCTCGTCATCCTGCTGTTTGGGAATCAACAGCTGGGAGGCAAAGGTACACACCTGCGCCCCCACCACCGCGATGCTGTAATTGAGCGCATACAGCCCAACCTCTGCCATATTGTACTTATGTGAGATCAACCAGATAGACAGCGCACCAATCAGCTGCGAAACGACTGATGAACTGGCTATCGTAGAAGCGCTCTTCAGTAAACTCATACACGACCTGGCGTAGTCATCAGTTGGTCAGTATTGAAGTTCAATGAGCGCAACCCTTCCTGCGTTTCAAGGTTTTTTTCCTCGACCGCATTCAACACTGCGCCAATCACCACGCCCTGATTATCCTCAATCTTATCCAGTGCGCCGGCAATATTCTCCGCAGAACCGGTCCCGGCTTTCACGATAAAGATAACCCCATCAACGGCTCGTTTGATCAGTTGGATATCCTGACTTTGATTCACCGCTGCAACGTCAATAATAATGCGTTGATACTGCGACTTCAGTTCGCGCATCACGGGTTCAACGTGCTCTGACGACAGCATCAGTAAAGAGGAAATGGTCGTCTTACCGTGGGGGATGAAATCAAGATTTTCAGTGATCTTAACCCGTGCCTTTTCAAGCGGAGCCTCTCCCCGCAACAGCTCCGCCACACCAGCAGAAGTCGCTGATGCCAGTTCAGAAGACAGCCCGTTGGTATTGAAGAAATCAGCATCAATAAGCAACGTTTTCTGATCGAAGCTGAATGAACTGGCCAACAAATTCGCCAGCAGAGAGCGCCCTTCACCCTGCTCCGCCGAAGCAATAGCGACCGTTTGCAGCGGCCGATTATCCAGCATAATTCGGGTGCGAATACCGTGGATGATATCGGCATTCAGCGGGTTCTTCAGTATCATATCCCGCACCTGTGCGCGTGCCGAAGTACCGGTAAATCGACGAATTTCGCCCAATGGCTCGACATTGAGACGTTTCTTCAGACGGCTCAGGGTGCTAATTGAATTATCCATTGCCGCTTTGACGATGAAATACATGATGCTGAATACCACAACCAACATCACCACCATCACGAGTAGCAGCGATTTATTCGGCTTAGACGGCTTTAACGGAGGAACGGCTGGATCATACAGCACCGCATCCGCATTAACCCCGGACAGCGACAATTCCTGAGTCCGCTGATAAAGCGTCTTATATAGATCTTCCATTTTATCTAACGCCAATTTTTGGCTGTTCCAGGCATCCCGTTTTGATGCCATCTTCTGGAAGATCTCTTTTTGCTCAGCAACCTGCTGCTGGTAATTCTTTTCGTCGGCCAGCGCAGCCAAATACTGCTGACGTAAGCCAAGTTTTAACTCACCCAGTACCCGACCCGTTTGATTTTGGATTGATTGCACATCGGCTTCTGCTTTTAAAATATTGGCACTTTTAGGCCCATACACTTTGCGCAGTTCCGACAACGTGCGCTGCGCCTGAATCAGCGCAATGCGTAAATCCTGAATCTGCGCATGGTCAGAAACTGATGGCAGCGAAATGATATCGCCTGAAGATTTCCCTCGGCTATTTACTTCATTGTAAACAGACTCCGCGGCGACACGACGTTGGGTCGCATCGGCAAGACGGTTGGTCACAATGCTTAACTGCTCTGTTTCAAAACCATCAATACCACGGAAAGTCAGCAGCCCAGAGTTTTTCAGGTAGCTATCCATTTCCTCTTTTTGTTTCGCTATCGATTTCTGAATCTCTTCCATTTTTTCAAAGTTGAGATTGCGAGCCTGCTCTGCTTTCAGACGCTTTTGATCGACCGTGTAGTTGATAAAGGCCTGAGCGACGCCATTGGCTATCTCAGCTGAAAGTTGAGGCGAGGAAGATTCATAAGAAATAGAGGCCAGATTAGTGGTACGGATACCGATGACCTTCAGATCTTTCGACAATGTTTTCAGCGCCTGATCAACCCTCAGTTGCTGATCTTCACTGCCAGAGCCGGGCTTCACCCCGGTAAAATCCGGGTTTTCATCCAGCTTCAGATCGCGGACCGCCTGCTCGAGGATAATGCGTGACTGCATCAGCGCATATTGCGTTTCGTAATATCCACTACGCGTTGAATCAAAACCATCCACCTGTGGAAACGGCGAAACGTTATCGGCTTGTGCCTTAATCAGCACCGTTGCCGTCGAGACATATTTTGATGACATCATGCTGATCAAGGGATACGCCACTACCCCGGCAATAATGCCGGCCAGCGCGATTTTCCAGGCATTCTTTTTCAGTTCTTTGGCAAAACGGGAGAAATCGACGGAGTTTTCTCGTTGCTTGCCGTTTTCCACTATAGATAGTTTCATCGTTAGAAGAACCCCATGCCAATAATCACGACATCCCCAGGACGAACAGAGTGCGTTAAATCAACATTCTCAAGTAGCTGATTGCTACCGGAGAGGCGAATGTTGATATCTTTGCGATCTGCACGGTCAGTAAATCCCCCCGCCTGAGCAATAGCTTTCTCTACGGTAAGTCCCGGCTCCCAGGCGAATCCATTCGGGCTTTTCACTTCCCCTGACGCGTAGAATTTGCGGAACTCGGCAATACTCACTGTCACCATGGGATTAACCATATACCCATTGCGCAAGCGTTGAGTTAATTCAATATTCACCTGTTCTGGTGTTTTATCTTTTAAACCCAGCACGCCGATATAAGGGAAGTTTATTGTTCCACTCTTATCCACGATAAACTTCATCGTCATTTCGGGTTCCCCGTAAACAACGATATTGACAGTATCCCCCGCCCCAATTCGGTAATCCTCTGCCACCGCAGCAGGATCGTCCATTAATGGTGGCCTAGACGTTGTGCATCCGACCAACAGGATACTGAGTAGCAAAAACGCGCACAGTTCTATTATTTTCATTTTAGATCTGAACCTTAGCTTTAAGCATAATCATAGAATTATCATAACCCAACGTTCTAATGACTTCCTGACTGTCGTCGGGACCGATATAAAACGAATCAGTATCCTTATTCGAATTTAAGGTATCTAATTGATATTTAATCTCAAAATTGACAGACGGCGTGTAGTCATAGCTCATGGTTACGCTAAATACACCATTTTTATCATGTCGATCCTTGTTCTGTTTTTTATAGTCTTCCGTGGTGTATGAGTAGTCCAGCAAAGTAGAAAAACGATTGCCCAGCCAGAAATGCTGATAAGAAATCCCATACTCAGTCACTAAGATATACCCCCCAACTTCCGAAGGGTCTTTAATACTTTGAGCAGAATGGGCGGTGAAGACTGACTGATTTAACGGCTTCCACTCCCCCTTTATATCCCAGTTTAGACCATTAAAATCACTCGAGTTTGCGGCATTTTCAAATGTTTTGTACAGCCATGAAATATTCATGTCGACGTTGGTTTTCCCCGTCAACTGCGATTTCAGACCGTAAAGCAAATAGTATTCATTACTGTCTTTTTCTGAGTTGTTATCATAGTGACGCTGATTAGTAATAAAACTATAGCGAAAGCGCGTTCTGGATGTGTATTGGTCAAAAACTTCAGCCACCAGACTATTTTCATGCCATTCCTGCTGCTGAATATAATTGTAAAAATCCGGGCTGGTATCCTGCACATCCGAGGTATTCCCGAACGTCAGTTTTTTATACAACAGTGCCAGTTCCGCTTTGCCGCGTCCATCTGGTGCGCCATAGCTATAGCGCAACTCACTGTTGATAAAATTATTCGTCAGCGGAGAGTTAATTCCATACTGGCGGAACTGGTTCGGCAAAAAGCCCTCTGTGATATCACGGCCGCGAGATTCATGTCCAATTGAATCTTCCAGATTCAGGGTTAAGCCGTGCATTTGCCCGTAACGCCAGGCACCGTTAAAACGGAAAAAATGGTCGTTATAGTTATCGGCAGAATCGCTTGAGTAGTTACGATAATCACCTGAATACATTAGCAAATACTTATCCTGGCCGCGCTCACCGATCATACTAAACACAGGCGCCGCGCTCTGGAAAGCTGAACCTATCGCATCGCGGTTATGGGGCTGATAAGTCACGTTATCATCATAACCGTAATCCACAGCAGCTTGGCCCTGGAAGTCGATCCCCGCAAAGCCAATGTGTGATTTCGGCGTTAGATCAGCCCATGCGGACTGCGATATCACGATTCCGGTAATAACTATTAATTTAGTATGCATTCTTACCGACAAATCCTTTGAAAATAGTTTTAATAATAATTTTTATATCCAGCCATAACGACCAGTTCTGAATATATTCAATATCATACTGAACGCGCTTTTCCATCTTATAAAGTGCATCGATTTCCCCACGGAAACCGTTAATCTGCGCAAGCCCGGTGATCCCCGGCTTAACTTTATGGCGGATCATGTAGTTTTCGACCTGTTTGCGGTACTGTTCATTATGCGTAACCGCATGAGGTCTGGGGCCGACAATAGACATACTTCCCTGCAATACATTAATGAATTGCGGGAGTTCATCAAGAGAGGTGCGTCGCAAGAAACTACCAAATTTTGTCACGCGCGGATCATTCTTAGTGGCCTGGATAACCGTATCGGAATTCTCCATAACTCGCATCGAGCGAAACTTCCATACCTTAATTTTTTGTCCGCTCAGGCCGTATCGATCTTGTTTGAAAAACACCGGACCACGGGAGGTAAGTTTAATACCAATAGCAATCGCTAACATCAGTGAGGAGATCATCACCATAATGATGCTACCGAGAATCAGGTCTTCCGCACGTTTAATAAATGAACCGGCTCCTTCAAACGGTGAGCTAAAGATGCCAATGGTTTGCAGATTGTGGATCGAGCGCAACTTGGACATATTGTTACTGTAGGTATAAAAATCAGGAACAATATAGGTATCTACCGTGGTATCTGACATCATGGCCAAAAAGTGACGGATACGATGTAATGCCACCATCGGCAATGCGATATAGATCTCGTCGATATTCCCTTGCTTAGCCTCTTCAACCAGATTAATGACAGGGCCGCGAAAGGGACTTTTAATCTTATCCACGATATCACCACAGCGGGACAACGCACGTTCGTCATAAAAAGCTAAATCTAATTTGATATTGGAATATTCAGCTATCAATGCATTTTCTGCTGCCACACCGTTGTCGGTCAGACCAATAATCGCCACACGAATGTTTTTTTTCGTTGAATATTTAAAAATGAAAAAACGAATAAAATAAAGAAAAGGTAAAGGAATGAAATACCAGTAAACAATAGGGGATAAAAATGACGGAGTCAGACTTGCCAGGTATCCAAGTGACTCTGGTTCGGCCACCGTCATGCTGATCACTTCGTTGAACGAGATTGCCAGCAGCGTACAGAAAAGTAGCCGTTTTTGGTTACGTATGCCGATGGTTTTTATCTTCTGCTGATACATTTTGGTGTATTCAGCAAGCAACAGGAAAAACACTGAGAAGAGGATACTCAGAATGACAATGGTCTTAAACGGCACCATATCTAACAGATGGGCGCTAAAAATTAACGTAATATTGATTACAATAAAATCGACCAGCTTTAAAAAGACTGGATATCCTTGACTGCTAATCTTTAGCGAATTTTTAAGCATATCTCAGCCCATTATTTATTGATATTTAATTATTTTTTTCTCTTTTCATGTTGCTAATTATATCACAAGTCTAAAAAACGCAATGGCACATTGTCAGTAAATGTAAAAAATAATGTTGACTAGTGTGACTATCACCCACGTTTCATTTATATCATTATGATTTTTATCATTAATTTCTGATTGGGCGTTTTATCGCCACCACCAAAAAAGATGATAATTTACAACACAACCGTTATTGACAGATAACAATTAGTAGACTATGAAAAGCCGCTATATGTATGATGAATAGCATAAAATCGTTTCTCTTTTTCCCCTAAATAGCCGTTAAAAATAATTAACTGCCCTGCAATACAAATAAAATCAATAAATCACATAGCGTTATTATTAATAATGATCAGCTTTCTTATTTGTAATTTTATTAAGAAAAATCTGCACCTGAGAAATAAATATATCAGTTCGTGATGCTTAAAAATCGTACTCGTACGCTCAGTCCCCCTAACGTATCGCTGCGCGACAACTGTGGGTGTGTACGGTGCAGACGAGCAATATCATTGACCAGCGCCAGCCCAATCCCCGCCCCGGGGACGTTGCCCACGTTTTCCAGACGATGAAACGGTAACAGCGCCTGATGCACCATTTGTTCATCAATGCCGGGCCCGCTGTCTTCAACCATCAGCACTACGGCCTCCCCTTCTCGCAATAGTCGGGCGGTCACCATCCCCCGCGCAGGCGTGTATTTCAGCGCATTATCCAGCAGATTCCCGCACAGCTCGCCGAGCAGGACATCATCCCCTTCAATCCACACCGCGTCCTGCTCCCCTTCATAGCCGAGATCGATAGCTTTGCTGCGCGCCTGCGCCAGGCGGGTAAAACAACTGGTTTGCACCACCTCAAACAGATTGACCGGTGAAAAGTGCCTTTCCCCCTGCTCTTTGCGCTTCACAGCCGAAAGTTGTAATAACCTTTCCGTCAGATGAATGGTGCTATCCAGCGTGGTACTCATGGCCTGTAAACTCTCATACCACTGCTGCGGTTGCGGGCTGGCGAGGGCGACCGCCGCCTGGGTTTTCAGCACCGCCAGCGGAGTTTTTAACTGATGAGAGGCATCAGCGCTGAAACGTTCCTGGCGCGAAATAAGCGCACGTAGCCGATCAATGTAGCGGTTGAATGCCACAATCAGCAGACGAGTCTCTGACCACGGCAGTAGCTCCGGCAGCGGTGTCAGCAACCCCGGCTCGCGGCGTACCATCAGCGATGACAACTGGCGCATCGGGCGTAACACCCGGCGCAGCAGCCAGCCAACCAGCACCAGCGTGAGCAGTACCAACAGCCCTTGCGAAACCCACGAGGAAAACAGCAACTGTCGCGCCAGATAGCGACGCGATTGCAGCGTTTCGGCGACATAAATCTCCGCCATACCGACAATCCCGCCTTCATTCACCGGCTGGAGCAGACGCGCCACGCGAATGGCCTCGCCGCGATATTCGGTGTGATAAAACCACGCCAGCGCCGGGTATAATTGGGTGCGCGAAGTGGCAGGCGGCATCTGCGGTAAATCGTCATAGCCTGAAATCACTTTCCCCGCCGGGTCCACCACCTTGTAGTACAGCCTGTCGTTCATGTTCAGTTCAAAGCTGTCCAGCACCACCCACGGCACGTTGACTTCCAGGTGTTTATTGCGCACCACCAGCCGCTCAGAAACCGTTCTGGCCGATGAGAGCAGCGTCCGGTCATACGCCTGCGTCGCGGCCTGTAATGCGCTTACGTAGCTGTTAAATGCCGACAGTCCCCACAGCAATAGCAGCGGCAGGCCAAGGAACATCAGCAGTTGCAGATACAACGACTGGGGCTTAACCCACCTCATCGCAGCGTTCCAGCACATAACCCAGGCCGCGCAGCGTGGCTATACGCACGTCGCTCCCTTGCAGTTTCTTCCGCAACCGATGGATATACAGCTCAATGCTTTCGGGGCTGACCTCATCGCTCAAACTGAACACCTGTTCGAACAACTGCTGACGCGAAACCGGACGCAACCGTCGGTACATCAGCACCGTCAGCAGCGCCTGTTCGCGTGGCGTGAGCGCCAGCGGTTGTCCCTGCAACAGAAAATAGCCTTCATCGTGAAACGCCAGCTCTCCTAGCTGCTGGATGCCCTGCACCTGTCCCGCACTGCGCCGCAGCAGAGCCCGCAGCCGGGCATCAAGTTCTTCGATTTCAAATGGCTTCGCCAGATAGTCATCAGCGCCTGCGTTGAGTCCCTTCACCCGATCCGCCACCGCGCTGCGTGCCGTCAACAGCAGAACGGGGAGCGTCTGCCCACGCTTACGCAGCCGTTGAACCACCTCAAGGCCGTCCAGTCCCGGCATATTGATGTCCAGTACCGCCAGCGCGTAGGTTTCGCTATGTAAAAGGTGATCGGCTGCCAAACCGTCAAAAACGCAGTCAACGGCAAAACCGTTTTGTACCAGCGCTTTCTCCAGCCAGTGAGCAAGTTCACGGTTATCTTCCGCTAATAAGAGACGCATATCACATCCTGTAAAGTTTCTGCCGCATTGAAAGGGAATTGAAAGGTTAATGTTTTAACAATCACGCAACCGAACTGCTACACATCGGCTCACATAATCACAAAAATAATCTTCCGTACCCGAAATCCGGTCATCCGGCGTGAGGATAAATAATGAAAAAACAATTACTTCGTACCCTTACTGCAAGCATGTTACTGATGAGTACCTCTGTTCTGGCGGAACAAGCGCCCTCGCGCACCGAATGTATCGCCCCGGCGAAACCCGGCGGAGGTTTTGATCTCACCTGTAAGCTGATTCAGGTGAGCATGATGGAAACCGGCGCCATCGAAAAACCGATGCGCGTGACCTATATGCCTGGCGGCGTGGGAGCCGTGGCGTATAACGCCATCGTCGCGCAACGCCCTGCCGAAGCCGGCACCGTGGTGGCCTTCTCCGGCGGCTCGCTGCTGAACCTGTCGCAGGGCAAATTTGGCCGCTACGGCGTCGATGATGTGCGCTGGCTGGCGAGTGTGGGCACCGACTACGGCATGATTGCCGTGCGCAACGATTCCCCGTGGAAGACGCTGAAAGACCTGCTGACGGCGATGGAGAAAGATCCCAACAGCGTGGTGATTGGCGCAGGTGCCTCTATTGGCAGTCAGGACTGGATGAAGTCGGCGCTGCTGGCGCAAAAGGCCAACGTCGATCCGCACAAGATGCGTTATGTGGCGTTTGAGGGCGGCGGCGAGCCGGTCACCGCGCTGATGGGCAATCACGTGCAGGTGGTTTCAGGCGATCTCAGTGAGATGGTGCCTTATCTCAGCGGCGACAAAATCCGCGTACTGGCGGTGTTCTCTGATGAACGCCTGCCGGGTCAGTTAGCCAATGTCCCTACCGCCAAAGAGCAAGGCTATGACCTCGTGTGGCCGATCATCCGTGGCTTCTACGTTGGGCCAAAAGTCAGCGACGCCGAGTATCAATGGTGGGTGGACGCCTTTAACAAACTCCAGCAGTCCGATGAGTTTAAAAAACAGCGCGATCTCCGTGGCCTGTTCGAGTTCAACATGAGCGGGAAGCAACTCGACGCCTACGTGAAGAAGCAGGTCACCGATTATCGTGAGCAGGCAAAAGCCTTCGGTCTGGCGAAATAAGTCCGGGGACAAAGATGATGAGCGATCGTATTTTCGCGGGTATCTGGCTGCTGCTCTGTATAGCCGGGCTGTTCGTGGCCTGGCAAATCAGCAGCGAATACAGCTATGAACCCGTCGGGCCACGTCCCTTTCCACTTGGCATTATTAGCTTGATGCTCTTGTGTGCCGTCGCGCTGCTGTTGCGCCACCCGGACACCATCAGTTGGCCTCGCCGCCACGTGCTGCAAAAGTTGCTCACGATGGTGATTGTGTTGTTGATGTACACCTGGGGGTTTGAATGGTTGGGCTTTCCCATTGCCACCGCCATTCTCACCGTGGTGATTGGCATGCTGTTCGGCGCAACCATCCCGGCAGCGGGCATTTCCGGTTCGGTTCTCGGCATTCTGTTGTGGTATGCCTTCGACCGACTGCTTGACGTCACCTTACCACTCGGCGCCTGGCTGGGTTAACGGAGAAACGATGGATACCTGGATTTATCTTTCTCAGGGTTTCGCGGTGGCGATGACGCCGGAAAACCTGGTTATTGCCTTGATCGGCTGCTTTGTCGGCACCATCGTTGGGTTGCTGCCTGGCCTGGGGCCGATCAACGGCGTGGCGATCCTGCTGCCGCTGGCCTTCGCTTTGCATCTCCCTGCGGAGTCTGCGCTGATCCTGTTGGCAACTGTTTATATCGGCTGCGAGTACGGCGGGCGCATCTCCTCTATCCTGCTCAATGTTCCTGGCGATGCGGCAGCCATTATGACCGCCCTTGACGGCTATCCAATGGCCCAACAGGGACGCGGCGGCGTGGCGCTTTCTATCTCAGCAGTCAGTTCTTTCTTCGGTTCGCTTATCGCTATCGGCGGCATCATTCTGTTTGCCCCGGCGTTAGCCCAGTGGTCGCTGGCCTTCGGTCCGGCGGAATACTTTGCCTTAATGGTCTTTGCCATTGCCTGTCTCGGCAGCATGATGGCGCAGAACCCACTGAAATCATTTCTGGCAGCGCTGATCGGTCTCGGCCTTGCGACCGTCGGCGTAGACGCCAACACCGGGGTTTATCGCTTCACCTTTGACAGTGTTCATCTCTCCGACGGTGTGCAATTTATCGTAGTAGTGATTGGGCTGTTCTCTGTCTCAGAAATATTATTAATGCTGGAACATACCAGCAGTGGCCAGACGCTGGTGCGTAAAACGGGCCGTATGCTGTTCAATGCCAAAGAAGGTATGCAGTGCGTGGGCGCAACGCTGCGCTCATCGGTGATTGGCTTTTTCGTCGGCGTCCTGCCCGGCGCCGGGGCCACCATCGCCAGTGCTATCACCTACATGACCGAGAAAAAGCTCAGCGGTAACAGCGACAGCTTTGGGAAAGGGGACATTCGTGGTGTTGCCGCACCTGAGGCGGCCAACAACGCCTCGGCCTGCGGCTCGTTTATCCCAATGCTGACGCTCGGCGTGCCAGGTTCGGGCACCACGGCGGTAATGATGGGGGCGCTGACGCTGTACAACATCACGCCGGGGCCGGCAATGTTCACCGAACAACCGGATATCGTCTGGGGACTGATCGCGGCGCTGCTGATTGCCAACGTGATGCTGCTGGTGATGAACATCCCGTTAATCGGTCTGTTCACCCGCATGCTGACCATTCCGCTGTGGTTCCTGGTTCCGGCCATTGCGGCGGTTTCGGCGGTCGGTGTGTATGCCGTCCACAGCACGACCTTCGATCTGGTACTGATGGTCGGTCTCGGCGTACTGGGATACATTTTGCGTAAAATGCACTTCCCGATGTCGCCATTGATTCTGGGCTTCGTTCTGGGAGAAATGCTGGAGCAGAACCTGCGTCGTGCCCTGTCCATCAGTAATGGCAGCATGGATATTCTGTGGGCCAGCGGCGTGGCGAAAGTCCTGCTGGTGATGGCGGTCATGGTTATCGTTATCCCGCCAGTGCTGCGCCTGATCCGCAAACGCAACAATAAGCCGCAGGTGGATATCGGCTAACAAATTGCCGGATGGCGCAGTTCACAACGCCATCCGGCATTTTCATCTTCATTCCTGAAATGCACTGAGTACGTGTTCGACAAACTGCGTCAGTTTCGGCAATGGGCGTAAATCCTGGCGCCACAGCAGATGAATCGGTCGCGGCTCTGGCGTAAACCCTTCCAGCACCCGGACCAGTTTGCCGCTGGCAAGCTCTTCCGCCAGTAACACCTCTGGTTGTAACAACAAACCCGCGCCCGCCACTGCCGCCATACGCAGGCCATGACCATCATTACAGCGTAGAATCGCATCACGTTTCCACCTGACCTCACCCGCCACACCCGGCAGTTTCCATTCATTACGTGCCGTCCACACGGTATGCGACAAACACAGATGATCCACCAGATCCACGGGCGTTCGTGGAGTGCCGTATCGGGCAAGATAGTCCGGCGACGCACAGATAGCCATACGGTACGGACACAGATATTTCGCCACCACATCCGTCTGATGAATATCGCCAATGCGGATCGCCAGATCGATACCTTCATCCACCAGATCGACCATTCGGTTGGTCAGATCTAACTCAATGCGTACCTCTGGCCAGGTTTGCAAAAAATCCGCGGCCAGCGGCGAGATAACACAGGCCCCAAAGGAAGTAGGCGCGCTGATGCGCAACGTGCCCGCAGGAGCCAGCCGCAAACGCTCTACCGAGCGTTCGGCTATCGACACTTGTTCCAACACTCGCCGGGCTTCCTCAAAACAGACACGCCCGGCATCGGTCAGACTCTGACGGCGTGTGTTACGTTCCAGCAAACGCGTACCGAGCTGCGCTTCCAGCAGGGAGATATATTTCCCCACCATCACCGCAGATATCTCCAGTCGCGTAGCCGCACCGGTAAAGCTTCCACTTTCCACCACCGCGATAAACGTTTCCATGCCGCGCAGCTTATCCATATTGCAAACCTCTGGTTAGTAATCATCTAACTTTTAGCCAGTTTATCTGATTTCATTTTCATTAAAGAATAGCGGCTCACACTATTGCGGAGGTGGTTATGAAAATCGTCATTATTGGTGCCAGCGGTACAGTGGGTCGTGCAGTCACAGAGACGTTGAGCCGTAAACATGAGGTTATCCGCGTGGGCCGCACGCAGGGTGATTACCTGGTCGATATCACCTCACAAGAGAGCGTACAGGCGCTATTTGAAAAAACAGGACGCGTGGATGCGATTGTTTCCGCCACCGGCAATCTGTTCTTTGGGCCGTTGTCGACGATGACCGACGAAGACTTTAATCAGGGGTTACAGGATAAACTGTTAGGTCAGATACGCCTGGCCTTAACGGGACAGCATTTTCTCAACGATGGCGGCTCGATTACGCTGATTAGCGGCATTATCGCCCATGAGCCCATTGCCCAGGGGGCAAATGCGGCAACGATCAATGCCGGTCTGGAAGGATTTGTGCGCGCGGCTGCCTGTGAGCTGGAACGTGGTCAGCGTATTAACCTGATAAGCCCGACCGTTCTCAGTGAATCTGCTGAAGCCTACGACGGTTTCTTCCCGGGCTTTGAAAGCGTGCCAGCGGCAACTGTGGCCAACACTTACCGCCGCAGCGTGGAAGGCATTCAAACGGGACGTATTTATAAAGTCGGTTACTAACATTTTTACTGCCGCTGTGCCCCAGCGGCGGCAGTATTATTAATCCTCTGTTTTTAAATAATATTCTCCTGTTTATCTCCCGCGCTTTTCATTTAACCCCACCCTTTATAATGTTAAATATTTGTTGCTTTTGATCACAAATAATAAACAAACAAGCTCGTTCTGTGCGCGCTTTCCAAAAATGTAGATATTTTTAATTTATGGCTACGAAACGAGCATCGCCATGTCTCCCTGACAATCTACTGAGAGGATCGATTCTGATGAACGCACTGACTGCCGTACAACCGAACGCTGAAGATCCAGCCCAGCACTACAGCGGTTTCACGTTGAAACCATCAGCCCAGTCTCCACGCTTACTGGAGCTGACTTTCTGTGCTGAAACTACGGAGCAATTTCTGCAAGCCGTCGCACAGTGGCCGGTGCAGGCACTGGAATACAAATCCTTCTTGCGCTTCAAAGTCGGCAAAATCCTCGATGACCTGTGCGGCAATCAGTTGCAGCCTCTGCTACTAAAAACCTTGCTGGATCGTGCTGAAGGCGCACTGCTGATCAATGCCGTGGGCGTGGATGATGTGGCGCAGGCGGAAGAGATGGTCAAGCTGGCGACGGCGGTAGCGCATCTTATCGGGCGCTCCAATTTTGATGCGATGAGCGGGCAATACTACGCGCGATTTGTGGTGAAAAACGTCGATAACTCCGACAGCTACCTGCGCCAGCCGCACCGCGTGATGGAGCTACACAACGACGGTACCTACCTCGAAGAGGTAACCGACTACGTACTGATGATGAAAATCGACGAGCAGAACATGACCGGCGGTAACTCGCTGCTGCTGCACCTCGACGACTGGGAACATCTGGATCAGTACTTTACCCATCCGCTGGCACGTCGCCCCATGCGCTTTGCCGCACCGCCTAGCAAAAACGTGAGCCAGGACGTGTTCCATCCGGTGTTTGACGTTGACCAGCAGGGCCGTCCGGTGATGCGTTACATCGATCAGTTCGTCCAGCCAAAAGACTATGAAGAAGGCGTCTGGCTGAGCGACCTGTCCGACGCGCTGGAAACCAGCAAGAACATTCTTTCCGTTCCGGTTTCAGTGGGTAAATTCCTGCTGATCAACAACCTGTTCTGGCTGCACGGTCGCGATCGCTTTACATCGCACCCAGACCTGCGCCGTGAACTGATGCGTCAGCGTGGTTATTTCGCTTACGCGACAAACCACTACCAGACCCATCAGTAAGCGCGAAGGAAAAAAGCGGATGTATGATTTTGTGATTATTGGCGGCGGCATTATTGGCATGTCGACCGCCATGCAGCTGATTGATGTCTACCCGGATGCCAGAATCGCGCTACTGGAAAAAGAGTCCGGCCCGGCCTGCCACCAGACGGGCCACAACAGCGGCGTAATTCATGCCGGGGTCTATTACACTCCCGGTAGCCTGAAGGCGCAGTTTTGCCTGGCCGGAAATCGCGCCACCAAAGCCTTTTGCGACCAAAACGGCATCCGCTATGACGTTTGCGGAAAAATGCTGGTTGCCACCTCGGCGCTGGAAATGGAGCGGATGCGCGCGTTATGGGATCGCACTGCCGCTAACGGTTTAGAGCGCGAGTGGTTAAACGCCGAAGAACTGCGTGAGCGTGAGCCAAACATTACCGGACTGGGCGGTATTTTTGTCCCGTCGAGCGGGATCGTCAGCTACCGCGAAGTCACCGCCGCGATGGCGAAAATTTTCCAGACCAGGGGCGGTGAGATTGTTTACAACGCCGAAGTCAGCGCGCTGAAAGAGCACGCGGCGGGCGTTATCGTGCAGACCCGCCAGGGCCTGGAATATGAGGGCGCAACGCTGATTACCTGCTCTGGCCTGATGGCGGATCGACTGGTGAAAATGCTTGGCATCGACCCCGGATTCATCATCTGCCCGTTCCGCGGCGAATACTTCCGCCTGGCGTCAGAACATAACCAGATAGTCAATCATCTGATCTACCCGATCCCCGATCCGGCGATGCCATTCCTTGGTGTGCATCTGACCCGGATGATTGACGGCAGCGTCACGGTCGGCCCCAACGCGGTGCTGGCATTTAAACGCGAAGGCTACCGTAAACGCGACTTCTCGCTCAGCGATACGCTGGAGATCTTCGGCTCTTCCGGCATCCGCCGCGTGCTGCAAAACAACCTGCGTTCCGGGCTTGGTGAAATGAAGAATTCGCTGTGCAAGAGCGGTTATCTGCGACTGGTGCAAAAGTACTGCCCGAGCCTGACGCAAAACGATCTGCAGCCGTGGCCTGCAGGTGTGCGGGCACAGGCGGTGTCACCGGACGGCAAACTGATCGATGATTTTCTGTTTGTCACCACGCCACGCTCAATTCATACCTGTAATGCCCCGTCTCCTGCGGCAACGTCAGCAATCCCTATCGGCGCACATATCGTCAGCAAAGTTCACGCCCTGCTGGAGAACCAGAATAATCCCGGACGCACGCTGCGTGCGGCACGTAGCGTGGAGACATTACACGCCGCATTCACCCGTTAAAACGATGAAGACAGGAAGCAATTATGCAACTTAACGATCCCACCTTATTTCGCCAGCAGGCACTGATCGACGGCAACTGGCGTAACGCCAACAGCGGCGAGACCCTCGCGGTGACCAACCCCGCTAACGGTCAGCAATTGGGTAGCGTACCGAAAATGGGGGCGGATGAAACCCGCGAAGCCATTAACGCCGCGAATCGCGCCCTACCCGCGTGGCGGGCGCTGACCGCCAAAGAGCGGGCCAATATCCTGCGCCGCTGGTTCAACCTGATGATTGAGCACCAGGACGATCTCGCCCGCCTGATGACCCTGGAACAAGGCAAACCGCTGGCGGAGGCCAAAGGCGAAATCACCTACGCCGCTTCCTTTATTGAGTGGTTTGCCGAAGAGGGCAAACGCATTTATGGCGATACGATCCCTGGCCATCAGGCCGACAAACGCCTGATCGTCATCAAGCAGCCGATCGGCGTTACTGCCGCGATTACGCCGTGGAACTTCCCGGCGGCGATGATCACCCGCAAAGCCGGCCCGGCGCTGGCGGCAGGTTGCACCATGGTGCTTAAACCGGCCAGCCAGACGCCATTCTCCGCGCTGGCGCTGGCAGAGCTTGCTAATCGCGCCGGGATCCCGGCAGGCGTTTTCAGCGTGGTGACGGGGTCAGCCAGTGCTGTTGGTAATGAGCTGACCGGCAACCCGCTGGTGCGCAAGCTGTCATTTACCGGCTCCACTGAGATTGGACGCCAGCTAATGCAGCAGTGCGCCAAAGATATCAAGAAGGTGTCGCTGGAGCTGGGCGGCAATGCGCCGTTTATCGTCTTTGATGATGCCGACCTTGATAAAGCCGTGGAAGGCGCGCTGGCCTCGAAGTTTCGTAACGCCGGGCAGACCTGCGTCTGCGCCAACCGTCTGTATGTTCAGGACAGCGTGTATGAGCAGTTTGCCGACAAGCTCCAGCAGGCGGTGAACAAACTGCACCTCGGCGATGGTCTGCAACCTGACGTCACCACCGGGCCGCTGATCGATGAAAAAGCTGTCGCCAAGGTGCAGGAGCACATCGCCGATGCCCTGGATAAAGGCGCACGCATTATCACGGGCGGTAAACCTCACGCGCTCGGCGGAAATTTCTTCCAGCCCACCATTCTGGTGGATGTGCCTGCCAACGCGAAGGTCGCCAAAGAAGAGACGTTTGGCCCGCTGGCGCCGCTGTTTCGCTTTAAAGACGAAGCGGACGTCATCGCTCAGGCCAACGACACCGAGTTTGGTCTGGCAGCCTATTTCTACGCCCGTGATTTAAGCCGGGTATTCCGCGTTGGTGAAGCGCTGGAGTACGGCATTGTCGGCATTAATACCGGCATCATCTCCAACGAAGTCGCCCCGTTTGGCGGCATTAAAGCCTCTGGTCTTGGCCGCGAAGGTTCGAAGTACGGCATCGAAGACTACTTAGAAATCAAATATATGTGTATTGGCCTTTAATAAAATAAATACTGGAGAACACCTGATGAGCACCAATAAAGAACTCATGCAACGTCGCAGCAACGCCGTTCCCCGTGGCGTAGGACAGATCCACCCGATTTTTGCCGAACGCGCAGAAAACTGCCGGGTCTGGGACGTTGAAGGCCGTGAGTTCCTCGATTTTGCTGGCGGTATTGCGGTGTTGAATACCGGTCACCTGCATCCGCAGATTGTCTCTGCGGTGGAAACGCAGTTAAAAAAGCTGTCCCATACCTGTTTCCAGGTACTGGCCTATGAGCCGTACCTCGAGCTGTGCGAAATGATGAACAAGAAAGTGCCGGGCGATTTCGCCAAGAAAACCCTGCTGGTAACGACCGGCTCCGAAGCGGTTGAAAACGCGGTAAAAATCGCCCGCGCCGCCACCAAACGCAGCGGCACGATCGCCTTCAGCGGCGCTTACCACGGTCGTACCCATTACACCCTGTCGCTGACCGGGAAAGTCAACCCGTACTCTGCCGGAATGGGGCTGATGCCAGGCCATGTGTATCGCGCGCTTTACCCGTGCCCGCTGCACGGCATCAGTGACGACGATGCTATCGCCAGCATTCATCGCATCTTCAAAAACGATGCCGCACCGGAAGACGTTGCCGCCATTGTGATTGAACCCGTCCAGGGCGAAGGGGGTTTTTACGCCGCCTCGCCTGCTTTTATGCAACGACTGCGCGCCATTTGTGACGAGCACGGCATCATGCTGATTGCCGATGAAGTACAGAGCGGCGCGGGCCGTACCGGTACGTTGTTTGCCATGGAGCAGATGGGCGTTGCGCCCGATCTCACTACCTTCGCCAAATCCATCGCCGGAGGTTTCCCGCTGGCGGGCGTGACCGGACGCGCCGACGTCATGGACGCTATTCCTCCGGGCGGTCTGGGCGGTACCTATGCCGGTAACCCGATTGCCTGTGCCGCCGCGCTGGCGGTACTGAACATTTTCGAGCAGGAAAACCTGCTGCAAAAAGCCAACGATCTGGGGCAAACCCTGCGTGAAGGCCTGCTGGCCATTGCGGAAACCCACCGCGAGATTGGCGACGTACGCGGGCTGGGGGCGATGATTGCTATCGAACTGTTCGAAGATGGCGACCATACGAAACCAGACGCCAAACTGACCGCCGAAATTGTCGCGCGTGCACGTGATAAGGGACTGATCCTGCTCTCCTGCGGGCCTTACTACAACGTGCTGCGCATCCTTGTCCCACTGACCATTGAAGATGCGCAAATCCGCCAGGGGTTGGACATCATCGCGCAATGTTTTGCCGAGGCGAAGCAAGGTTAACACTCCTGCATCCGAGCCGGATGGCGACGCAAATGCGTCTTATCCGGCCTACAAAAAACGCAATCCGTAGGCCGGATAAGGCGGAGCCGCCATCCGGCAAACAGATCAATAACAATAATACGCGTGCCCCGGCGCGGGAATGCCGGGGTGCTCTCCCAAGTGCAATACTTTCGAGAGGTTTAAAGATGGGGCAAGTGTCACAATCACATGATTTAGGGGGCGGGCTGAAATCACGCCATGTCACCATGCTGTCTATTGCCGGCGTTATCGGCGCAAGTTTATTTGTCGGTTCAAGCGTGGCGATAGCAGAAGCCGGTCCCGCTGTACTATTAGCGTACCTGTTCGCCGGGTTACTGGTGGTGATGATTATGCGTATGCTGGCCGAAATGGCCGTCGCCACCCCGGATACCGGATCGTTTTCCACCTACGCCGATAAAGCCATCGGCCCGTGGGCAGGTTATACCATCGGTTGGTTGTACTGGTGGTTCTGGGTGTTGGTTATCCCACTGGAAGCGAATATTGCCGCCATCATTCTGCACTCCTGGGTCCCTGGCATCCCCATCTGGCTGTTTTCTTTGGTTATCACGCTGGCATTAACCGGCAGTAATTTGCTGAGCGTCAAAAATTACGGCGAGTTTGAATTCTGGCTGGCGCTGTGTAAAGTGATTGCCATTCTGGCGTTTATCACCCTCGGCGCAGCGGCGATTAGTGGTTTCTACCCTTATGCCGACGTCAGCGGGGTTTCGCGCCTGTGGGATCATGGCGGCTTCATGCCCAACGGTTTTGGCGCTGTACTCAGCGCGATGCTAATCACCATGTTCTCCTTTATGGGCGCGGAGATTGTCACCATCGCCGCCGCCGAATCAGACACCCCGGATAAACACATCGTCCGCGCCACCAACTCGGTCATCTGGCGTATCTCCATTTTCTATCTGTGCTCTATTTTCGTGGTGGTAGCACTGATCCCGTGGAACATGCCGGGACTGAAAGAAGTGGGCTCTTACCGTTCGGTGCTGGAATTACTGCATATCCCACACGCGAAGCTGATCATGGACTGCGTCATTTTGTTGTCGGTGACCAGCTGTCTCAACTCCGCGCTGTATACGTCCTCGCGTATGCTCTACTCCCTGAGCCGTCGCGGCGATGCCCCCGCCTTTATGGGTAAAACAAACCGCAGTAAAACGCCTTATGTCGCAGTGTTACTGTCGACAGGTGCCGCCTTTCTCACTGTGGTCGTCAACTATTACGCCCCGGCCAAAGTATTTAAGTTTCTGATCGACAGCTCCGGCGCCATCGCGTTGTTGGTTTATCTGGTGATTGCGATTTCCCAACTGCGGATGCGTAAAATCCTGCTGGCGCAAGGCGGTGAAATCAAACTGAAAATGTGGCTCTATCCGTGGCTCACCTGGTTGGTGATCGCCTTTATAGTCTTCGTATTAGTGGTGATGCTCTTCCGTCCGGCGCAACAGCTGGAGGTGGTTTCGACCGGGCTACTCGCCATCGGGATTATTTGCACCGTGCCCATTATGTCACGCTGGAAAAAACTGCTATCGTGGCAAAAAGCACCATTGCAAAATACGCATTAAACCTGTTCCCGGCGCAGGCCGGGAAATCCTTTCAGGAGTAAGACCATGACCGCCATTCCCCAACCGACGGCCATTGATGGATACCGCTGGCTGAAGAACGACATCATCCGCGGTGTGTATCAGCCTGATGAAAAACTGCGTATGAGCCTGCTGACTTCACGTTATGAACTGGGCGTTGGGCCACTGCGTGAAGCGCTTTCGCAACTGGTTGCCGAGCGGCTGGTCACGGTGGTCAATCAGAAAGGGTATCGGGTGGCACCGATGTCCGAGCAAGAGTTACTCGATATTTTCGATGCCCGCGCCAATATGGAAGCCATGCTGGTCGCGCTGGCCATTGAACGCGGCGGTGACGCCTGGGAAGCAGAGATTCTGGCGCGGGCGCATATGCTCGCTAAGCTTGAAGCCGTAGATGCCAGCGAACAGATGCTCGACGAGTGGGATCTGCGCCATCAGGCTTTTCACACGGCAATTGTCGCCGGCTGCGGTTCACAATATTTACTGCAAATGCGCGAACGACTGTTCGATTTGGCGGCGCGCTACCGGTTTATCTGGCTGCGAAAAACGGTGCTGTCGGTGGAAATGCTGGAAGATAAACACGATCAGCACCAAACGCTGACCGAAGCAATTCTGGCACGCGATGCCGCGCGCGCCAGCGAGCTAATGCGCCAGCACCTGCTGACGCCAATTCCGATTATTCAACAGGCGATGTCCGGCAAATTGCTGACGCAATAAACCTGGACATCATCATTGTTGCGGAATACGTAAAACCTGCCCGGGATAAATTTTATCCGGGCTTTTCAGCATCGGTTTATTGGCTTCAAATATTTGATTATACAGATTGGCGTTACCGTAAACCTGTTTGGCAATCGCGCTCAGGGTATCCCCTGATTTCACGGTATAAAACTGGCTTTCGCTCGCTGGCGCAGAGGTTGTAACCTGATCGTCGACGCTGGCGATACCGGAGATATTACCAATCGCAATCAGGATTTTTTCTTTCGCTTCCTGACTTAATCCATCGCCAGAAACGGTGGCTTTGCCTTCGTTAATTTGGACGTCCACTTTATCCGCATCCGGAATACCGGTTTTATTCAGGTGTTCCTGCACTTTTTTTGCCAGATCGGCTGTGTCATGATTTCCAGTGACCGCATCCCACAGTTTTTCACCCGCATCTTTTACAAAATTGAAGAGTCCCATATCCACCTCGGTAATTAACAATCAACCCCAAAAGTGTAGCAGAGGAGAAAGGAGCGCAAAGAAAACGGCGCAAATGCGCCGTTATAGAAGGGGAATTAGTTACGCGTCTGTATCCAGAAGGCGTGGATAAGGCCAGGAATGTACCCCAGCAGCGTCAGAACGATATTGAGGATAAACGCCCAGCCGAATCCTTTACCCAGCAGCACGCCGAGAGGAGGCAAAATAATAGTAAAAACGATTCTCCAGAAACCCATACACACTCCATACAAGCAAAAAAATAATCATTTCTTAGAAATCTAAGGTTAGTGAGTTTATCCAACTCTGCCTGGCTTACCCTGCGGTTTTACCCTCCTTTACGCTCTTTACGCTCTTTACGCTGGCGTACGATGCTTATTTACTTTAGAATAACCTTAACTTAGCAAATACTAAAATACATATGACTGAACTTGAACAACTGCAGGCCAGCGCAGAACAGGCTGCCGCCCTGCTCAAAGCGATGAGTAATCCAAAGCGGTTACTGATTTTGTGCATGCTCTGCGGTTCACCCGGCACCAGCGCAGGCGAGTTAGCCCGTATTACCGGCCTCAGCCCCTCCGCCACTTCGCAGCACCTGGCGCGTATGCGAGAAGAAGGCCTGATAGACAGCCAACGCGATGCCCAGCGCATCCTGTACTCCATTAAAAATACGGCCGTGAATTCGCTGATCGCCACATTAAAAACACTGTATTGCCCATAAGGAGCCATCATGACTATTGGGACGATTTCCCCGCGCGAGGCGCAGGCGCTGGTCGCGCAAGGCGCAAAACTGATTGATATCCGCGACACTGACGAGTATCTGTACGAGCATATCCCCGAGGCGCATCTGGCACCGTTATCCACCCTGGAGCAGGGTTCACTCCCCGCAAACTTACGGGCTGAGCGCATTATTTTTCACTGCCAGTCAGGCAAGCGTACACAAAACGCGGCGGCAAAATTGAATGCCGCCGCCGCGCCGGCACAGGTCTGGCTGCTGGAGGGCGGAATCGACGGCTGGAAAGCGGAAGGTCTGCCGGTTGCAAAAGATAGCTCACAACCGTTGCCGCTAATGCGTCAGGTGCAGATTGCCGCAGGCAGCCTTGCCCTGCTTGGCGTCATTCTCGGTTACGCCGTTAACAGCGGCTTCTTCTTACTCAGCGGTTTTGTCGGTGCTGGGCTGATGCTTGCGGGTGTAACTGGCTTCTGCGGTATGGCGCGACTGCTCGACAAAATGCCCTGGAACCGACGTACTCATTAAGCGGTAATAGAAGAAACAGCGCTGTACCCGCCGATTGACGTGATCTATGGTGGGCTTTGTGATTAAGAAAGGAGCGCAATATGTTTAAACCTGGCGATCTGGTGCAACCGCGTATGGGTGGACCAAAACTGAAAGTTGTCGAAGTGAAAGACGAACAAATTGTGGCGGTACAAGCCAGCAATGAAAGCGGCGAAAAATACACCCTAAAAGCGGCTGATGTCACACGATATTCTGAAGAAGGCGATTTCGGCGTCTGCTGAAAATAAGCGGTGAGGTTCCCCTCACCGCATTGATATTAGATCAAAAAATCATCGAGAGATTTACCGGCAGCCAGCGCCTGCGCAATCGGCTTTGGCGTGCGGCCTTGTCCAGTCCATGTTTTTGTTTCACCATTGGTATCCGTAAAACGATATTTCGCCGGACGTGGCTGACGTTTTTTAACCGAACGCGATGTTGCCGCCGACATGCTCAACAGTTCTTCAGGATCAATCCCATCGGCTCTCATCATCGCCAGCAGTGTATTAATTTTTTCCTGCTGTTCTGCACGTTGGCGCTGTAGCTGTTCTTCTTCGTCACGTCGTTCTTTGGTGACTACCCGGAGTTTTTCCAGCATATCTTCCAGAACCTCGACGGATAATTCACGTGCCATGACACGTAGCGATCGAATATTATTTAAGTTTTTTAACATTGAACTCATATTAATAAAACCTCTTTAACGCAAAAACAGAAATCGGTATTACGAAGCAAATTGTATGCGAGTATTTTTTCTTTTTCCAGTCTCTTTTTTGTCGCAAGATATTAAAACAACAATCGCTATTATTATTTATCTTGTCATACGGTGATCTTTAGTCAGCGATATTTTATATTTGGCCAGAAACCAGAATAAATAGACTTTGGGATATCTCGCTGCCGCACCAGATAAACCAATACCGGCATCGCGCAGGCGTTGCGGTAGATATGCGAAATTTTCGTCAACATTCAAAAAGGAGCGCAAAAAGTTCAGAAAAACAAGTCAAAATAACCTGTTGATTTTTAATGATTTTAAGTTGCATGACAACGAAAATGCCAAAACGAACAAAAAACAAACCATCACAGAGTATTTTATCGACAAAAAGGCAATAAATAAAAATTTTAAGCTAGTTGATAGTTATTATGCAGGCATATATCCTATTAAAACGCGAAAGCGACAAGACAAATCACTAGCAGAAAAGGTATTGAAAACCTTTTTTCCCCTTTTTACAAGGAGCATTAACATGTTCTCTCCGCAGTCACGCTTGCGTCATGCTGTAGCAGACACGTTCGCGATGGTTGTTTATTGTTCTGTCGTGAACATGTTGATCGAGATATTCCTTTCAGGAATGAGTTTCGAACAGTCACTGTACTCCAGACTGGTCGCTATCCCCATCAACATCCTGATCGCCTGGCCATACGGTATGTACCGCGATTTGTTTATGCGCGCGGCACGCAAAGCCACGCAGGCAGGATGGGCAAAAAATCTGGCGGATGTGCTGGCCTATGTCACGTTCCAGTCACCGGTGTATGTGATTATTCTGCTGACGGTTGGCGCTGACTGGCACCAGATCACGGCTGCGGTAAGCTCCAACATCGTGGTCTCAATGCTGATGGGTGCAGTATATGGCTACTTCCTTGATTATTGCCGCCGCCTGTTTAAGGTCAGCAGCTACCACCAGGCTAAAGCGTAAAAACATCTCATCGCGACTGGCACCGCCAGTCGCGTTATCAGTTTGAACTCACGTCGCCAAACAATCCATTCAGATAACGTTCCAGCGCGATACGCGAGCTAAAGCCGTGTGGAATACCATAATGTTCATGCGTATCGCCGGCTAAATAAAGCGGGAATTGCTGATAGTGATCGCAGGTTTTAATATCCGTGGCCGGTTCTGCCAGTGAAGAACTACGCTCTTTTAGCGTGGGATGGATCACCAATGCGGTACGCCCCATCCGCGCTTCACGGTTAACGTACACATAATTTTCGCCACGACGATAGCCGTACGTTTTCTGCGTCACTACATCAACGGTAAAGCCCACTTTTTCAAGTACGCGCGCCACCTCATCAGGTCGTAAATACATATTATTTTCCTCGTTATCTTTTACTGCGGGCTTACCTTACCTGATTCAGCATTAGCAACGCTTTCAGAAAAGTCCATAAACGAGTGAACACGATGGGACGAATATCTTAAGAACCGTACAGATTTATGTCAGCGCCATCCGCAGTTGGTACGCCGCCTGTTGCGCCATTTCCGCCGAGCTGATATTGGTAAATGACAGCAATATTCCCCCCTTTCCTTCTGACGTTATTCGCCAGCGGCTTAACGCCTGAACAGCTAACCCGGCCTGATTCGCTTTACACACCAGCGCAACATCATCTCCGTCCACACTCATCACCAGTTGGATCCCCCCTTCCTGAGGAATGACGCTAAATCCTTGTTCGGTCAGGGCGTTTTCCATCCACTGACGCCGCTCGGCATAATGCTGGCGCATGCGTTTTAAGTGCCGCCAGAAGTGGCCGTCTTGCATAAAATCCGCCAGCGTTTGCTGCCATAAAACCGGAACGCTACAGGCCGTTAGCGCCGCCTGCTGACGAAAATGTTCGACCTGAGTCAGAGGCACCACCAGCCATGCCGTGCGCAACGCCGGAAACATCGATTTGCTGAACGTGCCGGCATAAATTACCCGCTGCGGCGCATCCAGACTTTTGAGCGGTGGTAACGGTTTGCCGTGGTAACGAAACTCACTGTCGTAGTCATCTTCGATTACCCACGCCTGTGCGCGATCGGCCCATTCCAGCAACTGGTGACGGCGTGCCAGAGAAAGCGCCACGCCCAGTGGGCTTTGGTGTGCAGGTGTCAGCATGACAAAACGAGCCTGTGGAAAGTCGCGGATCCCCGCGCTGACATCAAGGCCATCGGCATCAACCGCTACAGGCATCAGCTCGATGCGTTCCTGGGTGACTACGGGCCGAATCAATGGAAAGCCGGGATCTTCAACCCACATTCCCTCGCCGGGTGTGGCCAGCGCGCGCAGGATCAACATCATCGATGCCGCATAACCCGACGTAATAAAAACCTGCTCCGGAAGACATTCAATGCTGCGCGACACGCGCAGGTAATCGACTATCGCCTGGCGTAACAGCAGTTCACCGCAAACATCCCCCACCGCAAGATCAAAACGTGTTTGGGTACGCAAACGTCGCCCCATGACCCGTGCCCAGATATCGCGCGGAAAAAGATCGAGAGCTGGCAATCCCATCTGAAAAAGCTGTGGTGTGCCGTTTTCTCCGGCGAATACAGCAGGGGTTGCAGGCGAGGTTTCCAGTCGCAATTGCTCGCTGACAAAGGTTCCCGCCTGCCCGCGTCGCGTAAGCCAGCCCTGCGCCACCAGCTCAGCATAAGCGTTTTCTACCGTAGAACGTGAAATCCCCAGTTCCTGGGACCAGGTTCGGCTGGAAGGTAATCTTGCGCCCGGCTTAAGATCGCCTTTCTCAATAGCGGTTTTTAACTGACGGGCAATTTGCTGGTAGCGCGGCATTTATGGTCTGCTTTTTAAGTAAAAATATGGCTCTCTTTAGCAGACCATTATAGTGCTACATTGCAGGTCATCCAAATGAGGAGCAATACCATGACCATGTTACGCCAGCCCTATTATGAACTCAGCCCTGAAATCTACACCGCTCTGGTTCAGGCAAGCAAAGCGCTGGAGAACTGCGCGCTGGAACCTACGCTGACGGAACTGATTTACCTGCGGGTCTCGCAAATCAACGGCTGCGCCTTTTGTCTGGAAATGCACAGTAAAGCGCTGCGAAAAGCCGGTGTTGCGCAGGCTAAACTGGACGCGCTGGCAGGCTGGCGGGTGAGTCACCACTTCAGCGCGCAGGAACGTGCGGCGCTGGCGTGGGCCGAATCCGTCACCGATATCGCCAGCAGCCATGCCGGAGATGATGTTTATCTGCCGCTGCTTGACCATTTTAGCGCCAAAGAAATAAGCGACCTGACCTTCGCAATCAGCCTGATGAACTGCTTTAACCGCCTGGCTGTGGGAATGCGCATGTAATTCTGCGCTGCCGGATGGCGGCATAAATGCCTTATCCGGCCTACGTTGTGCTCTCCTGTTGCCCGTAGGCCCGATAAGCTTAGCGCCATCGGGCAATTTACAACCACCAGTAAGCCTTCCCCCGCCACGTTCATCACCCGGCCCTCATCAATCTAAAATTCCCATATCTTGTATGGTTGAATCCTTTCAAAACTACATCTAGTATCTTCTATATCAAATGCACACAACCTGACGCTGTCTATCGCGTCACTCTTTCATCTTTTAATGGAAATACGAATCATGCGCATTGTTATTTACACTCGCAATAACTGTGTTCAGTGCCACGCCACCAAACGGGCGATGGAAAGCCGTGGTTTTGACTTTGAGATGGTAAACGTCGATTTACAGCCCGATCTGGCTGATAGCCTGCGCGAGCAAGGTTTTCGTCAGTTGCCTGTCGTGGTGGCAGGTGAAACCCGTTGGTCAGGGTTTCGCCCGGACATGATTAATCGCCTGCGCCCGGAACCACGCGTGGCCAGCGCATGACGACGCTCGTCTACTTCTCCAGCAGTTCCGAAAATACGCACCGATTTATGCAGCGTCTGGGGGTGCCTGCCATCCGCATCCCGCTTAATGAACGCGAGCGGATCCGGGTAGACGAACCTTACATTTTAATCGTGCCGTCCTACGGTGGCGGCGGCACGGCTGGCGCGGTTCCGAGACAGGTGATCCGCTTTTTAAACGATACGCATAACCGGGCATTAATCCGTGGCGTAATCGCCTCCGGCAATCGCAATTTCGGTGATGCATACGGTCGCGCGGGTGATGTCATTTCACAAAAATGCGGCGTGCCGTGGCTTTATCGTTTTGAGCTAATGGGCACCCAAAGCGATATCGACAACGTTCGAAAAGGAGTGAGCGAATTTTGGCAACGACAACCGCAGAACGTGTAATGCAGCCAACGCTGGATTATCACGCCCTGAACGCCATGCTGAATCTGTACGATAAAGCCGGGCGCATTCAGTTCGACAAAGACCATCAAGCGGTGGAGGCTTTCTTTGCCGCCCACGTCCGCCCCAATTCGGTGGTGTTTGCCAGCCAGCAGGCGCGTCTCGAAACATTGGTGGATGAAGGCTATTACGATGCCAGCGTGTTAAGCCGCTACAATCGCGCGTTCGTGCTGAAGCTATTTGACCACGCCCACGCCAGCGGATTCCGTTTCCAGACGTTCCTCGGCGCATGGAAGTTCTACACCAGCTATACGCTGAAAACGTTCGACGGTAAGCGCTATCTCGAAGATTTTGAGGATCGGGTAACGATGGTGGCACTCACGCTGGCACAAGGCGATGAAGCACTCGCGATGCAACTGACCGATGAAATGCTCTCCGGGCGCTTTCAGCCCGCCACGCCAACCTTTTTAAACTGCGGTAAACAGCAACGCGGCGAGCTGGTCTCCTGTTTCCTGTTACGCATTGAAGACAACATGGAGTCAATTGGTCGGGCGGTCAACTCGGCGCTACAGCTTTCTAAACGCGGCGGCGGCGTGGCATTTTTACTCTCCAACCTGCGCGAAGCGGGTGCGCCGATTAAACGCATTGAGAACCAGTCCTCTGGGGTGATCCCGGTAATGAAAATGCTGGAAGATGCGTTTTCTTATGCGAATCAGCTCGGCGCACGTCAGGGCGCGGGTGCGGTGTACCTGCACGCGCACCATCCGGATATTTTACGTTTTCTCGATACTAAGCGCGAAAACGCCGACGAGAAAATCCGTATCAAAACGCTCTCGCTTGGCGTGGTGATCCCGGATGTTACCTTTCGACTGGCGAAAGAAAATGCCCGGATGGCGCTGTTCTCACCTTATGACGTGGAGCGCATTTACGGCAAACCGTTCGGTGATATCGCCGTGAGTGAGCGGTATGACGAATTGGTGGCCGACGAACGCGTGCGCAAAAAATACATTAACGCCCGCGAATTCTTCCAGCGGCTGGCCGAGATCCAGTTTGAGTCTGGTTATCCTTACATCATGTTTGAAGATACGGTGAATCGCGCCAATCCGATTGCCGGTCGGATCAATATGAGCAACCTGTGCTCGGAGATTTTGCAGGTTAACAGTGCCTCCACCTACGATGAAAATCTCAATTACGCGCAGACAGGACACGATATCTCCTGCAATCTCGGCTCCTTGAACATTGCCCATACCATGGATTCACCCGACTTTGGCCGCACCGTTGAAACAGCCGTGCGCGGCTTAACCGCCGTTTCGGACATGAGCCACATCCGCAGCGTGCCCTCGATTGAAGCCGGGAACAGCGCGTCGCACGCGATTGGCCTTGGACAGATGAACCTGCACGGGTATCTGGCACGGGAAGGGATTGCCTACGGTTCGCCAGAAGGGCTGGATTTCACCAATCTCTATTTCTACACCATCACCTGGCATGCGCTGAATACATCGATGAAGCTCGCCCGCGAGCGCGGTAAAACCTTTGCCGGATTCCAGCAGTCCCGCTACGCCAGCGGCGAGTATTTTAACCAGTATCTGCAGGGCGACTGGCAGCCAAAAACCGACAAGGTCCGCACACTGTTTGCCGCCAGCGGCATTACGCTGCCGACGCGCGAGATGTGGGCGCAACTGCGTGAAGATGTGATGCGCTACGGTATTTATAACCAGAATTTACAGGCGGTTCCGCCCACCGGTTCTATCTCCTACATCAACCATGCCACGTCAAGCATTCACCCGATCGTGTCGAAAGTGGAGATTCGCAAAGAGGGCAAAACCGGGCGCGTTTACTACCCTGCCCCGTTTATGACCAATGAGAATCTGGCCTTGTATCAGGATGCCTACGAGATTGGTCCGCAAAAAATCATCGATACCTACGCTGAGGCAACGCGCCATGTCGATCAAGGGCTTTCACTGACGCTCTTTTTCCCCGATACCGCCACCACTCGCGATATCAACAAAGCGCAGATTTACGCCTGGCGTAAGGGCATCAAATCGCTGTATTACATCCGACTACGTCAGCTGGCGCTGGAAGGGACTGAAATAGAAGGCTGCGTGTCATGCGCACTGTAAGGAGAACAAAATGGCATTATCACGCGTGAGCGCCATCAACTGGAACAAGATTGAGGATGATAAAGATCTCGAAGTCTGGAATCGCCTGACCAGTAACTTCTGGCTACCGGAAAAGGTCCCGCTTTCCAATGACATCCCGGCCTGGCAAACGTTGAACGCTGCCGAGCAGCAGCTCACCATCCGCGTATTTACCGGCCTGACGCTGCTCGACACCATTCAGAATATTGCCGGTGCGCCAGCATTAATGGCTGATTCATTAACACCACATGAAGAGGCGGTGCTGTCGAATATCAGCTTTATGGAGGCGGTGCACGCCCGTTCCTACAGCTCTATTTTCTCCACCCTTTGCCAGACCAAAGACGTGGATGCGGCTTACGCCTGGAGTGAAGAAAATACCCCACTCCAGCGCAAGGCGCAGATCGTTTTGGCACATTACGCCAGCGACGAACCGCTGAAGAAGAAAATTGCCAGCGTGTTTCTGGAATCCTTCCTGTTCTATTCCGGTTTCTGGTTGCCGATGTATTTTTCCAGCCGCGGCAAATTGACCAATACTGCCGATCTTATTCGTCTGATCATTCGTGATGAAGCGGTTCATGGTTATTACATTGGCTATAAATACCAAAAAGGTCTGGAGCATATTTCCGAATCCGCACGCGAGGAGTTAAAGAATTTTGCCTTCGACCTGCTGATGGAATTGTATGATAACGAAGCGCGTTATACGGAAGAATTGTATGCAGAGACCGGCTGGGTGGAGGACGTCAAAGCCTTCCTTTGCTACAACGCCAATAAGGCATTAATGAATTTGGGATATGAGGCATTATTCCCGGCAGAAATGGCGGATGTGAACCCGGCAATCCTTGCCGCGCTGTCGCCCAATGCTGACGAAAACCACGATTTTTTCTCGGGTTCAGGGTCATCTTATGTGATGGGTAAAGCCGTCGAAACAGAAGATGACGACTGGAGTTTCTAGCGCTCATTTTCGCGAAAAATACCGTACAATTTTCGCGGAAATATTTTAACAGGATCACACTTTTATCGCACAAATATAATTGTGTGATCTACACTCAATACCAGCCGCATTATTCGCCTGCATTTCATCAATTCAGGCGATTTTCCCTTGCCATTTACAAAAAATATCAGACAACTCACATTCGCGCTCAGCCCTTATATCATGGGAAATCCCGCCGCCTGGCCTTCGGCAATATTCGTGCCACAACCAAATTCAGGGTTGTCTCAGATTCTCAGTATGTTAGGGTAGAAAAAGGTCACTATTTCCATCAGGTAATATATCGATATAAACAAATAACAGGAATCATTCTATTGCATGGCAATTAAATTAGAAGTTAAAAATCTCTATAAGATATTTGGCGAGCATCCGCAGAGAGCTTTCAAATATATTGAAAAAGGACTTTCAAAAGAGCAGATTCTGGATAAAACAGGGCTATCGCTTGGCGTTAAGAACGCCAGTCTGGCCATTGAAGAAGGCGAGATATTTGTCATCATGGGATTATCCGGTTCGGGTAAATCCACAATGGTACGCCTTCTCAATCGCCTGATTGAACCCACCCGCGGACAGGTATTGATTGACGGCGTAGACATCGCCCGGATATCCGATGCCGAGCTTCGCGAGGTGCGCAGAAAAAAGATTGCGATGGTGTTCCAGTCCTTTGCCCTGATGCCGCACATGACGGTGCTGGACAATACGGCATTCGGCATGGAATTAGCCGGTGTTGGTGCGGATGAACGTCGTGAAAAAGCGTTAGATGCGCTACGTCAGGTTGGTCTGGAGAATTATGCTCACGGATACCCGGATGAACTTTCCGGGGGTATGCGCCAGCGTGTAGGCCTCGCCCGCGCATTAGCTATTAACCCTGATATCTTATTAATGGATGAGGCCTTCTCAGCCCTTGATCCATTAATTCGTACTGAGATGCAGGATGAACTGGTAAAACTACAGGCGAAGCATCAGCGCACCGTGGTCTTTATATCGCATGATCTCGACGAAGCTATGCGTATTGGCGACAGAATTGCCATTATGCAAAACGGTGAAGTGGTCCAGGTCGGCACGCCGGATGAAATCCTGAATAATCCAGCCAATGATTATGTCCGCACCTTCTTCCGCGGCGTTGATATTAGCCAGGTCTTCAGTGCGAAAGATATATCACGCCGTAGTCCCGAAGGGCTAATTCGTAAAACGCCCGGGGTGGGTCCACGTTCGGCGCTGCAATTATTGCAGGACAAAGATCGCGAATATGGTTACGTGATCGAACGCGGCAACAAATTCGTCGGCGTTGTCTCTATCGACTCATTAAAAACAGCGTTAAGTCAGGCGCAAGGTATTGAAGCGGCATTGATCGATGAGCCGCTAGCCGTCGATGCGCAAACTCCTCTCAGCGAGTTGCTTTCTCATGTCGGCCAGGCCCCGTGCGCGGTGCCGGTTGTTGATGAGGAACAGCAATATGTGGGCGTCATTTCAAAACGCATGCTGTTACAGGCTTTGGATCGTGAGGGGGTAAACAATGGCTGATCAAACTAATCCGTGGGATACCACACCAGCGGCCGACAGTGCCGCACAAACTGCCGATGCCTGGAGCACGCCATCCGGTGCGCCCACTGACGGCGGTGGCGCGGACTGGCTGACCAGCGCCCCCGCGCCGTCGCCAGAGCATTTCAATATTATGGATCCGTTCCATAAAACGCTGATCCCACTGGACAGCTGGGTCACAGAGGGGATCGACTGGGTCGTTACCCATTTCCGTCCGGTCTTCCAGGGCATTCGTGTCCCGGTTGATTACATTCTCAACGGCTTCCAGCAGCTTCTGTTAGGTATGCCTGCCCCCGTGGCGATTATCCTGTTCGCCCTGATTGCCTGGCAGATTTCTGGCGTTGGGATGGGCGTTGCTACGCTGATTTCCTTGATTGCCATCGGTGCCATCGGCGCATGGTCCCAAGCCATGATCACCCTGGCACTGGTGCTGACCGCGCTGTTGTTCTGCGTGGTGATCGGCCTGCCGATGGGGATCTGGTTAGCGCGTAGCCCTCGGGCAGCAAAAATAGTTCGCCCGCTGCTGGATGCGATGCAAACCACACCTGCGTTCGTCTATCTGGTGCCGATTGTCATGCTGTTCGGTATTGGCAACGTCCCGGGCGTGGTGGTGACGATTATCTTCGCCCTGCCGCCAATTGTGCGTCTGACCATTCTGGGGATTAATCAGGTGCCCGCCGATCTGATTGAAGCCTCGCGCTCGTTTGGTGCCAGCCCACGTCAGATGCTGTTTAAAGTGCAGCTCCCGCTGGCGATGCCCACCATTATGGCCGGGGTGAACCAGACGCTGATGCTGGCACTCTCCATGGTGGTTATCGCATCGATGATAGCCGTCGGCGGGCTGGGTCAGATGGTTCTGCGCGGAATCGGTCGTCTGGACATGGGGCTGGCTACCGTTGGCGGTGTGGGTATCGTGATCCTCGCCATCATTCTCGACCGTCTGACGCAGGCCGTAGGCCGTGACTCGCGTAGCCGTGGTAACCGCCGCTGGTACACCACAGGTCCTGTTGGGCTTCTCACCCGCCCTTTCACGAAGTAATTCACCCGTTGCCCGGTGGCGCTGCGCTTACCGGGCCTACAATTCATCAACTTACACAAAATCATTCAGGATGAAGTGTAATAAGGAACAACGATGCGACAGAAAGTAATTATTGCCACAGCGTTTGCCACCCTTGTCTCCACCAGCGCTTTCGCTTCTGACCTGCCGGGCAAAGGCATCACTGTACAACCTATCCAGAGCACCATCTCTGAAGAGTCCTTCCAGACGCAGTTAGTTAGCCGTGCGCTGGAGAAACTGGGCTACACCGTAAATAAGACAAGCGAAGTCGACTACAACGTCGGCTATACCTCTATTGCCTCTGGCGATGCGACGTTTACCGCCGTGAACTGGCAGCCGCTACATGATGATATGTATGCCGCTGCAGGCGGAGATAAAAAATTCTATCGCGAGGGGGTATTCGTAACAGGCGCTGCACAGGGTTATCTGATCGATAAGAAAACCGCTGAGCAGTACAAAATCACCAATATTGCCCAGCTAAAAGATCCGAAAATCGCCAAAATCTTTGATACCAACGGCGATGGTAAAGCTGACATGATGGGTTGCTCGCCGGGCTGGGGTTGTGAAGCGGTGATTAACCACCAGAACAAAGCGTTCGATCTGGAAAAAACAGTCGAGGTCAGCCACGGTAACTATGCAGCAATGATGGCTGACACCATTACCCGCTTTAAAGAAGGCAAACCGATCCTGTACTACACCTGGACACCATACTGGGTCAGTGACGTGATGAAACCGGGCAAAGATGTCGTCTGGCTACAGGTCCCGTTCTCTTCTCTGCCAGGTGAACAGAAAGATATTGATACCAAACTGCCGAACGGCGCGAACTATGGCTTCCCGGTAAACACCATGCACATCGTCGCTAATAAAGCCTGGGCGGAGAAAAACCCGGCGGCGGCGAAACTGTTTGCCATCATGAAATTACCACTGGCAGATATCAATGCGCAGAACGCAATGATGCATGATGGTAAAGCCTCAGAAGCTGACGTTCAGGGCCACGTTGACGGCTGGATCAAAGCCCACCAGCAGCAGTTCGACGGCTGGGTGAAAGAAGCGCTGGCTGCGCAGAAATAACCCACTCGTAGGCCTGATAAGCATAACGCTATCAGGCCCAGTAACCACACCAATGCCGGATGGTGGCGCGATGCGCCTTATCCGGCCTACACGCCCTTCCCTCACCGCACAATCCATCACCCAACAAATCAGCAACATTTAATCACTTCCGTTATGATTGTTTTCTGCACCCCATTATTCAGTTGAAAACAATGACCAAACCCACTCACGGGCTTAGCCCGGCACTGATTGTATTAATGTCTGTGGCGACCGGCCTCGCCGTTGCCAGTAACTATTACGCCCAGCCGCTGCTCGACACCATCGCGCGAAACTTTTCGCTGTCGGCCAGTACTGCGGGCTTTATCGTCACTGCAGCCCAGCTTGGCTACGCTGCAGGGCTCCTGTTTCTGGTACCGCTTGGCGATATGTTTGAACGCCGGATGCTGATTGTCTCGATGACACTGTTAGCAGCAGGCGGCATGCTGATTACCGCCAGCAGTCAGTCGCTGGGGATGCTGATCCTCGGCACTGCGCTAACCGGGTTGTTCTCAGTTGTGGCACAGATCCTGGTTCCGCTGGCAGCGACGCTCGCCACGCCTGACAAGCGCGGTAAAGTCGTTGGTACGATTATGAGCGGCCTGTTGCTGGGGATTTTGCTGGCACGAACGGTTGCAGGGTTGCTGGCGAATCTCGGCGGCTGGCGCACCGTGTTTTGGGTGGCCTCAGTACTGATGGCGTTGATGGCGATTGCCCTGTGGCGTGGTTTGCCGAAGATGAAATCAGAGACCCATCTTAACTACCCGCAGCTATTGGGTTCTGTGTTTAGCCTGTTTATCCACGATAAATTACTCCGCACCCGCGCGATGTTGGGCTGCCTGACCTTTGCCAACTTCAGTATCCTCTGGACATCAATGGCATTTTTACTTGCCGCACCACCGTTTAACTATTCAGAGGGGATGATTGGCCTGTTCGGTCTGGCCGGAGCCGCCGGTGCGTTAGGCGCTCGTCCGGCGGGCGGTTTTGCCGATAAGGGTAAATCACACCTCACGACTACCGCAGGCCTGCTGCTACTGTTGTTCTCCTGGCTGGCTATCTGGTTCGGACATACTTCAGTGCCGATGCTGATTATCGGTATTCTGGTACTGGATCTGACCGTTCAGGGGGTACATATCACCAACCAGACCGTTATCTATCGCATTCACCCGGACGCACGTAATCGCCTGACTGCCGGATACATGACCAGCTATTTCATTGGTGGTGCGGCAGGTTCGCTGATTTCAGCTTCAGCCTGGCAGCATGCCGGCTGGGCTGGCGTTTGTCTGGCAGGTGTGACTGTTGCCGTACTCAACCTGCTGGTCTGGTGGCGAGGTTTTCACCGCCAGGAAGCCGTAAATTAGGCGTATAACGTCTGTTTATCTTTGATTGGGCTCCTCAGGGTGTTAAGGAGCCCATCAGTCTGCTAAGGTTATAACGCATTGAGCCAGGTTATTTTAATTTCGGTAATGAAGCCTATAATCCTATGGAAAGCCCTGTTCCCCAGTCTGAATCCCGTTCTGCAACGTTAACTGAAGGATTCAAAGACAGCCTACCGATAGTTATCAGTTATATTCCGGTCGCATTTGCATTTGGTATGAATGCGACTCGCCTGGGCTTTACTCCCGTTGAAAGCGTTTTTTTCTCCTGCATCATTTACGCCGGCGCCAGCCAGTTTGTCATCACCACGATGCTCGCCGCAGGCAGCTCACTGTGGGTCGCGGCTCTGACCGTCATGGCGATGGATGTTCGCCACGTTTTGTACGGCCCTTCTCTGCGCAGCCGTATCGCCCGACAGCTGAGCAAACCTAAAAGCGCGCTATGGGCCTTTGGCCTCACCGACGAAGTCTTTGCCGCGGCAACGGCCAAGCTGGTGCGGGATAACCGGCGCTGGAGTGAAAACTGGATGATCGGCATCGCGCTATGCTCCTGGGCTTCCTGGGTACTTGGTACGGTTATCGGCGCATTTTCCGGCACTGGCTTACTGAAGGGATTCCCGGCGGTAGAAGCGGCGCTGGGGTTTATGCTCCCGGCGCTGTTTATGAGTTTTCTGCTGGCCTCTTTCCAGCGTAATCAAACGCTATGCGTCACGGCGGCTTTAGCCGGTGCGCTGGCTGGCGTGACGCTGTTTTCTATCCCGGCAGCCATCCTCGCAGGCATAGTCTGCGGATGCCTGACCGCGCTCATTCAGTCGTTCTGGCAGGGAGGTCCTGATGAGTTATGAGGTTCTGCTGCTCGGCCTGCTGGTCGGCTGCGTCAATTACTGTTTTCGCTATTTACCACTGCGTCTGCGAATGGGGAATGTGCGCCCGACAAAACGCGGAGCCACTGGAATACTACTCGACACCATCGGTATTGCATCAATTTGCGCCCTGCTGGTGGTGTCTACTGCGCCAGAAGTGATGCACGATGCCCGTCGTTTTGTGCCTACGCTGGTGGGGTTTGTGGTACTGGGTGCAAGCTTCTATAAGACCCGCAGCATCATCATTCCGACCTTACTGAGTGCCCTGGGCTATGGATTAGCCTGGAAAATGCTGTTTGTTTTATAGATTAAAATAATCATTTTAAATAAATAATACATTTACTTTATTTGTCACTGTCGTTACTATATCGGCTGAAATTAATGAGGTTATACCCAAATGGATAGTTCGTTTACGCCCATTGAACAAATGCTAAAATTTCGCGCCAGCCGCTACGAAGAGTTCCCTTATCAGGAAGTGCTTCTGACTCGTCTTTGCATGCATATGCAGGGCAAGCTGCTGGAAAACCGCAATAAGATGCTGAAAGCTCAAGGGATTAACGAGACGTTGTTTATGGCGTTGATTACGCTGGAGTCTCAGGAAAACCACAGTATTCAGCCTTCTGAACTGAGTTGCGCACTTGGCTCGTCACGGACTAACGCCACCCGTATCGCGGATGAGTTAGAAAAGCGTGGCTGGATCGAGCGCCGCGAAAGCGATAACGATCGCCGCTGTCTGCATCTGCAATTGACCGAAAAAGGCCATGCTTTTTTGCAGGAGGTATTACCGCCTCAGCATAACTGCCTTCATCAGCTTTGGTCATCTCTCAGCACCACCGAAAAAGATCAACTTGAGCATATCACCCGTAAACTTCTGACCCGTCTTGATCAGATGGAGCAGGATGGCGCGGTGTTAGAAGCGCTGCGCTAACGCGCTGACTCGCTCAGAAATCCAGATTTATAAATGAAAAACCGACAGGCCAGCACGCATACTGCTGGCCTGTCTGATAAACAGGTCGGCTTCAGCCGATGTGAAAAAAAATAAGATCGTGGAGAACAACATGAGCGCAAATGCGGAGACTCAAACCCCGCAGCAACCGGTCAAGAAGAATGGCAAACGTAAAAGTATGCTGCTCCTGCTGACCTTGCTCTTTATTATCATTGCCGTGGCATATGGGATTTATTGGTTTTTAGTACTGCGTCATATCGAAGAGACAGACGATGCGTACGTGGCAGGGAACCAGGTTCAAATTATGGCGCAGGTATCAGGCAGCGTGACGAAAGTCTGGGCTGATAACACTGACTTTGTAAAACAGGGCGATGTCCTGGTCACTCTCGATCAGACAGATGCCAGGCAGGCATTTGAAAAAGCCAAAACTGCGCTGGCGTCCAGCGTGCGCCAGACGCACCAGTTGATGATCAACAGCAAGCAACTGCAGGCCAGCATTGAAGTGCAGAGAACTGCGCTGGCCCAGGCACAAAGCGACTTTAATCGCCGTGTCCCGCTGGGTAATGCCAACCTGATTGGCCGCGAAGAACTGCAACATGCCCGCGATGCCGTCGCCAGCGCTCAGGCTCAGCTTGATGTCGCAATCCAACAATATAATGCGAATCAGGCAATGATTCTGGGCAGCAAGCTGGAAGATCAACCTGCTGTACAACAGGCTGCCACCGAAGTGCGTAATGCCTGGCTGGCGCTGGAACGTACCAAAATTGTCAGCCCGATGACCGGCTATGTTTCCCGTCGTGCCGTGCAGCCTGGCGCGCAAATTAGCCCGACTACGCCGCTGATGGCGGTTGTTCCGGCCACTAACCTGTGGGTGGATGCCAACTTCAAAGAAACACAGCTGGCGCACATGCGTATTGGTCAACCGGCGACCGTTATCAGTGATATTTACGGCGATGACGTGAAATACACCGGGAAAGTCGTCGGCCTGGATATGGGTACGGGCAGCGCGTTCTCCCTGCTGCCGGCGCAAAACGCAACCGGTAACTGGATCAAAGTTGTCCAGCGTTTACCGGTACGTATCGAACTGGATGCGCAGCAACTGGCACAACATCCACTGCGTATTGGTTTGTCGACACTGGTTACGGTAGATACCGCTAATCGTGACGGGCAGATCCTGGCAAGCCAGGTCCGCACGACGCCAGTATCAGAAAGTAATGCACGTGAAATCAACCTTGATCCGGTCAATAAGATGATCGAAGAGATCGTGCAGGCCAACGCGGGCTAATTCAAAGGTGCGTGTGATGCAACAGCAAAAACCGCTGGAAGGCGCGCAGCTCGTCATTATGACGATTGCGCTGTCCCTGGCGACATTCATGCAGGTGCTGGACTCCACCATTGCTAACGTGGCGATCCCCACTATCGCCGGGAACCTCGGCTCTTCACTGAGCCAGGGAACCTGGGTGATCACCTCATTCGGGGTGGCGAATGCTATCTCTATTCCGATCACCGGCTGGCTGGCCAAACGCGTTGGTGAAGTAAGACTATTCATGTGGTCAACTATCGCCTTCGTCATTGCCTCATGGGCATGTGGGATGTCCACCAGCCTGAACATGCTGATTTTCTTCCGCGTCATTCAGGGTATTGTCGCCGGTCCGTTAATCCCGCTCTCGCAAAGCCTGTTACTGAATAACTATCCTCCCGCCAAACGCTCCATTGCCCTCGCGCTATGGTCGATGACGGTGATTGTTGCCCCGATATGTGGCCCCATTCTTGGGGGCTATATCAGCGACAACTATCACTGGGGCTGGATATTTTTCATCAACGTGCCAATCGGTGCTGTAGTGGTATTAATGACGTTGCAAACCCTGCGAGGTCGGGAAACCAAAACCGAGCAGCGGCGTATCGACGCCATTGGTCTGGCACTGCTGGTCATTGGTATCGGCAGTTTGCAGATTATGCTCGACCGCGGCAAAGAATTGGACTGGTTCGCCTCGCAGGAAATTATCATCCTGACGGTGGTCGCCGTGGTGGCAATCAGCTTCCTCATCGTCTGGGAGCTTACCGACGAGCACCCCATTGTCGATCTCTCGCTGTTTAAGTCGCGCAACTTTACCATCGGCTGTCTGTGTATCAGTCTGGCCTATATGCTCTACTTCGGCGCAATCGTTCTGTTGCCGCAGTTATTGCAGGAGGTGTACGGATATACGGCAACCTGGGCAGGTCTGGCGTCTGCGCCGGTTGGGGTGATTCCGGTGATCCTGTCGCCGATTATCGGCCGTTTCGCACACAAGCTGGATATGCGTCGGCTGGTCACTTTCAGCTTCATCATGTATGCCGTCTGTTTCTACTGGCGTGCGTGGACATTCGAACCCGGTATGGATTTTGGCGCATCGGCCTGGCCGCAGTTTATTCAGGGGTTCGCGGTAGCCTGCTTCTTTATGCCACTGACCACCATCACGCTATCGGGTTTACCGCCTGAACGTATGGCGGCAGCATCGAGCCTGTCTAACTTTACGCGAACGCTGGCGGGTTCTATTGGCACATCGATCACCACAACGATGTGGACTAGCCGTGAGTCGCTGCACCATGCGCAACTAACGGAGTCAGTAAACCCTTACAACCCTAATGCACAGGCGATGTATGACCAGTTGCAAGGGCTGGGAATGAGCAAGGAGCAGGCCTCCGGATGGCTGGCACAGCAAATCACCAACCAGGGGCTGATTATTTCTGCTAACGAAATCTTCTGGATGTCTGCAGGGATTTTCCTCGTGCTACTCGGCCTGGTATGGTTTGCCAAACCGCCATTCGGTGCAGGCAGTGGCGGCGGCGGCGCGCACTAATACGTTAATAATTAATTAGAGTTTATAATATAAAAAGCAGCAAAGATTATCTTTGCTGCTTTTAAGTGCCATATTACATACCCGCAAGAGGAATATGCTTATGGCTTCAAGCCAGTAACATCTACCGTTAATATTGAAACAATACCTGAAGGTGCAATATTGGGAATACCCTTACCACCATATGCTAAATCAGGCGGTATATATATTTTCACGCGCCCCTTTGTGCCTACAAGAGTAACGGCCTTACTAAGTAATTCAGGTAATTTATCAACCTTGCTGTTAATATTAACATTATTTGATATAACTGCGCCCGTACTAACCTCTTCTTTCATTACAAACTGTATATAATCTTTTTTCTTCGCTTTCCGCTTTGCGCCTTTGCTTTCCACAACATAAATAACACCATCGGATTGCTGAATAGCTCCTTTTATCGCCTTAACTGAACGCATCAATTCCTCTGACTGTTCTTTAACAGAAGGCGAAGTTATTATCGTTTGTGAGTTTTGTTGCTGTTGCAATAACGGTTTTTTGACAACCGCATTACCACCAGGTGTGGCATTCTCTGGCACGTTAGCTGCCTTTCTGGTACTCAAATTCATCTGTCGTATTGATGCTTCAAGCTCAATATTTTTTTGAGTATTTTTAGACAACTCTTGCTCAAGCACGCCAATTCGCGATGATTTTTCACCTATTGAAACATTCAATCTAGAAATCAAGGTATTAAGTTCAATATTTTTCCTTCTTTCCTCCGCAACTAACTTTGACAGAGTCTCAGAATTTCGCAATGACTCAGCCATTTTAACCATATTTGATTTTTGCTCACTATTCTGAGCGATCAAACTGACGTTCTGAGATTCCAGATATTCTTTTACTTTTTTCGTATCTTCTATTACGTTGACAAGCTTCAAAACCTGTTGAGCAAGTAATGTAGATTTTGCTGCTGCTTTAGCTTTGTCTTTCTCCAGTACCGCCAGCTGAGCCGTCTGTTTCTCCAGTTTCGCCGCATCAGCGCTGCCGGATTTATTCAGGTCGGCTATCTGCTTCGCCAGCACGCCCTTGTCTTTCTCCAGCACTGCCAGCTGAGCCGTCTGTTTTTCCAGTCTCGCCGCATCAGCGCTGCCGGATTTGTTCAGGTCGGCTATCTGCTTCGTCAGCACACCCTTGTCTTTCTCCAGCGCCGCCAACTGAGCCGTCTGTTTTTCCAGTCTCGCCGTATCAGCGCTGCCGGATTTATTCAGGTCGGCTATCTGCTTCGTCAGCGTGACTTTGTCTTTCTTCAGCGCCGCCAGCTGAGCCGTCTGTTTCTCCAGTTTCGCCGCATCAGCGCTGGCGGATTTGTTCAGGTCGGCTATCTGCTTCGCCAGCACGCCCTTGTCTTTCTCCAGCGCCGCCAGCTGAGCCGTCTGTTTTTCCAGTCTCGCCGTATCAGCGCTGGCGGATTTATTCAGATCGGCTATCTGCTTCGCCAGCGTGACTTTGTCTTTCTCCAGCACGGCCAGCTGAGCCGTCTGTTTTTCCAGTCTCGCCGCATCAGCGCTGCCGGATTTGTTCAGGTCGGCTATCTGCTTCGTCAGCACGCCCTTGTCTTTCTCCAGTACCGCCAGCTGAGCCGTCTGTTTCTCCAGTTTCGCCGCATCAGCGCTGCCGGATTTGTTCAGGTCGGCTATCTGCTTCACCAGCACGCCCTTGTCTTTCTCCAGTGCCGCCAGCTGAGCCGTCTGTTTCTCCAGTTTCGCCGCATCAGCGCTGCCGGATTTGTTCAGGTCGGCTATCTGCTTCGTCAGCGTGACTTTGTCTTTCTCCAGCACTGCCAGCTGAGCCGTCTGTTGTCCCAGCGCTAATTTCTGTTTCAACGCATCAGCGCTGCCGGATTTGTTCAGATCCGCTATCTGCTTAATCAGATCAGCTTTATCTTTCTCTAGTGCAATTTTGTCTTTTTCTAGCAATGCCAACTGAGCTATTTTTTGCTCTGAACTTACTTTCTGTTTTAAAAGTTTTGCTTTTTCCGTTTCCAAATAGCTAAGCTTTTTGGTCTGCTGTTCCAATAAAAATCTTTGTTTAGGTGCCTCTTTTGAACTCGCCGCTAATACCGTTAATTGTTTTGATAAATCATATTTTTCTTTTTCTAAAACAGCCAACTTTGCAGTCTGTTGCTCTAGTTTTTCTTTCTGGTTAGTCACATCCGCGAGTTCTTTTTCAAGACCAGAAATCTTTTTATTTAATATTATTGATTGGTTATTTAACTCACTTTTAACATCAACAGCGATAGATTTATTGGTTGTTTTTTTGTCCTGGGAATTGACACCTTCAGCAAAGGATGCTTCAAGCTTCCTCTTTAACTCCTTATTTTTTTCGAGGGCGATACGATACTGCGCCTCCCGGAGACGATTAACTCTCTCCAGAGCTGTAATTTTTCCCTGCAGGTCATTCGCGCGTATCTGTGTAGTCGGTTCTGCAATAACTACGCTATTGGGAATACCACTATTACTGATAACCTTATCCTCAGATAACTTCTCTAAAAGCATAGAGTGTTCTTTGGAGGTGATGCTGCCAACTTACTGATTTAGTGTATGATGGTGTTTTTGAGGTGCTCCAGTGGCTTCTGTTTCTATCAGCTGTCCCTCCTGTTCAGCTACTGACGGGGTGGTGCGTAACGGCAAAAGCACTGCCGGACATCAGCGCTATCTCTGCTCTCACTGCCGTAAAACATGGCAACTGCAGTTCACTTACACCGCTTCTCAACCCGGTACGCACCAGAAAATCATTGATATGGCCATGAATGGTGTTGGATGCCGGGCAACCGCCCGCATTATGGGCGTTGGCCTCAACACGATTTTACGTCACTTAAAAAACTCAGGCCGCAGTCGGTAACCTCGCGCATACAGCCGGGCAGTGACGTCATCGTCTGCGCGGAAATGGACGAACAGTGGGGCTATGTCGGGGCTAAATCGCGCCAGCGCTGGCTGTTTTACGCGTATGACAGGCTCCGGAAGACGGTTGTTGCGCACGTATTCGGTGAACGCACTATGGCGACGCTGGGGCGTCTTATGAGCCTGCTGTCACCCTTTGACGTGGTGATATGGATGACGGATGGCTGGCCGCTGTATGAATCCCGCCTGAAGGGAAAGCTGCACGTAATCAGCAAGCGATATACGCAGCGAATTGAGCGGCATAACCTGAATCTGAGGCAGCACCTGGCACGGCTGGGACGGAAGTCGCTGTCGTTCTCAAAATCGGTGGAGCTGCATGACAAAGTCATCGGGCATTATCTGAACATAAAACACTATCAATAAGTTGGAGTCATTACC